>CAZHMI010000049.1:0-14042 GCA_964533795.1 uncultured Candidatus Bathyarchaeia archaeon
CAACATCTTCCTGAGCTTAACAAACATCCCTAACCTAAGCTTCTCCAGAACACTTGGGAGATTGAAGTTCTCATGGTCCGAGTCTATCCCAGCAGCTATGTAAGCATTCAGCTCTCTCCCTGAGATGAGACATGCATGACCATCCAAGATCTTGCCGGATCTTCTTCCAGTCTTGACTATCCTCGTTATCCTACCCTCAAGGCCAATGACGCCGGCGTAATCCATGACTTCGGCCAATCCTATCACGCGGTCCCAACTTAGCATCTCAGCTACATCATCAGCATCTAGCTCGGCGCCGGAGGTCTCGGCCTTCGGCACTGAAGGGACACATGTGGGCACAAGAACGTGGACCTTGAGCGGTAGGCCTCTACTTGAATCGAGCATCATTCTCACTCCTCCAGTCCCGAGAACGTTGGCGATTTCATGTGGATCTATAGCGACCGTTGTGGTGCCGTGAGGTAGGACCGCCTCAGCAAAGCGAGGTAGTGTCACCATGCTACTCTCAATATGAAGATGCGAGTCGACAAGTCCTGGAATCGCGTACCATCCATGCGCATTGAATTTTTGCTTCGACTTCAAAGTTCTTGAATCCTCACCAACATATGCGATTCGGTTTCCGAATATTCCGATAGCCGCATGATAGACCTCGCCTGTATAGACGTTGACGATTTGCGTGTTCTCGATCAAAAGGTCGAATGGGGCTCCTCCCATCGCTGCCTTGATAAGCTTCTCATAGCTCAACCTCTCACCCTCACTCCTTCAACGTTACCTCAACCTTAAGAGCACAACCTCGGGCGGGAATAGCGGAGAAATGTTGAATCTAAATGTAATCGCCTATACGAAGCTCTTACTGCGCGGATCAATTGTTCAACAGATCTGTCGTCGTCTATCTGAAATAGATGGGTATGACACGTGCAATCACCCGAACCGAAATGCGGAACTGGAGAAGACACCTTCAATCCCTTACGTATAGATTCGTTCACTTTGCATTCCATCCTTCTCTTGGTTTCAGAGTAGATGACTGCAAGTATCTGAGATAGTTCGTGCTTGAGAAGGTAGTCAATATGCCAGAAGTTCCTCTTCGATTTACGTAAATGCCTGCTTATTCTAGCTTCGATGGATGATGATCCACTTCCACGTGCCGACCCAGTGTAGAAGTATTTGCCCCTCGGCAGTCTAATTCGTCCAAGTGCACCGATCCTGATGTTGACGGGAGCTTTGAATTGAATGATCAAAGTATAGACGCCTTTCAAGTAGATTCATTCCAGCATCTTTCTGATTCCAGCTGCTACGTTCTTACCAACGCGAGGGGACCTCCTCAAGTCTTCCTGATCGGTGAGGTTCCTCAGTATTGTCTTCGATCGCCTCAGCCCCCATACCACTTAGCAATGGATACCCTTACATCATAGATGTAACTTTCGAAATTGAATTAGTGAGAGAATGAGAGAGTTCAGTGACGAATATAGGTTTGGGATGCTCGAAGTAGACGGGAGGAGTTTTCCGAAAGTTCTTCTCGGGACCTCACCGTTCATGGGTGCAGGGCAATTCGGAGAGAGATCCAACCTCTACTATAGTCAATTCTACGAGAACCCTGAGAACATGACGAAGATAATCATCGAGTGTGTCAATCTGGGCTGTAATGCTGTCCAAGCGATCTGCTGTCCACCTATTCTGATGGCCGTTCAGGAGGCTGTTAGGGCCACGGGCACTGAGATATTCATAATGGGGAGCACCGGTCTCGGAGAGATCTCTAGTGAGGTAGAGACAATGAAGCGGCTGAAAGCGCAGTCAATTGTGACGCACGGTTCGTACACTGATAGAATCCTCGGCAAGGCTCCAGATAGACTCCGGCGAACCCTGCAAGCCATAAAAGATGGAATTGCCGGAATTGCCAGTCACACACCTGGAACCATGGTTAGGAAAGCGGCGGCCATTGAGGAAGTCAGGGTGATGCTGATTCCTTTCAACAAGATCGGAGTCTTTATGGACCCCTCATTTGAATCAACTCTTGAAGCTGCAAAGTCCGCGAGGAGGGTTGGGAAGAAGATCATCGCTATGAAGTCGCTTGCCGCTGGCAGGTTGGAACCGGCTGAGGCATTCCAGTTCTTAAAGGATAGAGTTGACGGGCTTACTGTCGGCTTAACAAGTACGGACGAGATAAGGGCTACTCTGAAGGTTGCAAGTAACTGTTTTGGGTGAAACGTCAGTTTCCAAGCTTTTGAGCCTTGACCTCTACGCTCAGAATAGTCTTGGCGAGACGTTTTCTAGAGAGCACCTTGACCTGCTCGAATCCTGCGTTCCGAATCTTCCTTAGGTAATCCTCTATCTCGACTGCCCCAGCAATACATGCAGCCCAGTGCCGAGGGTCTTTACGAACCTCATCCGGCAATCCTCCATCAGTAACTATATCAGAGATAATCATCCTTCCTCTTGGCTTGAGTACACGATAAGCTTCCTTGAAGACCTTGTCTTTATCAGGAGCCAAATTTATGACGCAATTACTGATGACGACGTCTACAGAGTTTGATTCAACAGGCATATCTTCCGCGTCTCCAAGCCGAAATTCAACGTTCTTGAGACCAAGTTCTTTAGCGTTTCTCGTCGCTCTTCGAATCATCTCTTCCGTGAAATCAATGCCTACCACTCTTCCCGTAGTACCGACTTTCTTGGCTGCGAGAAAGGCGTCGAAGCCTCCTCCTGACCCTATGTCAAGAACAGTTTCTCCCGTCTTCAATTCAGATAGCGCCAAGGGATTACCGCATCCGGCAAATGTGTCTACAGATTTCTTGGGTAGATCCTTCAATTCGTCATGCGAATATCCAACCAGTCTAGCCAGTTCACTATCAGTAGGCATCCAAGACGAATCGCCGCAACAAGAGCATCCTGAAGAGGCGACCTTGGCATAGGTCTTCTTTACAACTCTCTTGATCTCACTATCTTTCATCTTCACGCCGCTCCGGATATTGGATGCCCAATAGTTGAAAAACAGCATTATTTAAATGTATTCGAGGCAACAGTCTCCTGAACGAAATATGTCAAGTAGATCAGTTAGAGGTGGGCGCGGCCCTCCTGAATGCTGCGATATGCGGGGGCTACTTTCATTCCTCATACTTTGGTTGCTCTCCAAGAGGGATATGTACGGGCAAGAGATTGCCAAAGAGTTGGCGATGAGGAAAGGAGAGAAGCCGAATCCAGGCACTTTGTATCCCGCGCTGAGGGATTTGGAGAGGAGAGGCTTAGTGAGATCTAGTAGGCATGAGAGGAAGAGGATCTATAAGCTGACTAAAGGAGGGAAGAATGGACTCAAGAAAGCGTGCTACTACTTCTGCAGGGCCTACGGAGAGATCTTTCGAGAGTACAAAGATTTCTGCGTGTAGACCCAATTCTTTAACAAGCTTATTGAGGAGTAGCTCTGAAATCTAATAATACATCTGGATGTGTGAGGAGTAGATGAAGGCGCTGATACTCGCCGGCGGATATGCAACTAGGCTCCGCCCCTTAAGTTGCACAAGACCTAAACTGCTCTTCCCGATCGCTGGAAGACCGATGCTTGAATGGACTTTAGAGCACCTTGCCAAGGAAGGTGTTGACGAGATTATTCTTGCGGTCAATTATTTGGCTGACAAGTTGAGAAGGCATTTCAAGACAAAATTCAATGGCGTTAAGATTAGATACTCAACGGATCCGATCCCCTTAGGAACAGGAGGCCCGATTAAACAGGCTCAAAGACTTCTCGGGGACGAGGAGGTTTTTCTAGCGATGAATGGCGATATTCTTTCTGAAGTCCCAGTCAGGTCCATGTTAGAGGCGCATAGAAAGAACAGAGCGGTCGCGACGATAGCCCTCTATAAGGTTGCGGATCCGAGCAGGTTCGGTGTCGTGAAGATGACGAATCGGAAAAGAATTGAGGCTTTCATAGAGAAACCGAAAAAAAGGGACGCTCCGAGCAGATGGATAAGTGCGGGCATGTACCTCATGGAACCAGATATATTCAACCATATAGATGCTGGAAGAAAAGTCAGTGTGGAGAGAGAAGTTTTCCCGGTCCTCGCTAACATGAAGAAGCTGTATGGGTTCAAGTATGGCGGCCCATGGTTTGACATAGGGAAGTTTGAAGACTACATGAAGGCGAATCATAGGTTTCTCGAAAGAATTTCCAAGAGTGCACCTGTAGTAGGTAATTATAGTAATGTGAGTTGGAACGCACGGCTTATTCCTCCGGTAGTCGTAAACAAGAGGGTGAAGATAGGCGACGGATGTTCGATCGGGCCTTACGCAGCCATTGATGATCACGTCGAGATTGAAAGAGGAAGTAGGATAGCACGATCTATAATCTTCAGAGAAGCGAGAGTAAGAGAGCGCTCATCCATCAATGGCTCGATCATAGGAGAGCATGCTGTGATCGGGAAGAATGTCAAAATAAGAGAGAGAACTATCGTCAGCGATTACGTTTCAGTTCGCGATAATGTGAACCTAGGCCCAGAAATCATAGTTTGTCCTCACAAAGAGGTTGATCGTAGCGTCCGCGGACCGGAGCACATCAAATAGTATACGAGGCAGATGGTTTGGTGGATAGACGCAGACTTTTCGGAACAAACGGGATCAGAGGCGTAGTCAATAAGGATTTGACGGCAGAATTCGCCTTGGAGATAGGCCAGTCGATAGGCACGATCTTCAATAATGGTAGAATACTGCTTGGGAGAGATGGAAGAAGCAGTGGAACCTTGCTCTCAAGCGCAGTCGCTTCCGGTTTGATGGCGTCGGGATGTTCAGTCTACGATGTCGAGATGATTCCAACACCTGGTTTACAGTACGTGACAAAGAAGTGGCGGTTCGATGGAGGGGTCGTTATTACTGCGAGTCACAACCCTCCTGAATACAACGGAATAAAAGTGATGGACGCCGATGGTATAGAGATCTCTCGAGAAAAGGAGGTAGAGATTGAAGAAATCTACTATGAGAGAAGGTGGAAAGTAGCTGGATGGGAATCTATTGGGAAGATGAATGTTAAGACGGGTGCGATTCAAGATTACAAGGACGGGATCATAAGCCATGTGGATCGAGAGAAGATAGAGAAAGCGAGACTGAAGGTCGTCATCGATCCAGCCAATAGCGTAGGCGCTCTAGTATCTCCTAGCCTTCTCTCAGAACTGGGCTGCAAGGTCTACACGGTGAACGCGAACATAGACGGCTCTTTCCCGGGAAGGAATCCTGAGCCGATGCTAGAGAACCTTGGCACATTATGTGAAGCGGTTAGAGCTTCAGGATCGAACCTCGGAATAGCTTACGACGGCGACGCAGATAGGGCGATCTTCGTTGATGAGACAGGTCAACCACATTGGGGAGATAAGAGCTTCGGTATAGTTGAGAAGTTCTTCCTGAAAGAGAATCCAAACGAGAGAATAGTTACACCGGTGAGTTCATCGCAGATGATTGAGGAGATAGCTGAAAGATACGGCGGAGAGGTTGTATGGACCAAGGTTGGGAGTACGATAGTTTCTCGTAAGATGTTGGAGGTCAATGCTAAACTGGGCGGCGAGGAGAACGGAGGGGTCTTCTATGGACCGCAACTAGCCGTTAGAGACGGCGCGATGACATCAGCATTGATTGTGGAGATAGTTGCGAAGACTAGGAAGAAATTCTCGAGGCTCGTTAAAGAGCTTCCTGAATATCATATTCACAAAGACAAGGTTGAGTGCCCAGATCAACTCAAACAGAGAGTCTTAGAAAGGCTTTTGGAGGAGACTAGAGAGGACCGCGTGGAGACTATCGATGGAGTCAAGATCTGGTTCCGTGACAAGAGTTGGATTCTAATTAGACCGAGTGGGACGGAGCCTATATATCGGCTGTACAGTGAAGCGAAGACGAGAACCAAGACCATGAATCTCATCTCGAAGTACAAGTCAATTTTGAAACGCTTCATTGAGAATTCGCTTTAGAATGAGATGCCGGTTCTTGAGACCTGAGTATGCTGCGCCACTCATCTTCTTCGTAGGTTTTGCTCTCACATACCTTTTGACGCCTGTTATAGCTAGCAAGATGGCACGTTCAGGAATCGTCGGCGTCGATGTACACAAGCTCGACAAAAGAAAGGTTCCGGAGATGGGAGGGCTCTCTATCGTGATTGGACTGAGCATCTTCACTATCGTATCTATGATCATATTTCCTGAGCATCTCGTGAAGTCACTAGCCTTTCTGCTAAGCGTAATGATCGCCGGGTTTGTAGGAGTGCGAGATGACATTAAGCCTTTGAACCCTAAACTCAAACCTCTTTTGACTGCAGCCGCTTCAATCCCGATACTCCTGTTAGGTGTCTTCAATCCACGTCCAAGTCTACCTTTCATCGGGAGGACCCGTCTCACCGTGATCTACCCTCTCATGATACCATTCGCTGTGGCTGTGCCAGCAAATGCCGTGAATATGATGAACCCCTTCAACGGCGCGATGACTGGAACATGCAGCATAATCTCCTTCGCCCTCGCGATCAGTATGATTGTAGCCGGTAGAACTGAGGAAGCGATTTTGTCCATAGGCTTGCTCGGGTGCCTTCTAGCATTTCACAGATTCAACAAGTATCCGGCGAGAGTGTTCTCAGGCGATACAGGTGATCTTTCGGTTGGAGCAGCGTTAGGCGCATTGGCTATAATCGGGCAGGTTGAAGTGGCCGCCGTTATTGCTATGATTCCTCACATAATAAACGCGTTCTATCTCCTCTCCACATTAGGCGGTTTGTACGAGAGGAGGCAGATATCCAATAGACCTACAAGACTTCTATCTGACGGGAAGATAGAAGCGACAGACGATAGACGAGCTCCTGTAACCTTGACAAGAATGATACTGGCTAGAGGGCCTCTAAGAGAACCGGAAATAGTATCAATAATGATTGCTTTGACAGGTGTCGCTTCAGCCTTCGCAGTGTTCACTCAACTTCTGATTCCCAGGTGAAGCGGGTTGAGCAGGATCCTCTCTCTAGTCGCGATAGTGATATCCGTCTGGTTGTCCTTGATATTCGGCCTATTCATAATAGTCAAGTATATTCTAGAACTTTCAATTCCTCTCTCAGGTGTCGTGGGCAGCGTGTTGACAGGGATAATAAGAGTTGTAGCCGCCGCTTCCATCGCGATGTTCTGGCTAGTTCTATGGAAGAAGATGGCTGAATTCTACTTCTGGAAGACAGTCCATAAGACTAGCTGAAACGCTTCAACTCGTTCAGGATGACTTCTATCGGATCTTCCATTCTTTTCACAAAGCCTTCGGCTTTATCTCGAATACGTCGACGATAGGTCTCATCTTCAAGCATCTTCATAGCTCTTTCAGCGATTCTAACCGGGTCTGTCTCTCTAACAACGAGGCCAGATGAAATTAGGTATTCTTCAATGATCGTTGGCTTCTCTGGGAAGCATGAGATTGATGGTATTCCAAGCATGGCAGCCTCTGCCGTCATAGTTCCTCCGCCTCCAATGAAGACTGAGCTGAACGAGAGGAGGTTCGGCCCATTCACTAATGTCTTCGGAACAACTACAGCAGGCTTGAATTCTCTAAGAATCTGGGCTTGGTAGTCATACCTCGGTAGCGCAACTATGTCTGCTTCAAGTTTGATTCTCAGCAACTCTTTGATCGCTTCAACCGTATTCAACAGTTTCTTCCGCTTTTTCGCTAGAAGATAAGCGGCAGAGGATTCTTCGAGTCTAACTGTCACGATTCTTCTTTTCGATCTCATTCCGTCTTCGATTAGAATACGCCGGTCCGGCTTCAAATGCCTAAGCCATATGATGGGGTCCAAGGCGTCGTACTGAACTATCTTGTCGGCGGATATGCCGTAGCCGATCCATTCCTTCTTCGGAATTACGGCTGGCGTGAAGAGCCTCTCTGAAAGTGGAATTGCAAGTCTCGATACGGCTACTGCATGTGGCGAATCGCTTATGCAGAGATGCGGGACGCCTAGACCGAAAGCAACTCTAGCGGCTTCTGGAGACGAAAAGGATAGCGCTAGGTCGGGTTTGCTTCGGCCTACGAATCTAGCAAGTTTGCCCTCTCTCTCCACACTTGCCTCAAGTTTTTCCTCTATACTCGCTCCACCATGCTTTCCGATGATTGAAGCCCTTAACCGGCGTGCTTCTAGAAGTTGATTGACTTCACGATAGAGTCTAGTTGTCAAGATAGGTTTGTGGCCCTGCTTGACTAGTCTCTTGGATAAGACGCTGAACAGATTTCCTTGTTTCGGAGTCAATATGTCTATCCAGACGACCTTACCTATCTCTCCTTTCTCTCTCATTCTTTTCGAGCGACCCATTCGAACTGGAACAATTTTCAACGTTCTTGCGCCTTGAGAGTTGAATAATTGTTTATGGATCGCGTATTGGTTATTAAATGATGATGCCGTGAAGCATATCATAAAGCATTCTTCCGCCTCTCGCAACGGGCAGTGTTAGTATTGATGAATGCGTTGCGTAAACCGCACATCAGGAAGGATGGGGACCTTATCCACGTCTAGGGGAAGCAACGATTCTTTGAGGAGGGTGAGGTTGTTGAGTCGCCGAGACACCTATCGCCATCGCATCAGGCTTGGACCTTAACGCAGCTCCGCTACGAAATCACTAAAGAATTCACAGCAGCCGGAAGGGAGAAATCTAGTTTTGAAGATGATCAAGGACCGGTCTCTGAGAAACAGCGAAAACCAACTCCTCAACTCTAACTTCTGAAGCAGGGTATATATCCCCTAGGGGGGTACTGAAACGGACTTTCAAAGGGGGTAGGATAAGGGGTATTAGGATAGGCTTGCGCAAGAGGCACTCTTCTCTAAAGAACACTTGGTTTACCATGGTTGAAAAGACCTCTGAAATCATATCGCGGGATATGAAACCAGAGGAAAAGGGTATAGATGTTTGTCTTTACGGCGTGAGGTTGGTTTCATCATTCGCGGAAACCCTCCTCGACCCACTCCCCCATTATGGGGGGACCTATGTCTCGAAGAGGCATAGAGAAGATCCGGAGCTTGCTGTTTAAGCCTCTGTCAATTCCTGGCACTGTGAGAGTCCCTGAGGCTCAAGGGCCTGTTGATGGGTAGATAGGAGGATTAGGGCTTTATTGTTCAAGCCTTCAGCTGATAGGAAACGGAAGCGAATTGTCTGCGTCGAATGAAAAACCATGAGCCTTTTCAATATTGGGTCGCCTCTGGATACTTCATCCTTTCCTCCAGTAGGTTTTGATCTTCCGAGTGTTCTTCAATGAGCTTCTCAAGCCGCTTCATTATTCAATCGTACATCTCCTGGTCCCTGATCCAGACAAGTCACCTATGAGGTCTTTTGCGAACTTCATCCAGAGCGGCGGAGGAATGCCCATCTTCCTATAGTTCATTCTTTTTTAGGTTACGATGATCCAAGTCAAATCGCAAGGAAGGCTTTTGAACACGCAAAGGAGAAACAAGGACCACGAGATCTGATTTAAAACCTAAAAGACAGCCAATATAATTGTTTGGAAGACTGTTAAAGCAATCAATTACGGATCAATCGACATCCACTAAGGTTGTTTTGAATGTCTATCATGAAGCTTAGTGCAGAAGAGATAAAGGCAAAGGTCAAGGATCATTCGCTGACCGTAGCTGTTGTCGGTCTCGGCTGGATGGGCCTTCCAACGGCTTGCTTGTTTGGTGAAGCGGGCGCTAATGTGATCGGGGTTGATTCAAACCCAGAGATCATCGAGAAGGTGAATAAGGGTGAAAGCCATCTTCCAGAGCCCGGGCTGCCGCAACTATTGAAAAAGCTTCAAAGCCAGAAGAGAATTAGAGCCACAAGTAGTACTCAGGAAGCGGCGTCTCAAAGCGATGCGATAATTCTGCTTGTCCCTACGTCGATCGATAAGCAGAACTCTGCTGACTATTCGGCTGTGGAGGGTTCATGTCGAGATTTGGGCAAGGGGATACAGAGCGGCTGTCTTCTGATCTTTGAGAGTACGTGCGGCCCCGGTGTTACTGAGAGAGTGGTGAAGTCTACTCTTGAGAAATATTCCGGCTTGAAGGCTGGAGTGGATTTCGGTCTTGCTTATAGTCCAGTGAGGGCGATGGGCGGTAGAGCTCTAGGCGATATCCAACGCTACCCTAAAGTTGTGGGAGCTATAGATGAGAAGAGTCTAGAAGTTGCCGAGGCATTGCTGTCAGCTATCGTTAAAGGAGGGATCGTGAAAGTTCGAAATATCAAGACTGCTGAAGTATCAAAGCTTTTCGAGACCATCTACCGCGACGTAAATATTGCTCTCGCAAATGAGTTCGCCGTGTTTTGTGAGAAGGCTGGGATAGACTACGATGAAGCTAGAGAAGCTGCGAATAGTTTGAAAGAGTATTGCCATCTACATATCCCTAGCGTGGGCGTGGGCGGCCACTGTTTACCCGTCTACCCTTATTTGCTGGTTAACGAAGCCAGACGACTGGAAGCTAAATTGAAGCTTATTCTAAATGCTAGGGAGATTAACGAAGGGATGCCCGGGCACGCTGCAAGACTCATCACGGATGGTTTGAGGGCTTCAGGGAGATCGATCAAACGCTCTAAGGTAGTTGTCCTCGGAATCTCGTATCGAGCCAATGTGAAAGAGATGAGGTTCTCCCCATCGATTGAGCTTATCACCCTCTTAAAACGTAGAGGTGCTCGCTTAGTGGTTTTCGATCCGAAGTTTAGCGCTACAGAGATAGCTGATATGGGCTATCCTACTGAACCCACTTTGAAAGCCTCTATCGAGAAAGCTAACTGCGTAGTTATAACCGTAGCTCATGATGAGTTTCGAAGAATAGACCCGAGAGAGTTGGCTGCAAGCGTCTCGAAATCAGCTGCAATCATTGATTGCGCGCACATACTTGATCCATCGCTCGTCGAGAAAGCTGGCTTGGTCTATAGAGGAATCGGGAGAGGCTTATGGACGAGGTAGACGCTATCACGATGCAAGGAAAAATGGTATATCTAGGTTAACAGGAAACCAACTAGCTAATGGAAGGTTAAAGTAGAAATGAAGAGAAAACTGATGGACATTCTCGCATGCCCCATCGACAAATATTATCCTTTAGAGCTGTACGTATTCGAGGAGAAAGCAGAGATAGTTGAAGGTGTCATCATCTGCCCGAAATGCAATAGATTCTACCCGATTATGGAAGAGATACCTCACATGCTCCCAGACGAGTTGAGGACAAAGAACGAAGATCTGGGCTTCCTCAAGAAATGGAAGGAGAAGATGCCCCAGAAGATCTTGGATGAAGGGAAACCATTCAACCTTAAGATGTAATAAACTGGATCACCAGCCCGTTGCCCAGTAGAAAAGTTCAAAAACAGTCTTTTCTCTTCTCTAAGTAGCCCGGTGGTGTAGTGGACAAAGCTTCGCGTAGCGTCCTAGCATAGCGGGCTTTGGTTCTCATACATGAGAGGGGAGACCCGCCGACGGGAGTTCGAATCTCCCCCGGGCTACCAACAACCCTAATCGGGACACTATTCAAACACCCGCAGGAAACCTGGACTTGCGCGCGCTAATTCTCTGATCTTTAAAATGGAAGTATGATACTTGACGGCTTTAGAAAAGTTGAATGGTGAGTTGAAACAAAATTAGAGAAATTTATTGAGTTGAGCATTTTTTGCCAAAAATCCACATTTTCTCAGCTAGGTTGGGCATTCTTATGATATCCCATTCACTGGACCATACGAACTAATCTTCATGCCTACCATGAGCTTCTTCGCAGGGATACTTGGCTATCTTGCGGCTAAACCATTTAAGAACAACTACTACATCACGGGCGCCGTTGTCGCTACAATAATATCGATAAGCGTTAGCCGGATGCTGAGTCAACTGTTCAGTCTACCCATGTTCGCAACCTTACCGTACGTATTCATCAGTGAACAAACAGTATGCTTTATCGGAGCCTCAATCTTCCAGCTTATTGAAACGAGGTTCAAGTGGTGGTGAGGCAGTGACAAAAGAAAACAAATGCGTAGTTGTTCTCAGTGGTAGACCTGACTCTTCAACAGTCGCCTATTGGGCAAAAAAACAAGGATACGAGCTCTATGCGATAACCTACTAATATGGACAGATCGCAACGAAAGAAGTAGAATACGCTGCACGAATAGTGGAAAGACTAGGAGTTCCCATTAAACTAATAGACTTCTCATCACTAAAAGAAATCTTCACTGGAGTAGCCTCGCTCTGCGACGAAAAAATCCCAATGACGTCGAGCTTCAGCCAGCCCATCATTGTTCCCTTCAGAAACGCCATTTTCCTTTCAACAGCAGTCGCCTACGCAGTATCCATGGGAGCTACAAAAATCTTCTACGGCGCTCAAGGTTCAGATGAACAATGCTATCCTGACTGCAGAAAAGAATTCTACAAATCCTTCGAGACGGCCGCGAAATTGGGAACAGGCCAAGACATAACCATCGAAGCACCCTTCAGTAGCATCCCAAAATCAGCAATAATCAAATTAGGTTCTGAACTAGGCGTCCCTTTCAATCTCACATGGTCTTGCTATTTCAACGGACCGAAACACTGCGGAAAATGCGAATCATGCGTAAATCGCAGAAACGCGTTCAGAGAAGCAAGAGTGGCAGACCCCACAGAATATATCGAGTGATAATAGGGATCCCAACAGCAACATAATCCGCATCAATGAACCTGAAAAGAAAAGCATTCCACGACATTCTCCCATGTTTCCGCATTGTACATCCAAATATCTTTCCCTATTTTTCATATCCACTTTTACTGAAGTTTAGGAATTGTTGGCTTGCTTCTTTTTTCGCCAGCATCAAGAAGTTTATAGGCAATCCAACTCATGTGAATGAGTCCTAGTCTTATGGATGCACCAGTATGCAAAAAATGTTAATGTTATTTACGTTGGATCAATTCAAATAAAGTTTTCACACATGCGTTTCTGTGAGAAGTAATGGTTACCAATTAGAGTTTCACATTCTTTAGATGTTTGTTCCAGATAACCGACGCGAGGTAGCCAGCCACTGCGCCGCTAGTAGTTCCAATTACAAGTATGCTGATTTCCAACACGGGATTTCTTGGAACCAAACCAAATAAGAAAACAGTCGCATAATAGCTAATGAGTCCCAATAAGGCTGTGCTCACGGTCATCGAAGCAACAAGCCTGCGGGTTTCAACATCGCCTTCAGCAACATTCACCTTAAAAATAAAGAAGAAACCATCAACAAATAAACCATACAACACGGCAAAGACAAAGGTGAAGGGAGCTAGGGCTGCCCGCCATAAAGCAGTGAGAACTCCTCCAATAACAGCAACATAAGTGGCACCTTTCCTTCGTAACAGCAAAGCGCTCAATGCGAGCAGAAGGGCATGGACAACAATGAACATCTTATCTACCGGAGAAGGAAAGATGGTCTTGGATAAGAATATTATAACTCCGAAAAGAGTTGCCAAGGCCAATCTTTTTGCTTTGGAATCCAAAAATGCTCTTTGCCTCTTTATGATATTTGCCTCTTATCTTAGCAATATTTCTGAAAATAAATAGATTTCCATGGTTGAGACATTAGATGTTGCTGGCGTTTATTGGGTAATACTAACATCTTCCGCCGGTATTTCGCTTCGCTTTGATGTGGCAATTATAAGCATGGTTAGGCTTGCTAAAACAGAACTACAAGGATTTATTCAGTAGCCAGCGGCTACAATTAACAACCAAATCACTTGGTTCAACTATCATATTCTACCTTACACCAGACGAGCTGTCCAGACTGAAGCTTACCTTTAACGTAAGCTAGCACTTGATCTACGTCGAACGGTTTGCAACTGTACACATCTAGGGTAAAGAATCTATGACCCCTCCAGCTGTAGAATACTGCGCCCGATTCAGCCCAAGCTACGAACCCTCCAAGGCCGTGATGTAGCTCTGAGAACTTGTCTGGCGAGAAGATATATGGGCCCGCGATAAGCTTCATACTCACGGCTTCACCCAGACCCTTTAAGAAATGCTCTAGGAAACCTCCATCTAAGTATACTCGGTAGTACCCTTCCACTACAAGTCTTTCCCTGTAGATTTCTGGTTTAAGATTCTT
>CAZHMI010000050.1:0-13512 GCA_964533795.1 uncultured Candidatus Bathyarchaeia archaeon
GATGAAGATGCGTGAGAACGTCCTCCGGCTCACAACAGGCAGCAAACCTTTAGACGAACTCCTCGGAGGAGGAATAGAAACACAGACCATAACAGAGTTCTACGGCGAGTACGGAGTCGGCAAGAGCATAATGTGCCATGAACTCGCCGTCAATGTTCAACTCCCAGTTGAGAGAGGCGGATTGAGCGGGGGTGCACTTTACATTGACACCGAACAGAGTCTTCCTTATGACGAGCCGATTTTTGTTTCAAAGAGTACTGGTTACGACCTCATACCGATAGGTGAAGTGGTTGAGCGGTCGCTGAGGAACGCGGAGAAGGTTGAGGCGCTGAACGGCACCTTGATGACGTCTGAAAATCCTCTTGACTATCACGCTCTCTCTTTTGATCCGAAGGATTTGAAGATAAGAACCTTCAAGATAACAGGTTTCTTCAAGCATCCGCCGAAGAAGACGTTCCGGGTCACGCTTTCCAGCGGGAGGAACGTTCGAGTCACTGAGCACCATAACTTCTTCAGGCTTGATGAGAAAGGAAACCTGTCTCCAGTCTCCACTAGTTTACTGCAACCTGGAGATATGATCGCCGTCGCAGGAGCTATTCCAGAGTCAACAACTTCAAACTCGTTAAACCTTGCGAAGCTACTGAAGGCAGGGTCCAAACTGAATGATTTCATGATCCATGGTGGAAAGAAGTTTGAAAGATGGATTCAATCACAACGGATGATCATCGCTGAGGCGGCAAGTAACCTAGGTTACGCTAAGAACTCCATTTACGACCTCAAACCTAACTGGGTGGATCGTCGCCTTCTTCCATTATCGGTCTTTAAGACACTAGTTGACAAGGTAGACTCCGAGGTTCTAGAGGAGCTTACGATAAGTGGGCGAGGGAAAAGAAACGCGCTTCCAGTTGTTCTCGAGCTTGACGATCAGTTTCTAAGGTTCCTAGGGCTGTACGTAGCGGAAGGCTGCGCAGTCAAGAGCAACCACAATGTCATAGTAACTACGACCAGCGAGAAGATACGACGCCTAGTAGAAAGGTTTGGGAGAACCTACGACCTTAATGTCAGGCGCAGCAGGAATGATCTCATAATCACTTCCAAGGTTCTTTATGAACTACTGCCGTCACTGGTTGGATCCGGAGCTCACAACAAGCATGTTCCTCCGTTCCTTTTCGACTTGGATAAGAGCTTGGTGAAAGCCTTCTTAGAAGGATATATGCTCGGAGACGGAAGTGTTAAACGCGATAGAAATGAAGCTTACACAACAAGTAGGCGATTGGCGAACGATTTACTATACCTACTCTTGAAACTTGGCATCGCGGCTAGAGTCCACCTATCGTGGAAACCTTCTTTCGGAGATAAGAGAAAGAGAAGCTTGATCTACGCCCTCCACTGGTCACCAGCACCTACTAAGGAACCCAAACTGCGAATGCTTCCCAATATGAATCGTGAAGTGGGCGTGTTACTTCGTAACGTGAGACAGGAACTTGGAGTTTCGTATGAAGCCTATGGGCCGCATTGGAATTATGCCCTTCATGTTGAGATGGGCAACCCGATGAAGCGGGTCTCCCGAAGAGAGTTGTCCACATTAATGGAACCGCTCAGGAAGTACGGAAGGACGGAGAGCCTCAACATACTAGAACGACTGTTAGGTAGCGATGTTTGGTTCGATACTGTAGTTGCCATGAATGAGGACAAGGTTGAACCGGTATACGACATTGAGGTCCGCCCTGACAATGAGGAAGTCGAGAACTTCGTCGGCGGCTTCGGAGGGATAATCCTCCACAACACCTTCAGGCCGGAGTGGATTGTTAGGATGGCGGAACATCTGAAGCTGGATCCAGATGCGACGGCTAAGAACATTATCTACTGCGAGGCTTACAATAGCGATCATCAGATGCTCCTGCTCGATAAGGCGGATAAAGTCATAAAGGATAACAATATCCGCTTGATAGTCATCGACTCGTTAACAGCTCACTTCAGAAGTGAGTATCTGGGAAGAGAGATGCTCGCTGAGAGGCAGCAGAAACTCAACAGTCACATGCATAGACTCGTAAGACTCGCGAGAGCATTCAACGCCGCAGCCATAGTCACAAACCAGGTCATGGCTAAACCGGATCAGTTCTTCGCTATGGCTGTTGAAGCGGTTGGTGGGCACGTGGTGGCGCACACTTGCTTGCATCCGGAAACCCTTGTCCAGATGGCTGATGGAGCTCTAGTCAAGATAAAGAATATGCATAACCCGATGTCCGTTAAAGCGATCGATCTCAACGGAGATCTCAAGATGAAGGAGGGGAGATGTTCTGATGTCTTCACAACTCGACTCGACTATATCTACGATGTTAAAACCGAGAACTACCAGATCAAGGCGTCTCCCAACCACAGGTTCTTCAAGCTCGAAGGATTAAAGGTCAAAGAGGTTATGGCGAGAGACCTTAGAGCTGGAGATTATGTAGCCTCGGTTAGAAAGATCGATGTAAAGGGAAGCCCGCGGCCGCTACCTCAACTAAGAATCAAGCGTTTCTTCAAGCTAAGTGAAGAGACTAGGAGAGCGATCAAGCAGAAGGCCAAATCCAGAGGTATCAAACTGGAAGATTTGGCAAGCAAGCTAAGATTAAGTCCTAGGCATTTGGGAAAGATCTTAAACCAAGGTTATCCCATTGGAGAAGAAAAGTTGGATATGGTCGCTGAGATCTGCGGCCTTCCGGCGGGAAAGCTACGGCGAGAAGCTGAACCTCACCATTCCATCAAGTGCCGGGATATGAAGGCGCCGAGGTATCTAACCGAATCTCTCTCGCAAATAATCGGGTATATGCTCGGAGACGGACACCGCTACAGCAGATGCGTACGTATCAGAGAGCAGAGGCTTGACGTCTTAAGAAGGTATAGAGGCCTGTTCAGAGAGGTCTTTGGAATCTCTGGGCGAATCAGAAAGGTCTCGAAGAAGCATTGCTACGAACTGAACGTCAACAGTCTAGATATAGCCGTATTTCTGAAACAACTGCTATCCTCGCCGCTCGATCTTGTCTCAAGATCTACAGAGAGTTGCGTGGCCTCGTTCATCAAAGGGTTCGCCGATGCTGAAGGCTCAGCGTCAGACTGGGTATATATCTCTCAGAAAGACAAGGCACTGCTTGAAGCAGTACAAATGCTGCTGCTGCGTCTCGGAATAACCTCAGGCATTGAACGTGGAACAAACTGCTATACACTGAGGATAGCTGAGGGATCTTCAGTAAAGAAATTCAGAGATAATATCGGGTTCTCGTCCTCAGAAAAAATGAGAAAACTCAATAACATCATCGACGATCACGAATGCACCGAGGGTTCAGACCTGATCCCTATCCCTCATGAAACGCTCTGGAATCTAATCAGAGAATTTGGAATCCTGCCTTCCGGAGTCTTGAAACACAGTGAAAACGCATGCATCACAAGGAGGAAGCTGAATGAGATTATTCGAACTCTGCGAAGAACAAGAAACTTCAAGAAGAGGCCGCTTCAAGTCCGGGAACAGGTTGAAGCCATGGAAAAACTAGCCGATTCTCCGTTAGGATGGCAGAGAATCAGAAGAATCCAACCGATCAAGATGGAGGAGCCGGTGTACGATGCAACCGTTCCGGAATACTCGAACTTCATCGCGAACGGGATTCTTGTACACAACAGCCACACCAGGGTCTTCATTAGGAGGACAGCGAGCGGTCCGGTTAGGATAGCTAGGCTCGTTTCAAGCCCATACCTTCCTGAGGGCGAGCGGATCTTCAAGATAACTGAGAATGGGATTGAGGATATTACGGAAGAGGATGAGGTGAAGAGGAGGAGGTAGAAGACTGAGTTGATCGATCAAGCGGTCGTTGAAAAATACTTCATACTGGTTGGAGAGAGGAAGATCTCTGAGGCTGAGAGGGAGCTCCAAACGATTAGAGAGAGATTGGGTACCTCCCAATGGGATAAGGGCTATATAAAGGCGCTGGAAGGTCTTCTACTCACTCAAAAATCAACCAGTGAAAAGTACCTGTACCTAGCCCGAGTCAAACTGAATGAAGAATCCGCTAAGAAGTTGAAGATGGAGTTCGTCCAACACGCTTCGAATGAACTCCATGGTGAATATGATAGAGGGTACTTCAAGGCACTCTCAGACTACGTAGATGCACTCGAGAGAAACGCCCTCTGGAACAACAGGGCTGCGCCTGCGGCTCAAGCTGAAGTCGAGGTTAAGGAGACTGGAGAAAGAGAGCCCACTTAATACGGGAAAAGCGTATAGAGTAAAACCCAAGAGGCAGCCCAAAGGAAGATATAGGTCCCTAAACCAAGCATGACACTCTTGTATTTTCCCTTCAATTGTACTTCTCCGTAATGAAGAATGTATCTGACGAAAAGGTATGAGAGGATATAAATAGACATCATTGTACTTATCCCAGAACTTCCTTTCAGCTGGAGAAGAAAACATATGAGACCTGCGACGATACCTAACCCGAACCTCGACCAGTAGACAATGGTGGTCGCGCGCACCCTACTCGACGTGGGTCTTGAGGACTTGGAAATGAAGGAAGTAATGTCGAGCTTCGACATCGCAGCGGCAACCCTTGAACTAGAGCAGAACTTAATCGGCAAACATCTAGATAACGTTTATCAATTGAACGATAAGACCTTCCTCGTCAAGATTAGACCTGGAGACCTCAATCTCGTAATAGAGATAGAGAGGAGAATACATCTGACGAAGTACACTCTAGAGACGCCCAAGGCGCCGACACAATTCTCCATGGCACTGAGAAAATACCTGTTGAACGGGAAGATCGTGGAAGTTGGGCAACATGAATTCGAGAGAGTAGTCACCTTCACGATTCAAACACGCCAAGGAAAATTCAAACTGATCGCTGAGATATTCAAGAGAGGAAACCTCATCCTCACAGACCCTGAAGACAAGATTCTACACTCGACAAGATACATGAAGATGCGAGACAGAAACATAATTAGAGGAGAAAGGTTTAGACATGCGCCTTCGACCGGCGTAAACCCCCTCAAAGCAAGATTCGAAGACATCGCCCAACTTAGAAGGATGGAGCGAACAGAGGTTGTCAAAGCTCTCACCAAGATATTTGCTATAGGAGGACAGTATGCGGAAGAGATTCTAGCCAGAGCAGGTGTAATGAAAGAAACTGGAACAGATGAACTCTCCCAGACACAGTTGAAAGCAATCTATGAATCTGTGACGTCTCTATCCGCTCCATTAGTGAAACGTAGGATTGAAGCTTGCCTAGTCCTCGACAAGGACTGGAAACCGATCGACGTCACTCCTACCCCTCTGAAACTATACAGCAATTTTCAAGTCGAGCGCTACCCGTCATTCAACGAGGCTGCCGACAAGTACTTCTCAGAATACGCAGCTGAGGTGCAGAAGAGCGAGGTGAAGCGGAAGCTATCCGAGAAGACTGAAGAATTGAAACGGATCTTGAAAACGCAGGAGAGACAATTGAAAGAGCTGCAGCAAACGGTCGAGAGAAGCAGGAGGATAGGGGACACAATCTACGTCCACCTCAACCAGATCCAACAGTTGCTTGAGAGCGTGGCTCAGAGGAAGAGAGAGGGAAAGGCATGGGAGGAGATAGAGGAATCGATAAAGAGGGAAGCAGCGGAAGGCGAGAAGCCTGAAGCCTACCTTCAGTCCATAGATCCAAAGAGTCAAGAGCTGGTCATGCAGATCGAAGGCATCCAATTCTCGATAGGATTTAAGCAGAGAGCTCAAGACCGAGCGGCTGAATACTATACGAGAGCGAAACGCGCAGAATCAAAAATACATGGATTGGAGAGATCGATGAAGGAAACGCGTGAAAAGCTGGAGGCTTTCGAGAGGGAGACTGAGAAGACAATCGAAGAGTTTCCAGCTCCAAGAAGAAAGCCTGAGAGAGCTTGGTACGAAAAGTTCTATTGGTTCAGATCTTCCGAGGGATACCTCGTGCTTGCTGGAAGAGACGCAACGACGAATGAGCAATTAATAAGAAGATACACGGAGCCGCATGACATAGTGCTCCACGCAGATATTCACGGAGCACCATTCGTGGTCGTAAAGGCCGAGGGAGGAACGCCTGGAGAAGAATCCATCAAACAAGCTGCAGAAGCGGCTGTCTCAAGGAGCAAAGCATGGTCGAGCGGAATCGGATCAGGAGACGCTTACTGGGTTAAACCGGAACAATTGAGCAGCAGCGCTCCGCCTGGAGAATATCTAGCGAAAGGCATGTTCATGGTCAATGGTCCTAGGCACTACCTCAGAGGGGTTGAGCTAAAACTCGCTGTGGGTGTTCTGGATAAAGATGGACCGATCCAAATTATCGGTGGACCGACCGAAGCTGTCAAATCCCAAACATCAAGGTACGTTGAGATAGTTCCAGGGAAAATTCCTGCATCAAAACTTTCGAAACAGATACTCTACGAACTTACCGCAAGAGCACCTCAAAGACTTAGGGAAGAGATACGCCGCATAGAATTGAATGAGGTTCAAAGATTCATTCCAGCGGGTAGAGGAGAGATTCTACGGCGTACGTGATCAAGCCCTAAGCCATAAACACTTAAAAGTAATCCTCAATTGACAAGATACAGTGAGCTAACGATGTCTAGCAGCGGCGTTAACCCTGAAGTAAAAGTCATGGATATCATGTCAACTCCGGTCAGAACAGTAAAGGAGACGGAGAAGGTATCGGACGCTGCGAGGAAGATGGATAGATACGGGGTTGGCGGCGTAATCGTCGTCGACAGAAAAGGAAAACCGGTCGGGATAATAACAGAGAGGGACATGGTCAAGAGGGTCGTTGCGAAGAACCTTCTGCCCAACAGAGTGAAAGCGGCATCGATAATGAGCAAGCCACTGGCGACGATCAGCTCGAATAAGGACATATCTGAGGCAGCAAAAACGATGAGTAGACTGAAGATTAGAAGACTAGCCGTTATGGAAGGAACAAAGCTGGTAGGCGTCATAACGAGCAAGGACATAGTTGACATAACGCCCGCCTTGATAGATGTTATGGTTGAAAAAGCACAGATAGTCGGATTGGAGCCTTCAAGAAAAAGTTCCGTGCTGGCTGGACATTGCGACAAGTGCGCTACATGGTCTGAAAACCTTGTAGAACACGACGGGATATTTCTCTGCGAGGATTGCTTGGCGGACGTAGAAGAGGAAAACAAGGTCCACTAAAACCGCTATGTGGGACCTAGTAAAGCTAGACACGTTTGTTCAGCATCGAAGCCAATGCTAGCGATGAATCCCCAGGATTTCTAGAGAAAAGAGAAAATTGAAGGTCGTAGAATATTGCCGCAGAAAGGAGAAATAATGGAGATAGCGACAAGCCCAGTTGTCACAGTCGCTCCATCCACTCCAATAATCGATGTCGTTAGAATAATGACGAAGGAGGGATTCAGACGCCTCCCCGTCATCAATCCTGCGAGCAAGAAGCTCGAAGGAATAGTGGCGGCTAGAGACATAGTTAATTACCTCGGTGGAGGAGGGAAATACGACATTATTGAGAGGAAATACGACGGAAACTTCTTCCCAGCAATATACGCGCCCACGGAAATGATAATGTCCAAGAAAGCGGTTTCAATCAGGACAACGGGGAGCATTCGTCAAGCCGTAAATCTCATGATGAAAAGGGGCGTAGGAGGCGTCCCTGTAGTAGACAGAAAGAATAGAGTTTGGGCGATTGTGACCGAGAGGGATCTCATACGCGTATTCTCGAAAAAGCTCACCGGAAGAAAGATAGGAGAGACAATGTCGAGAGAAGTTGCCTCAGTATCGCCTAATACGAGCTTGAGAGTTGCGAGTAGAAAGATGATAAGAGAGGGCTTCAGGAGACTCCCCATAGTAGAAAGAAAGAAGCTCATCGGCATATTAACCGTGAAAGATATCGTGAGATTCTTCGGTACTGGAGAGGTCTACAAACATTTGAAATCAGGCGCGATGCGCCCGGTTCTGGATACGCTTGTGAATCGCATAGGAACAAGAGGCTTAGTCACCGTAGCTCCAGACCTTGACGTAGAAGAAGCAGCAAGGTTAATGACAAGAACAGGAGTAGGAGCCCTACCGGTTCTGGACGAAGAGAAACGTATGGTAGGGATAATAACTGAGAGAGACCTCCTCAAAATGATAAGAAAGACGGAACCCATGTGATCTCGTGACAGGTCTTGGCCACGTCGATCAATCTCATCAACGTCAAGATCCCCCGCCGGGAAGAACTTTTCGAGGGAGGGATACATGTAGAAAACGGGAGGATAGTCAAGCTAGGCAAGGAAGCGAATCTACCTCGCGCCGATCAAACGATGGATATGAAAGGGCTCCTAGCACTACCGGGATTGATAGATGTCCATGTTCACTTGAGAGATCTACAACTCTCCTACAAAGAAGACTTCTACACTGGAACCTGCGCTGCTGCTGCCGGAGGATTCACAACAGTCCTCGACATGCCGAACACGGTTCCAGCTACAGATTCTTCCATCCGCCTCAAGGAGAAATATGAACACGCAAAAAGGAAGATTGTCGTAAACGTCGGATTCCACGCAGGGCTAACAGACAAGCTCGAAGAGATCCCTAAACTAGCAAAGCTGGGAGCTTTCTCATTCAAGTTAAACCTATACAAGCCGACTCCAGAGATCCCCGTGGAAGATCACGGGCTAATGACGCAACTTCTGTCAAAATGCAGGGACGTGAAAAGACCTATTACAGTTCACGCGGAAGATAGAGAACTGATAGAGAGAAAGAGAGCAAGGTCGAAAACTGGAAAGAAGCATACGCTAGAGAGTTTCTTGAGAGCCCACTCGAAAGAAGTGGAACTTCTAGCCGTAAAGAGAATGATAGATCTCGCGAAAACCACTAGAGCACATATCCACATCTGCCATCTGAGCGCGGCTAAGAGCCTTGAAGCGGTAGAGGGAGCTAGAAGAATGGGATTAAGGTTCACATGCGAATCCTCCCCTCACCATATGCTACTGAACCGAAACTACTTAAGACGACTCAAAGGAATCGCGATTACCATTCCTCCAGTTAGAGACTCTAGAAATTCACAAACGTTGTGGAATGCATTCGTACACGATAGGATCGATGTAATCGCGACGGATCACGCGCCTCACACAGAGCAGGAGAAAACCTTAGACAATGTTTGGGACGTTTCTCCAGGCATACCGGGATTGGAAACCGCTTTGCCTCTGCTGCTGACACGAGTCAATAATGGGCAATTGAGTCTAGGCACACTGGTGAGAGCTATGTCTGAGAAGCCTGCTGCAATCTTCGGTTTGCGTGGTAAAGGCAAATTGAGGCAAGGTGGAGACGCTGATCTGACGCTGATAGACTTGAAAGCTAAATTTAAGATAGACCCGACCAAGTTCCACTCGAAAGCGAAGCTCTCACCCTTCAACGGGTTCATATGCCGAGGCAAACCCGTAAAGACATTCATCGCTGGTAGATTGGTAATGGATAATGGTGAAATCGTCGCAAAGAAAGGATCAGGGTCCGTCCTAAAGGCGGCTTAATATGAAGTTCTTGGCTGATGGAATGATCGGTCGCCTCGCTAGATGGATGAGACTTATCGGATGCGACGTAGAATACTTGAATGACGTACCTGACGACGAACTGTTGAAGAGAGCTGCGAGCGAGAATAGAATCCTACTTACCAGTGATGTAGCGTTGTATAGGAACGCCGTGACCAAAGGGGCGGATGCTTTCTTAGTCAGTGGTAAGGATCAAGCCGAGAAACTTGCCAAAGTTGCCAAGCGATTTGATCTGTCTCTCAAAGTCAACACGAATACATCTAGGTGCCCAACCTGCGGCTCTTCGATCAAGAAAGTCGCGAAGACCGCGATCAAGGGGAAGGTTCTATTGACAACGTTTAAAGTCTACAATGAATTCTGGATGTGCAAGAATCAGAGCTGCGGCAAAGTCTACTGGCAAGGCAGCCACTGGAAGAAAATCGACGAAGTACTAACTCGCGCAAATGAGTTGCTCAGCAAGCAAGAGCATATTCGAAAAGAAGGTGAAGAAAGTTGAAGTTTGAACTGGATCTTGAAGACGGGAAATTCCTAGTTAAACTGGCTAGGGATGCTATAAAGACTTATCTCCAAACCCGGAGAAAGATCGACATTCCCAAGGATACTCCCAAGAAGCTTCGAGAGAAGTGCGGAGTTTTTGTTACTCTTAACAACGTGAAGGCTTCAAACCATGAGCTTCGAGGATGCATAGGGTATCCGTCTCCGGTTGAACCCCTTGCGGAAGCGACAGTTGACTCAGCGATACAGGCAGCTACAAACGATCCGAGATTCCCGCCGGTTTCATTACAAGAATTAAATAATGAAGTAGCAATCGAGGTTAGCGTCTTGACTCCTCCAGAACTCGTCAAAGTCGAGGACCCTCGCGAGTACCCGGCCAAAATACAAATTGGAAGAGACGGACTAATAATAGAAAGGGGTTGGTACAAAGGACTCCTTTTACCTCAAGTCGCTCCTGAGTGGAATTGGAATGAAGAGGAATTTCTAAGCAACTGCTGCATGAAGGCAGGACTGTCACCGGATAGCTGGCTTATCAAAGGTACAAAAGTGCATAGATTTCAAGCGATAATATTTGAAGAGAAAAATCCTGACGGAGAGGTTGAGCTGAAGTCTCTACCGGTGAAGAAAGACTGATGAAGGTCTACATCGCTCCGATGGGCTTAGGGTTAGGACACGTAGCGAGATGCGAACCTATAGCACGGAGATTAATAGAGAAAGGTGCCACCGTTATATTCTCAACCTATCTAGACGGTCTCCAGTACGCTAAGAGAAAGAGATTTCGAACAGTTGAAACAGTTCCGATAAGTTTTAGAGTGAGGCCCGACGGCTCTGTAGACTTCAAGAAGACAGCGTCCTCTAGCGGATTCTCACTAGGCGTCCGGAGATTCCTCAAACAGACCACAAAGGAGATCAAGAACATCGCAAGCTTCAGGCCGGATGTCATCATTTCTGACTCACGAGCATCACCGATAATAGCGGCAAAGCTGCTTGGCGTTCCCACGATCCTCCTATTGAATCAATTCAAGGTTGAGATAGTTAGAAGGCCGAGCAACATCAAGATGACTCTATTCGACAGACTGTTCTTCTTCATTGCAAACATCTTCTGGATCTTCGTCAGAACGTTACTCGGAGGCGTCTGGGCACTAAGCGACTTGATCCTAATTCCAGACTTTCCCCTACCCTACACGATCTCTCTCGGAAACCTAGCGATCCCGAAGAAATATCAGAAAAAAGTGAGACTGATCGGACCGATAATAGAGGTTAGGCCGGATCAGCTACCGACCAAAGACGAGATCAAAGATAAGCGGGGGTTCGATCCGAATCACCACTTGATTTATGCAGCAGTGAGCGGCCCGAGAGTCGAAAGGAGATACTTAGCGAATAAGCTACTTGAAATATTAAGCAACGCCCGCACTGATTACCAAATAGTTCTCTCAAGAGGCGAACCCGCAGGTACAGGTTACCCCACAAAGCACGGCGATGTTGTAGTTCATGATTGGGTGGATGACCTCGCTCAATCTGAACTTCTGAAGGCATGCGACATCTTGGCAGGCAGGGCAGGACATGGGACCATAATAAAAGCCCTGACATACGGTAAACCTCTACTGTTAATTCCAATCCCCGATCAAACCGAGCAATACGGCAACGCCAAAAGAGCGGTTGAACTGAGAGTAGCAGAAGTCATCATGCAAAGTGAATTGGACGCAGAAACCTTTTTCAAAGCCATTGATAAAATCTTGAATTCTGAGATCTACGAGAAGAGAGCCCGACAGATCGCTGATAGAGCAGTGTCACTTGATACAACTGAAACCGTGATAGAAGTCGTTACGCAACTAGCTCGTAAGAGATAAGCTGAAATAGTTCGACGCCTAGTGCGCATCAGAGTTCATTCACATCACTTGCGAAATCTTCCTCCGCCAAAAGGCTACCCACTTATGAGAGCCCATTCGCTTGCTCATTTGAAGACATCTGGTCATGTACTTCCTCTTCTCAACTTTAGGCAGCCGCTCCACCCATTGTTTCAATCTGCCGAAATGGCCTTTCGGGTCAAATATCGGCTTGCCGTCTACAGCAATAACGTAGCAGAAGGCTCCTAAGAACGGGTTGTCTTTTAGCATTCCTTTGAAATCCCTCTCTCTGCACGAGAATAGCTTGACTTTAGGGAGCTTGCGAACCTTCATTCGAACTTCCGCTGAAAACTGAACGTATTGAAACATACTTGTGCGATTGTTTAACATGACGAAGATGTCATAGTCGCTGTCTAACGATTGGTCCCCTCGTCCTCTAGAACCATACAGCACAACACTCAAAACGTGTATCTCGTACTTTTCCGCAGTTTCAAGTACAGCGTCCAAGCATTTTTGCACTACACCATTCGTTCTCAGTATGGCTCTCGATCTCATGCCAGTTCTCGAAGACAATACATCCTTAACCTGCCTTGAGGCTGACAACTGACGCTCGCGTATCTACTTAGGGCTTATTCTAACCACTCTGAAACCTCTCAACAACGGGTTGTTAAACTCATTCAACGTCACGGACTCGGTCACAGACTCGTCGTCCTTAGCATAGCCGAATGCATCATATTCAGCGATTTGAAGAGATCTCAAGGATACGCCGTGTCCAGAACGGATTACGGTACAATGAGAAGGCAATCCAAGGATACGACTTCTTCTTTCAGTTGAAACCTTCTTTGCAACATAGACTACAGCGTTCGCTCCAGCCGTCAACTCGGCAATCCTAACGGGCATGCTGTCTTTGCCCGCTGCCAATACCTCTACATCGAATTCCCGTTCGATCTCGGAAGCCATCCTTCTAAGCTCTGCAAGGATACTCCTAATATTCTCCTTGGCTCTTGAGGATATCGACATCTGTTGAAGCTCGCTTAGGGTAAGATCAGCCAAACTGATTCCTCCCAAACTCATGTCAACATGAATAGCGGTTGCAGGCTGCTCCGCTAACAGATCTTTACACAAACGCAATTCGAGAAGAACAAGCTTCTGGCTGTTCGCCGGCGAGAAAATAGGTTTACTGATCGAAGCTGACGCGAGCCTGTAAGGCGGTTCCACCAGCACGCTAGAGCATGCAACGATGGTCTCCGGCTTGAAAGTATCGTTCAGGATAGCAGCACCAGAGTCCGCGGATATAATTCTCAAAACGATACACCAAGAAATGTAGGGCAGAGTCACCACAATAAACTTTCTTCGTTCGAAATTACTTGCTCGTTGACGGCTCCTTTGACGCTTTTCTCTCACTTCTGATTTCATGAAGGATAACGATAGCTTCTCCTAAGGGTATCTTCAGTTTAGTGCTCAGGTCGCTGGGCGTGATATCAGGATTCTCGTTGAGCAGCACATTCGAAACATACCTTTTGTGAAATCTGTACATGGTAAGCGTATGGACAACTTCGACAAGAATAGGCCACAAGGGGTCCTCAAAATATCTTCCCAACTCAATCGACATTTTTCAGCACCACAAATGTTCTCATTCGATTAT
>CAZHMI010000051.1:0-13279 GCA_964533795.1 uncultured Candidatus Bathyarchaeia archaeon
AGAAGCGCAGAGGATTAGGTTATGCAAACTCAAAAGTTGAGAAGTAAACGGATCATGGCTGGGAGAGAGGATTTGAAAGCTCTTGAGTACGCGCTCTATCACTCAATGGGGTATACTCAAGGGGAATTGGAGAAGCCTTTAGTTGCGGTGGTCAATTCTTGGAGCGAGATCCTTCCAGGGCATTACCACTTGCGCACAATAGGTGAAGCTGTCAAGGCGGGTGTTCGAGCTGGAGGCGGCACCCCAATAGAATTCAATACGATCGGCCTCTGCGATGGGATTGCTCAAGGCCACATTGGAATGAAGTATGTTCTTCCAAGTCGAGAAGTCATTGCAGCCAGTGTGGAAGTAATGGTTGAAGGACACCAATTGGACGGCATGGTGATGATATGTACTTGCGACAAGATTGTGCCGGCGATGCTGATTGCAGCGGCGAGATTGGATATCCCAACGATTTTGGTTACAGGCGGATATATGCAGCCTGGCTTGTACAAAGGTCGTAGATACGCCATCTACGAAGTCTCTGAGGCTTATGGAGCATACATGGCCGGTAAGATACCTCGAGAAGATGTAGATTCGCTCGTTAGGGTATGTTGTCCCGGTCCAGGCGCATGCCCTATGATGGGCACAGCGAACACTATGTGCTGCGTCACAGAAGCGTTAGGCATGTCGCTTCCCGGCAACGCTACGATAGCCGCGTCGGACGCTAGGTTACTCCAGATAGCGAAGCAGGCTGGAGACCAAATTGTCAAGCTCATAGATAATGACGTAAGACCTTCAAGGATCATGTCACGAGAAGCCTTCGAGAACGCAATCAAAGTAGATTTAGCGATAGGGGGCTCTACGAACTCATGCCTCCATATTCCCGCTATCGCGGCTGAGCTGGGAATAGAAGCAGGTCTAGACCTATTTGACGATTTGAGTAGAAAGACTCCGCAAATAGTTGCGATAAAGCCTTCTTCAGACTACTTTATGGACGATCTCGAAAATGCTGGAGGGATTCAAGCTGTAATGAAAGAGCTGGCTCCGCTCTTGGACCTTGATGTTCTTACAGTCACAGGAATGAAGCTGAAGCAAAATTTAGAGAGTGCAGAAGTATTCAACCGTGAAGTCATCAAGCCCTTGAATGCCCCGTTCCATGCTGAAGGAGGAATAGCTATTCTCAAAGGCAATCTCGCTCCTGATGGTTGCGTTGTCAAACAGGCGGCTGTAAACCTCAAGATGCTGAGATATAGCGGCCCAGCGAAGGTTTACGATTCTGAAGAGGAAGCCATACAAGCCCTAACTGGAAGCACCATCAAAGAAGGAGATATAGTCGTCATAAGGTATGAAGGACCTAAGGGCGGTCCAGGTATGAGAGAACAATATGATTTCATGACTCTTCTATGCGGGATGGGACTTGACTTATCTGTCGCTCTTGTCACCGATGGAAGGTTTTCAGGAGCTACTAGGGGGCTAGCTGTCGGTCATGTCTCACCAGAGGCTGCTGAAGGAGGACCTATTGCTGCGCTAACGACGGGCGATATTGTAGAGATTGATATCCCTAAAAGAAGAATCGATGTCAAAGTGGATGAGAAGATCATAGGGGAGAGGATGAAGCTGTGGAAGGGCCCAACACCTGTGATCAAGAAGGGTTTCATGGCTTTGTACGCTGAGAGGGCTAGTTCAGCAAGCAAGGGTGCGATTCTAGTATAATACTGATTCAGGAATCATAGTCACTGACAATGGCAAAAGGTTTTCATTTTTAGGCACACAATTCACATCAGTTAGACATTAGAGGATTGAACAATAGCCCACATGATGCAAAGGAGAGCTGATTGAAGTGAACGAACAGGCATCGCCCTATGTTTACAACAAGATCACTAAAGTTAGAGGAAGAGTTGAAAGCAGCATCATCTCGAAGAGAGAAAGGGACAAGCTTGTAGTGAGAGCAGAGGAGGTCCTGGGCGACGAATGTTACGGCTGGAAAGCTAGCATAGACGGCTTCTGCCTTCAACTCTTCACCAACAGCCAGCATCTCTATGAGTTCTGGCTTGAGAACTGGTTCTCTATGCCCCGTGAGACGAAATCCCATGGAAGACTTTATGCTGTTCTAGATCCAGAATTCAACAATGGTCAACCATACGCATACTACAACCCTGAAACAAAGACAGCAGTAATCTTCAACACAGAGTACTACGGCCAATGTAAGAGTTGGGCTTTGGGCATAACATGTGACATTGCAGAAGACCAGCATGACATACATAGCATACACGGAAGCTGCGTGGAAGTCAATGGGGATGGTATAGTCCTAATCGCTCCGACTGGGACTGGAAAGTCAACTCATAGCTACGCTCTCTTAAAGATGGAGGGAGCGAGACTGCATAGCGACGACTGGATTTACGTCAGATTCATAGGCGGAGAGAAAGGAAGAGCGAGCGCTGACATTAGCGAGAGAAAATTCTACATTCGAACAAACATTGTCAGGGTTTTCCCCGAGATCAGGCGACTGTTGAACAAATGCCGTCTAGAGAATGTTGAACCTCTAAAGCCAGAGGAGGTTCAGAGGCTAAGGTCTGAGAAGGTTGAAGAATCAAAGATAAACGAGATGTTGAACGACCCACTTATTGCTCACGAATACTCACGAGCGATGCTGGACCCGCTTTGGATAGGTGGACTTGAAAAGTTCGTCGACACAACTCGAGCCAAGAAAGTGATTCTTCTGAAGAGGGACAAGAATGATTCTGAGATCGTGCGTAGAGTTGAGATAGAAGAAGCTGTCGATTATCTTGCGACACAGCCCGAACAATTTCTAAATCCCTACCTAATCGTCAAGACTCCTGAGAAGGTTGAGATAAGAAAGAACTTCTTCAGGCGATTGTTCAAGTTCGCGCCATGCTACGTAGTTAATACCATTGAAAGCGTTGAGAATGTTCAGGAGAAGATTAGAGACATAGTCAGAGAAAGAATTTAGCCTCTCTTCGCTTTAAGAGCTATGATCGCTTGAGCCAAGTCTCCTCCGCTCTCAATCAAACCCTTCTTCGCTTCCTCAAGCGAGACGCCGGCTTGCTCGGCAACCAGCTTTACGTCATCCTCTGTGATCGGTAGAGCTTCCTCAGCCCTCTCTTCATGCGCTTCCTCCTTCACAGTACCTCCAGCGACTTGAAACATGGTCTGTCCTTGCATCGTTATGGCGGTTACAGTAGGATTGTCAACCACTATCTGCTTGTCCGCAGCTCTTATCACAACTTGCTTCACGTTCGCGATCTCTTTCATATCCATCCCCATCTTCTGCATCATTCTCATAGCGTCTCTTCCCGTCGGCACACCCTTGACCGAACGCAAAGCTTTGTACGCCATATCAAAGACCCCTCGAACTGCTGTTTGACCCTTCAGACTGAAAAACCTATCGACACTTAACCCAAGAGATTACTCTTGGATTCCCAAAAAAAACAGATGATCCGTATATTCTGAATCAGAGTTCACTAAACCGCGTGGAAGATATCGTAACCGTGAAACTCGCGATCCTAAGAATCAGTTACAGCGGGCGAATTAATGCAGTAAAACTCTTAAGGACCTTGCGTGGAAAAGGGTCGAACCCATCACTCTAGAAGTCCTCTCCTAACTTTGACGGCAATCCCGCTCTTGAAAAACCGCATCTCCTCTCCACTAAGCATAGCGCGACCGACAGCAAGCAGATGACCCTTCTGGTCCACTATGATCACTTCATCTTGAGGTCGAATCTCATCATCGACCTTGACGACGTGTTTGGCGAAGACATTTCTACCTTTCTTGATGAAGCTGTTTACATCGCTCTGAACCACGACGATGGATGGGTGATTCTTGACCTTTCTCAGGATTCGTCTGGCACCGGCTAATGATAGGCTAAGATATCCGTTAGTGGGCCTTAGAGTTGCCAAAAGTTCGTTCTTATAGTAGATCAACTTGATTCTCTTCGTCTTGCTTGAACGAACGACGTTCACAAAATCTGGAAAGAGCGTATCTCCAACGTTTTTTCCAAACTGGAAGCTCGCTATTCCTCTGAGTTTAACGAGATCCTGCCAAGAAGCTTTCTCCTTCAACCGCTTTGCCTCACAAGCTATTTTACAATCCTCAAACAATTTAAGCATCAGTTAACCCACTGAGTCAAAGGGGCTGCAAACGGGTTGAACTGTGAGGTTTGCGGACAGCGAATTATGGGAAAATCAATGAGAGTCGTAATAGAGGGAGCCAAGCTTGTGGTATGCAGTGATTGCGGTAAGCTCGGCAAAGAGACTTGGGAGCCTCCGAGGCCAAGAAGCGTCGCAGCTAGACCGATGGTTAAGCCGAAGCCGAGACTACAAGATCTACCTAGAGAGGTAGCCGAATACGAGCTGCCTGAAGACTTTGCGAGGAAGGTAAGAGCTGCTCGAGAGAAACTAGGTTTAACGCAGGATGAATTGGCGAAGCGTGTTAAAGAAAGGCTCTCCATCATACAGAAGATAGAGTCTGGAAAGATTATCCCAGATATGAAACTGTCACGATTCCTAGAGCATGTCCTTAGAGTCAAGTTGCTGGTTCCGAGGAAAGAACCGGTGGGGTTTGAAGGCCAAGCTACAACTCCTCCAGAACTCACGCTTGGAGACTTGGTTCAGTTCAAACAGAAAGGCGACAAAGAAAAACGAGGGTTGTAATCAAAGGCTGCTGAATCAATATCTTATAAAGAAGAGCATTAGGACGATGCCGAAGATAACTGTACTAAGACTCGGCCACAGATTTGAAAGGGATGCCAGACTCACATCACACGTAGCCTTAGCAGCAAGAGCTCTCGGCGCGGATGAAATCGTTATCGCAGACGTGATAGACGAGAAGATCAAAAAGACGGTTGATGAGATTTCGATAAATTGGGGTGGGCACTTCGAGGTGAAGATGGGGATCCCATGGAAAGAGTTCGTAAGGAATTGGCAAAGCGATGGAGGAGAGGTTATTCACCTCACTATGTACGGCCAACCTATTTCCAGAGTAATCAACAGGATTAGACGGTCGATCAAAGACAAGTTGATTGTTGTTGGGGCCACGAAAGTTCCGGGCGAGTTGTACCGGATGGCTGACCATAATCTCGCAGTCTCTTCTCAACCACACTCCGAATGCAGCGCACTTGCCATATTTCTACATGAACTCTTTCAAGGGCGGGAGCTTGAAAAGAAGTTCCATGGAGCAAAGATCAAAGTCGTACCTCAAGAGAAAGGGAAGCGCATAATAAGGCTTCGTCAAGATCGCGTCCTCTGAGAAGAACGCCAGCCTATATGACGAGCCGTATTACATCGATTCTCTTTACGCTATCTCCCTCCACGAAGAATCTTACGCCTTCACATTCAAGAAGTTCTCCACCCAGGACGTTGAGAGAGAAATCTCTTTCGAGGGGCAGTATAGTAGCGGGTTCGATAGCGCCTCCATGAGACACGACTAGAGCTCGTCCATCGTCGGGAAGCTCCCTACATACCTGCTTTACGGCTTCGATCAGTTCCCTCCCTTTCTGCCTCAAGATCGCATAAAGTTCTCTTATTTCAAAAAAGGCCTCGAGGAGAGATAGTTTCCGATTCTCAGTGATCTTCTTTGCTCTCTCTTCAAATGGTTTGATCTTATCCCTTGGAAGTGGCCCGAACCGCTTATCGACTATAAACGTGGTATATCCAAATTCTTCTAAGGTTTGCATCGCTCTTTTCTTCGGGCTTGTATAACAACGCAGATACTTACCTTCCAGCGTACTTGCAGCCTTTCTAGCAAGTTGTCTCCCTTCTTCACTCAGAGTGTCGTCGCCACCTCTGATACTGTGTCTCCTGATCTCAACTACCTTCATGGCAAGCCCCCGTGATTGATCTCTTTCGGCAAAGATTAATTTGCTAACCAGCTATCTCTAATATATTGATCCTCGTCGGAGGCTCTGAGTTGTCTTTCCTCGATGAAGAGTTCGTTAAAGTTGCTAGCTTGTTCGGAGGGGAAGATGCGGTTAAAGTCGTCAAGGTTCTGGCCAAGATAAAGGAAGGCACCGACGATGTCATAGCTACAGAGTCAGGCGTCAGACTGAATACCGTTAGAAAGATCCTGTACAAGCTTTATGACCACGCTCTAGTATCGGCGACGAGAATTCGCGACGATAAAACTGGCTGGTACATATTCTATTGGAAGCTTCAGCCTGACCAGCTCGATGCTTTCATTAGAAGTCGAAAGCGGCGAACCCTAGAGAGACTCAAGTCGAGACTAGAGTATGAACGCGGCCACAGCTTCTTCATCTGCAAGAAATGCGCTGATGTTCGAATCCCATTTGAAGAGGCAATGGAGTCCGCTTTCAAATGTCCGAAGTGCGGAGGCCAACTTACAGGAATAGACAATAGTAAGGTCATAGAGTATCTCTCCGATCTTATCTCGAAGCTTGAGAGAGAGCTAGCTGAATGATGCTTCCAACAAGGACCGATGCGATCAGATTCCTGAGAAAAGCGGGATGCTCTAAGAACGTGATAGAGCATTGCATTGTTGTCTCTAATCTAGCTGTTTCAATAGCGAAAGTTTGCGAACGGAGAGGAGCCCCGATCGATATCAAACTAGTGGAGATAGCCTCTTTACTGCACGACATCGGAAGGTCTGTAACCCATGATGTTAGGCATGGCGTTATAGGCGGCGACTTAGCGAGAGCAAACGGTTTTGATGCCAGAATTATGCGTATAATCGAGACTCATGTTGGCGCTGGAATTCCAGAGGAAGAGGCTGAAGTGATCGGGTTACCCAAGAGAGACTTCATGCCCGAGACGATTGAGGAAAAGATAGTTGCCTATGCAGATAAGCTTATCAAAGGAAAAAAGAGAATAGGAGTCGACGAGGCCCTTGAAGAATTCTCGAAAATGCTTGGAGCTAACCACCCAGCATTGAATAGGTTCAGAGACCTCCACAGAGAAATCTCCGCTCTAATCGAAAGTGGTCATCTTGGAAATAGTGATTCTAGAAAAGCTACTGAAAGGTGACCTCTCCAGAGGGCTACGCTATCTAAACGATCTGCTCAAAGACCTTTCTTCAGGACTCCATGTAACGCACAGAATCGTAGGGCTAACGGAAAGAGGATTGATCAAGCTGGAGATTAGCGGAGACGATGAAGAGGCTTTCCGTGAGATTATTCGCCGGAGATCGGGAATAGCTCCAGTAGACCTCTCGAATCTGGAGCTTAGCGACATCCTTAGAGGGTTCATCGTTGACTCCGGGAAGGTTGGCTATGGCTTGTATATCGATATAGGCATACTTACGCCGAAGCCGATAGACGGCCTCTACCCTTTACATTCAATTCGAGCCCAATTGATCGAGGGGCAGCAACTGCCGATAAGAGAGATCATAAACAAGTACAGTTTCTATGATGATTTCCCTCTAGAAGTGAGAATTGTGAGACTTGAAGGGGGAAAGGTGGAAGTAGAACTTTCAGATAGGCAACGCGAATCGATAGCCGAATGGAATGACCTCCCATTCGACAGAGTGGTCATCTATCATGCCCTCCCAAACGACCTGCAATCTGCAATAAGATCATCAGGCATAGAGAGAGACCTAGCTGGAGTTGAGAGCTTAAGTCTGACCACGCATCTGTTAACATGTAAGATTGGAACTCAAGCTCCAGGAATCATCGCCAAATTGGGACCGCATCTGAAGGGAGGCAGACTCTTCAGTTTTAGACCTGAAAGATGGGCACGAGGCTGACTACCGTTTGGCTTGCACGACCTTCTTCGAAGATGTTAGAAAGGTCCTCTCACCAAGGTGCTGAATTGGACTCACTTTCTCAATCTTCAGCATGCCTTGTTGGAATACGTTCTCATTAGCATACGCTGCTACAACCTTGCCGACGAACATACTGTGATCGCCTACGCGAACCCTTTTTACAACTTTACACTCGAGATGAGCGAGACATTCCTCAATTATAGGAGGCTTCACTTTTCTAGCAGGCTCGGCTGTGAGATTCGCCAAAGTGAACTTATCCACGGTTCTTCCAGATTTTGCTCCGCAAGTGTAAACCTGATTGACTAAGTCTATTCCGGGAACGTTCAGAACGAACTCTTTCGTCTTGGCGATCAATTGATGGGAGTATCGCTTCGTTGAAATGAATATCGAGATTAGCCTAGGTCTATGCGATGCCGGTGCGGTCCAGCCTAGAGTTATTATGTTCGGCTTTCCTGTTTGAGGATGAATGGATGTAACCAATACTGTTGGTCTAGGGCTCATCAATCGATAGAACTCCTTGACGTCTACCTTTCTCAACCTCAATCAACTCTCAGAGATTCAAGTTGCGACGCTTATGAAAGTTTTATGCTATTGATCTATCCAAGTGATAATAGATTCACAAGAAGCGATGATGATGGAAGAACTCAAGATTGTGACAAAGTACCGCATTGAAAGGTGACTAAAAGGTTCCCGGAGGGAAGCTGATCAGAGTAGCCATCAAGGAGAAGGATGATATAATACAGGAGATAGCGATCACAGGAGACTTCTTTTACCCTGAAGAAGCTTTCCCACAATTTGATCAAGCGTTGACGGGCATTAAAATTGATGAAGAAGCGATTAGAGAAGCGGTTAGCTTTGCTTACAAGAGGCTTGGGATAGTCTCTGTAGACATCGAACCAGAAGATTTCGTAGAGGCCATAATGCATGTAGTGAGGGGTAGACCAGATGCCTGAAGAATCATGGAGATTCTTAGACGTCGAATATGATGACCCATACATGAATCTCGCTATTGAAGAAGCCATCCCTAGAAAGGTTGGAGAGGGCAAGGTTCAGAATACTGTCCGATTCTGGAGAAACTTGAACGCAGTCGTTATAGGGTATTTTCAAAGCGCTAAGCTTGAAGTTGACTTCCAAGCATGTAAGAACTTTGGCACAGCTATCACGAGAAGATTCACAGGTGGAGGAGCAGTCTACCAAGATCACGGAAATCTAAACTATGCAATATCTATTCGCAGAGGACACCCATTGATTCCTAAAGATCTGTCAGAAACCTTCAAAGCTCTTTCATCAGGCGCGGTTGAGGGGTTGCGAATGCTCGGGTTGAACGCGAACTTCAAACCGCTTAATGATATCCAGATTAATGGACGAAAAGTTTCAGGAGCCGCAGGTTCAATCAGATGGGGAACCGTTTTCCATCATGGCTCTATCCTCATAAGCTCAAATCTAAATGTACTCTCAAAAGTCTTAAGCGCTTCGACCGGAACAGGTGAAGACAAACATGTTCGAAGCGTGTGGCAGACAGTCACAAATATCAGAGATGAGCTCGGTCAAGACATTTCGGTTGGTGAAGTAAAAGAGAAGCTTAGAAAGGGAATTGAGAAAGCTCATGGGATTAGACTTGTCGACGGCATTTTAACCAAAGAAGAGGAGTCTCTAGCTGAGGAACTGTTTCAAAGCAAATATTCTAGAGAAGAATGGAATCTGGGAAGATAGCGGCAATTCCCCGGTATCAGCGACGCGACCATTGAACTAGGAATTATCGTCAAAAATGCCGCGGCAACTAGAACTGGCCACGGCTCCTTTAAAGGATTAGACTTTTAATATTTATCAAAGGCTTTTGTTTGCGACGGAGGCCGCGTGTACGACGAAACATGCTTCGGCAGTTGATCAAGCTGAGAAGATTCTGCGAGGCATAAAAGGCATAGTCCATGTCGAAAGACTGAGCAACGAGGACTGTGCAGAAATCTTGGAGCTTGAGCAGAAAGCTGAACAGATCTTAATGATGGGCCTCGCTAGGACCGTGAATAGGGGTCTGCGTGATGCTATCGATAGGGATGTAACCTACGCGGCGATACATGACCCCGATCTTAGACATCCGCCTGGACCGACGGTGATTTGGGTTCGCGAGGATGAGATAATCGGGGAGGAGGTATGGGATAAGGTGGTTATTGAGGAACTCAAGAAGAGAGAAGATGTATTATTCATCGGTGATGGATTCGTTCTCTATGCAGATAAGATTCGCAGAATGCAGAAGACGGAGATGACGGTGGTATTCCCAGGTCTACCTGTACCTGAACTTCAAAGTATAGGCAAAATAGAACGCGTAGTCTCAGCTACGCTAGCTGCTCCAGCTGACATTTATGTTAAGAAAAAGTTTGGTTGGAGCACGACAGACCCCAAGATCGGCACAATCTTGGTCGGCTTCAATCTCGTCAAATAATCTGGAGGATATCAGCCTGTCAACTGTGAAGGTATCCAAGAATTTCTAGATGATCCTTAACATCAACCCACATTTGAAGAAAACGGATCATTCCAGTTTGCTTCCTTATCTCGTCGAGATGCCTACTCTTATCATCGACATACAGTATCTCATCAGGCTCCAAATCTATTCCGTCTTTCTTCAAATCTTCAAGGAGCTCTTTGATCATCTTCTGTTTCTCAGGATGTGGTTGAACCTTAGGGTGCTTGAAGAACTTTAGAAGATCGAGTTTCTGCAATGCTTCATAACATGGTTCAGGCGCATTCCAGCTGGCGAGAGAAATCATGACGTCCCGTTCTTTCAATCTTCGCAGCATCTCTCTGACATGCTTGTAGAGGTGAATTTCAGTTCCAATCGAGTCGACTAGAGTGTTTTCATCTATTCTCTTAAGCGGCGGATTGGTCGATGAGATATCAGGGTGATCCCACAGTGTTTTGTCAACGTCAAATATTACTAACTTTATGCTCAGGACCCTTCACCATCATCATATTCATGCCTTTCCTTCGATCTCCTCGAAGAGTCTCTTGAAGAACATCGTCAGAAACCTATGTCGTCCCTTAGCGATTTCTCTCCCCGTTTTAGTGAGTAACCTGTCCTTGATCTTTCGAAGTTTCTGGCGGTACTCTATAACAGGATTGTGAACGCGCGGATCCTTGAACCTCTGCAACCTGTAGTTCTTTGGAGTCTTTCCGTAAAGGCGATAGCCATGTTCACCTCCATACGAGTAGGCTCTGGCAATCCCTATCGCCCCTATAGCATCAAGTTTGTCAGCATCGGAAAGGATCTTGGCTTCAAGCGTCCTAGGCTTCCTCCTGCCTCTGAACCTATGGGACTCGATGCAATGTATCACTTGGCTGATCTTCATTTCAGGGAAATCTACTTCTTTCAGGATCTTCTCAGCCATAGTAGCGCTTCTCTCGGCGTGGCAAACTCTTCCCGAACTGATGTCTTCATCCATTCTAGCTATATCATGAAGCAGTGCAGCGGCTTTCAATACTAGGAGGTCAGCCTTCTCTCTACTTCCTATCTTCACGCATAGTTCGTATGTTCTCTCGACATGGCTCCAGTCATGAGTCGGAGGCGCGACCTTGAAGAAATCCTTAGCTCGTGCTTTGATTGCCGCTATCTTCAATTTCCTTCCAGATCCTTATGGAGAAGTGATCAGCGTCTGACGATTTCTAGCAGATTAGGGGTTATGTACGTTTCTATATACGCCGCTAGGGCGAAAAGTAAAATTGAAAGTGCGGCAAAGATCAACGTATCCTTGATCCCTTGCTTGAACTCTTGCATATCGACGCCTCTGCCTCCAAGCTTCGTCAGAATCGCCTTGATCGAAACTTGTTGCCAGATGATTATCGATGCAAACTGGAGTATGAAGGCTGGGATCTCCAGAACTCCATGAGGCGTCAAGCCGACTATTGGATACATCACCCCGTATGTAACTCCGGCCCACACTGCGATTGCTCCTAGAACTATTCCGTTCAGAACAAGATCCAACCCCAAGACGAGAAGTCCGACAAATGGTGCCCAGACAATCATCTTCGGGGGATTCCAGAATGCGCCAGAATTGTTCAAGAAAATAAAATAATACAATGCCTCGGAGAGAGGCGGAGGAATCGCGATATAGCTTCTCTCAGACTGAATAATCTGACTTACCATTGAAATTAACGGCGGCGTTATCGTGAAGGCTAATAGAGTGACGAACCCTGAGATGAAGACCACTGACAACAGAGACGCTGTAACTGCCTGTATCGATGTCCGATTGCGCCTAAAGCAGCCTCTCAATACTTCCTTGATAGATGCTATACGTTGAGCGTGTTGCATGTTTGAGCTTTTCCTCATGTCAGTGAATCGCAGACTATGCCGGTTGCTGTCTGCCGCAGAGGTCGCAGAATTTCGCATCAAGCGAGATGGCTTTGCCACAGTACTGGCAATATTTTAAATTGAGAGGGGGTGGAGGCGTCGAGGGCAACGTAACCGACCGTGTTTCCAGCGGTAGACCCTCCATTTGAGTCCTTAAAGTGTTCATAAGTTGGTCTTCCAGTTTCCATTGACTTTTGAAGTGTTCATTGTACTCCTTCAACTGCAAGTAGAACCAGTATATCCAGAACAACCCGGCGGTTATGACCGTTAGAATGATATACAGGATTGTTTCTCTTCGCTTTGTCTCGTATTGTGCTGGAGCAACGAACTGGATATCAAGATCCTTCAGTAAAGCTTCAAGGTTTCTGCTTAATTCGAATTGCCTCTTGAAGTGCTTGTAAAGATCATGGGTTAAGAAGTGAAAGACATAGAGGCCTACTATGGGACTGACGAAGAGGTAGAGGACAGCCCAAACGGCGGGCGATTTCTCCGCCTCTTCATATTCTGAATCCCTGTTGAGCAGGGCAAGCGTGGAGATCGCGTTAGAGGATTTCCCCTTCTCTTTGAGCTTCGCCTCAAGATAGGGTAGCAGGATTGAGGCGAACATGCGTTGCCTTCTGAAGTGATTGTTTCTCCTCGAGATCATATAGAATAAAGCTATGGCTCCGAAGATAGAGACTATGAATCCAACTGCTAGCAGACCAATCCATCCTAATATGAGGACCGTTTCCATTATGCCAATAGCGAAGGGTGCTGCAGGCACGGGCCTACTAATGCCAGCTGGGATCAGCGTTAGAATAAGGCCTAGAAATAAGGCGGCGGCTAAGATGGTTAGAAGCAGAGGGAGAATCGGCACGATCATCCAAGTGTATCCCATGATCCGATCAGATTCGGACCTCTTCCCTACTGCATACTCCAGCCCTGGAAAATGATCCGCCATTCCTAATCACATCTTCAAGGCATAGCATTCATACGCTCAAAAACTTTATGTAGAAAATGCGAAAGCCTAGCGTCGCTCTGAATAAGTGCATTAAGTTCGTCAACGCCTTCCCTCAAGAAAGGACTTAGCTTCACTCTGGCGCAAATTCCATTCATTGATAATTTTCACCAGCAGATTCTTCAACTCTTCCGCCTGGCTGTCAAAATATATCTCGACTCTAGCGGCTATACCTTCATGAGTCTGAATTTTCCAATGGTCTAATAGAGATTTCTCAACAAAATCTT
>CAZHMI010000052.1:0-13268 GCA_964533795.1 uncultured Candidatus Bathyarchaeia archaeon
GTGTCAAATAGAACAAGAAGGAACAGGCTGATCATCGGAACTGTTCTGCTTGCAGCTCTAACCATTGCGGTGTCCCTTTGGCTTTTCCTACCTCAAAGCCAAACGCCGACTGAGCAACCGCAATTAAACGAGAAATTCCGGAATTGGACACTTCTCATCGACGGCCTAGTAGATAAACCTTTGAACCTATCGATCTCAAATCTAATGTCAATGCCTTCAACTTCAGTGAACGCCCTGCTCTACTGCGTCGGCAGCCCCGGATATGCAGTTGAAAATGCGACTTGGGAAGGTGTCAAACTGAAGCTGGTTTTAGAAAGAGCTGGCGTCCGCCCGAACTCGATAAAAGTAGCATTCTACGCACCCGACGGATTCTCCACAGACCTTACGCTCCAAGACATTCAAAGGGACGATATTATAATCGCTTACAAGAAGGATGGAGAATTCCTCAAAGACAAAAATGGAAACCCAGAGCTTCGTCTAGTTGTTCCTGGAAAATGGGGGTACAAATGGATAAGAGACTTGAATCACATCGAACTCGTCGACTACGACTTCAAGGGATTCTATGAGAGCAAAGGATACTCGGACGAAGCAAATATAGAATAACGGAACGACGGGAGTCTTGAAACTCCAGTCGGATCATAATTGCGATCGATTCAAGGTGCGCTATCTCCAAAGCTTAATTAAAGAATTGACGATCCAATTAGAAAAGATGACGTTCTCTCTGAAGGCAGATCCTCTTCACTTTCACGTCAAGTTCTTCATGCAGCTAGCGTCGCTTTGACAGACGAACTGGTCCTCAACACACCGAGAAACATAAATACAAACTCAATGAGATAATCGGAAGAAACATTAGCACAAGTGAATTGCCCTTTCTTTTCCAGCCTTCATGGGTCCTTGAAGCTGATGGAGAGAATCGACTTGGCAAAATATGGGCGTTTGACGGAAACCGCAGTGAAGAAACTAAAAGCCATCGTCGGATCTGAAAATGTTTCGAAGAGAATTGAGGATTTGATATGCGGGTCCTATGAGTCTGTTCTTCTGAAGTTCAGGCCGGACATCATTGTTGCTCCCAAAAATGTGGAGCAGGTCTCGAAGGTACTCAAGTTAGCCAATAGATATCGCATACCCGTTACACCTAGGGGCGCAGGTACCAGCGTAGCGGGAAACTCCCTCCCAGTCTTGGGAGGCATATGCCTCGACATGTTAACTATGAATAGAATCTTAGAGTTTGATCTGGACAACCAAATGGTTGTCGTGGAGCCCGGCGTAGTATGCGATGCACTGAACGATTACTTAGCAAACCGAGGGTTCTTCTTTCCACCGGACCCTGCGAGTAGCCCTGGAGCCACTATTGGAGGCATGGTTGCTAACAACAGCGGCGGTAATAGAGCCCTAAAATATGGGGTTACGAGGGATCACGTCTTATGGCTTGAAGCGGTATTGCCGACCGGTGAAATAATAAGGCCTGGATCGAAGACGATAAAGTCTGTCTCTAGCTATGACCTAGCTAGGCTCCTTATCGGCTCCGAGGGGACTTTAGCCGTTATCACCAAGGTAGGGTTGAAGGTTACTCCTCTACCCGAGGTTTACTCCGCGTCCCTGTACATCTTTAAGGATATTGAAGGCGCTACCAAGACGGCGGTTAGAATCAAGTCCTCAGGCACGATACCCGCTATGTTAGAGTTCATGGATGAAACAACTTCCAGAGCTTCCTTCGAGTACGTGGGTCTCGATATGCCAAAGGGCTGCACGGTCCTCGTCGGTTGCGATGGAAGAAAGGAAGCGGTTGAAAAGGATATGGAAACAGTCCATAATACAGCGTTGAAAGGGGAGCCGATTTTCGCCGCGAAAGCCAGCTCGATTGAGGATAGGGAGCGCTACATCTCAGCTAGGAAGGCAGCTCTCCCAGCGCTTTCAAGAGTGGCTCCCACAGTATGCATGGAAGACCTAACTGTGCCAGTAACCAGTATACCAGAAGCTTGCAGAAGAATAGTGAAGATACCTTCCAAGCTCGACGTGCCCGAATTTCGCGTAAGCATATTTGGACACATTGGAGAAGGAAATCTACACCCAACATTTCTCTTCGATGAACGTGAACCCAGCCAACGGAAAGCCTTCTTCAAAGCCTTGGATCTTCTTTACAAGGAAGTGGCCATTCCCTTAAGCGGCAGCATAACTGGTGAGCATGGAATCGGCATCTTGAGAGGGGATTACATCAAGCTCGAATACGGCGAGAAGATGGTCAAGCTCATGCATGAAATAAAGAGTGTATTCGATCCAAACATGATTCTAAACCCTTACAAAGGTAAGGGTGGCCCTTGGCCCCTGCCTAAAAAGAAAGGTGGCTCTTCTTGAAACTCGGAAGTGAGAATAGGTTTCACCCGCTAACCATGCTCAAAAGCGACTTGGACAAATGCATGAAATGTGGCTTCTGCAGAGAGCTATGCCCCGCGACTGGCTTCTACAATTGGGAAGCGAATTCCCCTAGAGGCAGGATCCAGCTATTGAAAGCATTAATGGATCGAGAATTGCCGACAGCCTCAGGCTACCTGAGCGATAGACTCTACTCATGCATGACATGCGGATACTGTTTCCGCAGGTGCCCAGCCGGAGTGAAAACGTATGAAGCTTTTGAAGCAGCCAAAGCCATGAAAGTAATTCAGAGCAAAGCCCCGCAGGAGTTTGGCAAGCTCCTCAAGAACATTTCGAAATTCGGCAACCCCTTCGGCGAACCCCGGGAGAAAAGGGGAGATTGGCTGCCAAGCGGAATAGAGTTGAGCGATAACCCTGAGATTCTATATTGGGCAGGATGCGCCGCTTCCTACAGGCTTAAGGATACCGCTATCTCGATGACCCGCATCCTAGAAGCCGCCGGAATAAACTTCACTACTTTGGGCTACGAAGAAGAGGAGTGCGGATCCGTGCTAACAAGAATAGGGCAATGGACAGAGGCTAGGAAGATCGCAGAGAACAACAAAGAAAAGTTTGAGAAAGTCGGAGCAAAGCTCCTCTTAACCTCCTGTCCAGCATGCTTCAAAGCCTTCGTGAAGGACTACCCCAAGCTCTTCGGCATCGACCTGAAGCTCGAGGTCCTGCATTCATCCCAGATCATAGAGCGATTGATAAGCGCTGGGAAGCTTGCTCCTCCGAGACTCAACTTGAAAGTGACTTATCACGACCCGTGTTACCTAGGGAGGCATCTGAATGTCTATGACTCCCCAAGGAAAGTTATCAAGGCTATACCGGGAGTGGAATTGAAGGAGCATCCAAAATCAAGATGGCAGTCAACTTGTTGCGGAGCAGGAGGAGCAGCCAGCTTCAAATATGCTCACGAAAGTTTGGCCAATGAGCAAGCCGGCAAGAGAGTTAAGCAACTCAAATGGACCGGGGCTGAAGCAATCGTAACAGCATGCCCCTTCTGCGTAATGAGCTTAAGGGAAGGAGCCGAGAAGCTTAGTGAGGACATGCCCATATACGATCTCCCCGTCCTGCTAGCAGAGCAAAATGTTAAGCACTAATTCAGCTCACAAAGAGCCCATACAATATGTAAGTTTGGAGTGAAACCATATGGAAGCAGAGAAGTACAAGGAACTGATTCCGCCAAACCGAGTTCTCTTGGGTCCAGGACCTAGCAATGTGGACCCGCGCGTTCTGAAGGCTATGAGCAGCCCGCTCGTAGGCCATTTAGATCCATATTTCTTAGAGTTGATGGATGAAACGATGGAGCTCCTCCGATATGTCTTCAAGACGAGAAATAGACTTTGCATTCCAATCTCAGGAACTGGAAGCGCCGGCATGGAGGCTGCCGTTTGCAATGTTGTAGAGAGAGGTGACGAAGTCATCGTTGGCGTAAACGGACTGTTCGGAGAGAGGATGAGCGATGTCGTCACCAGATGCGGAGGAAAGAGCATAGAGGTCAAAGAGGAGTGGGGCAGAGTAATCTCGAAGGAAGCTGTTGAGAAAGCTCTCTCAGAATCGAATGCGAAAGTCGTCGGAATCGTTCACGCGGAAACCTCTACAGGCATTCTCCAACCCTTAAAGGAAATATCTAAGGTAGTCAAGGAGTATGGTGCTCTCCTTCTCGTCGACACAGTCACTTCACTAGGCGGATGCGAACTTGACGTAGATGCGTTGGGAATAGACATCTGCTACAGTGGCACACAGAAATGCTTGAATTGCCCTCCAGGTCTCGCTCCTATAACATTCAATGAAAGAGCAATGGACATTGTCAGGAACCGGAAGACGAAGGTTCAAAGTTGGTACCTAGACCTCTCGTTGATTGAGAAGTACTGGTCCGAGGGAAGACTCTACCATCATACAGCTCCTATCTCCATGATCTATGGATTAAGGGAGGCATTGAGGATAATTCATGAAGAGGGGCTGGAGAAAAGATGGGAGAGGCACAAGAGGAACAGCCTCGCTCTCATAAGTGGAATTGAAGCCATGGGCTTGAAGATGCATCCTCCCAAGAACAGGGCTCCAAGCCTCAACTCAATAGCCATCCCGAATGGAGTTCCCGATCTCGACGTTAGAAAGACCTTGCTAAACAAGTTCAACATCGAGATCGGAGGCGGCCTAGGCGTCCTGAAAGGAAAGATATGGAGAGTAGGCTTGATGGGCCTCAACTCAAACGAGAGAAACGTAATGCTCGTCTTGGACGCTCTTGGAAGAATCTTGAAGAATTTGGGGCATCCTTCTGACCCTGTTAAAGGTATCGAAGCTGCAATGAAAATCTATAGCGACTGAAAAAGCAGTGAGCTGCGAATACCTAGTCTATCCTTAGCGTTTCAAGCGTTTTTCTAATCTCGTTTCGCGCCTTATCACCGAGAGGTAGCGACGGCCTTCGAGGGTAGCCAGCGGGTTTCCCCAGCTGATTCATCGCCTCCTTAATCGCGCTAATCTGATTGAACCTCTTCACCAAGATATCGTTCAGACGTAGTAGCTGCATCTGGACCTGCCTCGCTCTTTCAATCTCATTCTTTTTGAATTGATTGTACAGCTCCACGCAAAGTCTAGGCGCCACGTTCGCAATTGCGATGACTCCACCTTTTCCGCCCATTAATAAGCAAGGAAGTATAAGGTCGCCTGTGCCGGCGAGTACGGATATCCTGTCGCCTACTCGCTGTATAAGATCGGAGATCTGCCCGATAGAACCTCCTGAATCTTTAACTCCGACAACTTGGCTATGCTCCTCAGTTAGCTTCACAATCACGTCAGCGTCCATGTTGTATCCCGTGAACTTTGGAACATTGTAGACTATTACTGGCATATCTGTTGAGCTAATCACGGTTGAGTAATGTTCGAAGAGTTCTCGACTATCAGGCTTGAAGTAGTAGGGTGACACGATAAGTGTAGCATCAGCCCCAACCTCCTTAGCGTCCCGCGTCAAAAATATCGTTTCACCGGTGCTAGGCGCGCCCGTGCCCGCTATGACAGAAGCCTTCCCGTCAACCTCCTCGATGACCAACTGCAGTACTCTTCTTCGCTCCTCCCTCGTCATGTACGGGCCCTCGCCATTGCTAGCGCAAGAGACAAGCCCAGCGCATCCGGAATCAAGCCAGAAATGAACTAAGGACCGAAGAGAATTCTCGTCGATCTCTTCATTCTTCAGAAATGGCGTTATATGAGGTGGGTAGATTCCCTCCAGCTTCAACTTCAACGTGAACGATCTCCAAATCGCTCCTTTATTCAGAAGCTTACGCTTTTTAGAGTTCCTCTTTCGGATAATAGCCACCGCATTCGGAAACAAACCGAAGACTTTTAAGTACGGTTGGGTGAAAAACGGGACACGCTAACGCTGACTTCGACGAACAGTAATTCTCGAATGAACCTTGATTCTAGAAAAGCTCTTGCGGGTATGCAAGCGATAGTTATCATTTTGATTGTTTTAATTGCGATCATAGGCAGCGCGGCTTACTACTATGCTACATCACCACCTCCATTTTCCATGCAAGTGGCTCCTAAGCAGATAGAGGACAGCATTCCTGGACAGCGATGTGTATTTCTAGTAGGCATTACGGAAGACGGACAGGGAAGCAACAAAGGAAAGGCTGTCAAAATCTCAGCCATAACATCCATCTCACGGGTAACGGTCGAACCTCAAGCGATAACTCTTGGGCAGATTGCTGAAGTGACCGTGATCCCTGATGAAGCAAGTATAGGCGAAGTGGTGACGGTAATCATCCTCGGAGAGCGGGATAGGCTGGAAAAAACAGAGATAGTCACCGTCAAAGTGCAAGAAGGAGAAGACCGCTCGGCTCCAACCGCTGAGGAGATACGTGACAAGTTTATTCAATGGCTTATAGCAAACCACCCTGAATTAGGTATCACAAAGGAAACTCAGTGGACTGGAACCATCACACGCCCGCACTACCCGATTTTGATGTTCTACCTCTTCTTCTCAGCGGATTGGGAAATAGGCGTATCATGGCACTGGGAAAGAGGCATGTCATGGGCGCGAATCTACCTCAGGCATCGGTTCACTGAAATGCACCCTTCACATGCTTTCAAGATTATGGCATGGACTGAGAAAGAGGTGGAGCCTCAAGCTACCGACCCGGAGGAGGCATTCGCATCCGAAATATGGCGTTAACCCAGTTACACGTAGCGCAACATCCGTACTTCCTCTTTACCTTTGTCGGATAGTAGAGCGTCATCGTCTCAGTCTAGAATCCTGCGGTTGCATGAAGAAAGAGGATCAAGCTGGAGTATAGCGACCGAACTTCTTCGCTGCTTTGATAAACGCCAAATAGTTCTCAAGAGGAACATCCGGGAGTAATGTGTGGCTGGGAGCAAGAACAAGGCCTCCACCGAAACCAACCGTCATCATTCTAGTGCGAACTTCTTGCTCAACCTCTTGTGGACTACCGAATGGCAGCGTACGTTGTATATCTATGGTGCCGTATTGAGCCAGCTTGTCTCCATACTTGGCCTTAACTAATGCAGGGTTTATGGCTCTTGGCTGCACGGGATTCAGGATGTCCACTCCCAGCGATAAGAATTCAGAGATGAGCCCCTCAACATTTCCATCGGAATGTAGCATGACGGGGATTCTCTTGGACTTCGGGGTTCTAATCAGCTTCATCCATCGGTCCCTAAAGAATTCTTTGAACATTTGCGGTGAGATCATCAAAGAGGTTTGGGTTCCGAAATCATCGCTACCAAAGAATATGTCTATTTCATGTCTACACAATTGATCCACCAGTTTCAGGTCAAATTCAGTCAGCCTGTCCAGTAGCTTGTGCACGAAAGCTGGTTGCGAATGGAGATCCTTCAAGAACCTATCGAAACCTCTGAGAAGGCATGCTTTCTCGAAGAGCCCGAAATCGATTGAACCCACAAGAGCATAATCCTGAGAACATCCCTCAATTTCTTGTAGTTCGTCAAATCTTCCAGGAGCATCCGGATCCGGCAGGACGTAACTGTCAAGATCATCCAACCTTTCCAGTGGCTGTCCAACGAATATTTGATCTCTGTCCGGAGGCACGATGTATCTCATGCCCCACTCATTTATGAGAGATCCGTCCGGAAGCTTCTTCGGTCCTAGCCTCGTCGCGAAGGTAATAACGCCATCCCCAACTGAGACGATTACGGCGTCAAGACCCAACCTTTGATACAGCGCCATCTTCTCGTTCACATGGAAATAGTCAAAGAGTCTTCTCAACGCTGTTTCGTGGAATCCTGATGGAGATATTGGAACACGATCGGGCTCCTCTAGGTGTACAGCTGCAAGCACCCTTTCTCTGCTATCCATCTTGCGCTGCCACCCATAGAGAAGTTCTACGATTATGACTTCGGAAAGATTTGCCTCCTCTTGAATATTTGGTAGTAAGCGATGTAGAAGACTAACGCCCAGAAGATAGCATCAAGCATGAATCCGTCATATTCTATTTTTGTCGGAGCTCCGGGGTAGATGACTCGGCTCATCCATGCTAGTGGGAACCCTTGAAGGGCAACACCTAATAGTACATAGCTAATAGGGTTTGGTAAGAACCCAGAGACTAGAGTCGTTATCAAGCCGACGAGAATAGAGATGAAGATTTTCTCTACGCCACGCATCAGCGGTCCATCCTCTTATGAGAAGTCATTTTTCCCTTTCCATCGGAACGAAAGATCTTCTTCCGCATAGCCTCTCAGCCTGATCCTTCATACTCATTAGAATCTCAGATGCAAGTCCTGTCAACGCCTCAAGTTTCTTCAAATCATAATTCACCAGATCCTTCACTAGCATAATCTTGTTTCTAAAGAATCCTTCGAGGTACTCGCTCTTGAGGGATGAGAGAACCGTTACGGGGTATAATGCCTTCCTATCGACCAAGCTCTCAAGCCCTTCGCCTTCAGGATACGCCCAGCATAATAGCCTAATACCTTTACAACGAGCGAAGGTTTGCGCATCAAGCGAACTCTTAGTGTTACATACTAGCCAAGCTTGATCGAACTTTCTGCATTTCCCGTGTTCCCATCCTTCTTTGAGGTCTAGAAACCTCGCGTAAGTGTACATTACTTCCTTGACGCCTGTTATTATTCCAGGGGCGTTATGGTACTTGCACTCAATCATATGCGTCTTCGACTCAGAACCAGCCTTCTCCATAGCGATTATATCGAGCTCATGCTTGACGCAGAAGCCTTCAACGATAGTGCGAAGTTTCGTCTCGTAGCCGTACTCTTCAAAGACCTCTCCGATATACGTCTCAAACGGGAAGCCAGCTGGACCGAGATGCATAAGCGCTTCTTTCAACCTGTAGCGCGCAGCAACCTCAACTCTACTCGCTTCCAGCAGCCGCCTAACCTCATGATAGATCTCCCTCGTCGATATTCCATCGTAGAGCATCCCTTCAATCTGATCAGTGATACTCTTCGCTAGCAGTGGTGAAGCCCCAGCTCGAAGGCAAGCCCTGTATACTTTCTCGGAATTGAAAAGCTCACGTTCCCCAGAGGCTTTAAGAACGAAAGGCCTCATCCGATCTCCTCAACGTTTTGACTAGACCGCTTCGCCTATTTCTTAGAGTACCATGCGATTAAGATTACAATTACTGCAACTAAAATCAACCATGAATAGATATTCCAGTTGATCATTGCTGTGAAGAGCAGGATTACGATTGAAATCGTAGTTAAGATCTTGTCTTTAGCTAGTCTGGTCATAAGCATAGATAGATTACGATAGGTCTTTTAAAGATGAGAAGCATGCGTGAGAAGCCGTTGCAGAGAGCTAAGTCGTTCAGAGAGCGGGCTGCCTTCTGTAATCTGCCGTAATTTTTGCGCCCTACTCTAATGGTTTACCTCTCCACATCCGCTGGAAGACCTCGAGCACAGCCTCTTTCGTTAAGGGGCGAGGACTGTTGGGTCTAGGCCAATCCTTAACGCAGAGCTCAGCCAGCATACTCAACTTCTCCTCCGGGACTCCGATCTCCTTAAGCGATAAAGGTATATCCAAGTCTTCTACGAGCTTTCTGACTATGCGGACAGCTTCCATCGCAGCCTCCTTCGCTTCAAGCCTGATGGCGCTCTCATCCATGGCTATCGCGACCAAAGCTAGCCTCTCCGGCGTAGTGGAGAGATAGAACTCCATAGCATAAGGAAGAGCCATCGCGCACGACTGTCCGTGAGGAACATTATACATCGGCGCGAATGTTTGTGAGATGCTGTGTCCAATCACGAGTCTTGCGTTTGTGAAGGCGATCCCTGAGATCGTAGCTGCAAGGTGCATAGCTGATCTTGCATCCATGCTGCTTCCATTCTGGTATGCAGTCCTTATGTTCCTCGCGATCAGATTGATAGCTTGAAATGCGAGTGCATCTGTCAAAGGTGAGGCATCCATTGATAGAACCGCTTCAACCGCGTGGCTCAATGCGTCTATACCTGAGTTAGCGGTGATCCTAGGAGGCATAGATGCCGTTAACGCAGGGTCGAGGATAACGCTCTCCGGAACTATATTCCGGCTGATTATGCTTCTCTTCTTCTCACCGACCTTGAGAACTGCGAACTGCGTAACCTCGCTTCCAGAACCCGATGTAGTCGGAACACATATCAAGGGCCTACTTCGAAATTTTACCAGATTCATCCCAAAGTAGCTTTCAATGCGGTCTGGATTCGTTATGCTCAATGCGGCCACTTTCCCCATGTCCATAGTGCTTCCTCCACCAACAGCCAGAACGGCATCCACTTTCCTTTCTCTCGCCAGTTCAGCAACATCTTCAGCCAACCCTAACGGTGGTTCCGGCTCAACCTTATCGAAAAGAAGGAAGCTTATCTTCGCGGCCTCAAGCCTCTCCTTGATCTTGCCGACCGAATCAGTCTTCGCTATGACCGGATCCGCGATTAGAAGGATATTCTTCCCATTGAGCGCCTTAACCTCATCATCTATCTTCTCAACCGAGTTCAAACCGAAGACTATTCTCCTCGGGAAAGAATAGACCAATAGGCGGGAGAGAAGCTTCTCAAAACTCGACATTCCGGACAATCTCCTTAAATGCCTCTATAACCTTGCGAAGAACGTATAAGAGCTTCCATCAAACCAAGGCGTATGACCCTAGACTCTCAGCTCCTCGAAAGAGAAACTTGATAGAGAACAGGAGCCCAAATAGCTTTGCTGAGTTTTATGTCTCTGAAGAGAACTGCAAAGGGAAGGAGGAGAGTCAACAAGATTGAGCAGGACTCGATGCAAATTATTCCTAAGGTCTCTGGTTTCCCTTCACATATCAATTGATAGAGCATGGTAGATGAATATGTAAGGCGAGAAAACCGCTTTGCTCGGAGTGCACCTTGAATAAGGTCTGTCTCTCAGCCTTCACATTTGATTAACGGTGGTTGCCAAAATGAGCCTCGAAGAGTATCACGCGAGAAGAGACTTCAGAAAAACCAAGGAGCCTGAAGGCTCGATCAAACCCTCAACGCAGAAAGCAGGAGTATATGTTATCCAAAAGCATCAGGCAACTCATCTTCACTACGACCTGCGGCTTGAGATGAATGGGGTGCTCAAGAGCTGGGCTCTACCTAAGGGACCGCCTCTCCAACCGAACTTGAAGAGGCTGGCAGTCCAAACAGAAGACCACCCGATCGAGTATGCAGGTTTCGAAGGCGTGATTCCAGAAGGACAGTACGGAGCGGGGAAGGTTGAGGTTTGGGATACAGGAAGCTATACGGCTATGGAGGTTGATGACGCTAAGATAGTCTTCAGGATAGAAGGCGAGAAGCTAAAAGGAGACTACTGCCTGATAAAGCTCAGACCAAAAACAGACCCAAAGAACTGGCTTTTCTTTAGGAAGAGAAATGGAAAATAAACAAAGTGACATTTCCGAGAATCTACACTTGGGGCTGGGGTTAATCCTTAAAGCTAGAAAAGCGCGATAAGAAATCCTAATAGTCTCGGTTAGAAGCATGTCGTCAGAGAACGCCAAAGAAAGAACGTCAATTTCTCTTGGAATCTACTCGAGTTTTCCAGCCCTAATTCACGGCAACGCCATATTGACTCATGATGTGAACGTAGCTAGCCTTCAAGAATGCGTTGTGCAGGTTATTTCCGGAATGAATCTGGAAAAAGTTGAAACGGCGTTGACCGTAGCCGATAGGTCCGGGTACTTTCTGGGAGAGAGCAGATTTGAAGTGAGAATAGCTGAAGGATCGAGTTTTAGGGGTCTAAATTCTCACATAAAGAGAAGACTCATCGAGTACCTGAGAGCCAAAGGGGAATTCTCGACATTAGACTATTCCTTAACTATTAGGTACAGGATAAAAGACGATATGAAGCACTCTTTGCATTGCGACAAATATCTTGTGCGACATCTCTTTTTCGAAAATCAGATGGAAATCCAGTTGTTTCATGAGAAAGGTATACGACGCTTCAACCCGGATGAGGTGATAACAATGCTGGTTAAGAGAATCAACCACGAGTTAGGAAAAGGAAAACAGAGCCAACTCAAGATCGAGAGAATGAGGTCGGTCTAGCTCTCCTGAGACTTATCCACCTTGAACTTTCTTCTAATCGCCTCAAGAGCTATGGACAAAACTTGTTTTTTTACGCTGGAGATAGGTTTTGTCGCGTCAACCGCAGTAAGCTCTCCTTCTTCCACAAGTTGTAGATAGATTTGTCTCACTCTTTTTTCAAGCTCGAGTTTCTCCAAGACAGTTCTCTGTCGTCTGATTCTAGAAAGCCCTACTTCAGCGGGAACATCCAAATAAATAGCCAGATCAGGTTTTAGAGCGAAATAGTTTACCTTTCTGATCCAATCTAAGCTTACACCTTGCGCGCCTTGATACGCCAGCGAAGCGTGAAGATAGCGATCCGAGACAACTATTTTTCCAGCTTTAAGAAGAGGAAGAACTTCATACTGAAGATGCGAGAACCGGTCTGCCGCAAAAAGAAGAACTTCGGCTTCCGGTGGAATCTTCTGGTCTATGAGAACTCTGTGCCTGATGAACTTGCCGATGAATCCTTGGCTCGGCTCAGCTGTATATCTAACATCATAATTCATGCCGCGTAAATCAATGCAGAGAGACCTTGCATGTAATGTCTTCCCGCAACCATCAATCCCATCGATAACTATAAACACACCATTAGAGCTGTTGCTCAAGATTTTCCATCCTTGATTGGATATCCCTTAAAGACCGCCCCGTATAAAAAATGATTCAGCATCAAGGGAGCTGCCCAAGGCTTAGAAACGGCAAAATCTCACATCACGAGAAGCTTCAATGCTTTGAAGGCTTCTTCGGGATCTTCGATATCTCTAATCGCTCTTTCAAAGGGGCAGATACCTCTGCCTTCACTATTCACTAGTCTCTGCACGAGCCTTTCGAACTTATGGGTGACTCGGTTCTTCTTGAGAAGCATTAGAGCGCCTTCAGTCATAGTCATTGCAAACACCGACGTTACCTCGGAGTAGATGCAAAGCATCGCAGCCGCACGCCCAATAATTTTGTCTGCTACCGCTGATCGAGCGAGGTCTCCATCATACTTCTCTATGGCTTCGAGGAGACCTTTCATGCCAGAGGCGATACTCCGATATAGAACTCCTCCATCCTTAACAATGACGAGATTCACATTCCTAGACTTCAACTCATTTTCTGCCAGTTCCAAGTCGTCCATAGTCAACTCAAAACTAAGGAATAATCTCTAAGTTAAAAACAGATTGGATGCTGTCAACTGCTTTGACTTCACAGTAAAGGCTTATGTGCAATCTTTCGCAAGTAGAAGGCATGTAGAATGACAAAGATACGTTAGACATGGCTAGGCGAGATTTATGAGTTCTCAATACTGGGGTTTCATTAAAGAT
>CAZHMI010000053.1:0-13133 GCA_964533795.1 uncultured Candidatus Bathyarchaeia archaeon
GGAAATATTGAGCCCCCAAGTAGACCTAAGGCGAGTAGGAGACCGATCCGCCTCCCTCTGGAGAATAAACCAATAGACAACTTTGAGATAACGGATGCGATGAAGAAAGCTGAAACTATTAATCCTACTTGAGAGATAGATGCTCCGAGATAATCCTTGGCGTAGATCGCGAGGATAGGCGACACAATCTGAGCCGAGGAGGCAACGCTGAAGGCGATGAAAAACATGTTGAGGACAGGAAAATTCTCGTTTCGCTTAGGTGCGTCCTCCTTCTCGGTCGCCCTCAAGAGACATCCGCTTCTCGCTGCTTACTAGAGGCGAAGTCTGCGGTCGCATTAAGCTTTCGTTCTAAGGCTTATAGAAAAAGGCGAAGATCCGAATTCACTTTCCACTTAGAATAGGAGATTTTATATCAAATTTGAAGTTACTAGAGAGACAATAATCCGCGTAGAACTGTGCAGCACCTATGGAGGACTCCTAAGAAATGAGGTTCATACTACTGACAGGAAGAACATTGGGTCAAGGCAGGTCCAAGGAAGTCGGTAAGCTCTCAGAGGAGTATGCCAAGAATGTTGGAATATGTGAGTTCGATCCTGAAGACTTGAAGAGTCTGCAGGTCTCCTCAGGACGGAACGTCCGTGTAACCACAAAACACGGAACTGTTGTAGTTAAAGCCGCGCTCTCAGCACAAGCACCTCACAGAGGCTTGATTTTCATGCCTTACGGGCCTTGGACCAGCATGATCTGCGACCCTGAGACGCATCAAACCGGTATGCCCTCTCTGAAAGGGATAGAAGCAGAAGTGACAGCAGCTCCAGAGGAAAAGGTTCCAACAATTAGGGAGCTGGTTGAATACATTTCGGGAGGAAAATGAAACGGTGGTTGAGAAAACCATTCAGGACGTTGTCTGCACCTTCTGCGGATGCTGTTGCGACAATCTTGAAGTGAAGATTAAGGATGAGAGAATAGTCAGCGTACGGAATAGTTGCGCCATTTCCATGAGCAAGTTTCTTAACTATGATCGAGAACGAATTTCAACGCCTATGGAGATGAAGAACGGGAGATTCGAAGAGATAAGATTCGAGGACGCGATCGAAAAGACGGCTTCGATTCTCGCTAATGCGAAGTATCCGATTCTATATGGATGGAGCTTGACTAGTTGCGAAGCCATTGAGATCGGCGTTGAACTTGCGGAGCTGGTCGGCGGCGTTATCGATAACACCACTACTACGTGCCACGGCCCTTCGATAATCGGGGTCCACGATATTGGGGAATCAAGTTGTACTTTAGGCGAAGTTAGACATCGAGCAGATTTGGTGGTTTATTGGGGGTGCAATCCAGTGCATGCGCACCCTCTGCACATGTCGCGATACTCAGTACATTCTAAAGGGAGGTTCAGGCGAGGCCGGAAAGAGAGAAAGTTGATAGTTGTAGACGTACGGAAGACGGATACAGCAAAGCAAGCGGACCACTTCATCCAGGTTGCACCTAACCAAGATTACGAGTTACTAACCGCACTCCGAGCGGCTGTAAAGATGGGGGAGATAGAGCAGGACTCTATCGCAGGGGTTCCCGTAGAAACTGTAGAAGAGATCGCGGAAATGATGGTGAACTGTGAGTTCGGGATAATCTTCTTCGGTCTGGGATTGACTATGTCAACTGGGAAGAGTAGGAATATAGACGCCGCGCTCTCATTAGTCAGGGAATTGAATAACAGGACGAAGTTTCTTATCATGCCGATGCGAGGGCACTTCAACGTCACGGGGGCAAACCAAGTAACAGCATGGCAGACGGGTTACCCTTTCGCAGTTGATCTCAGTAAAGGATATCCAAGATATAATCCTGGAGATACTTCTGCAGTAGACATATTGACTCGAGGAGAATGCGATGCAGCTCTAGTGGTCGCATCCGACCCGATATCCAACTTTCCTATCGCAGCTTCGAGGCATCTATCTAGAATCCCTCTAATTACTGTAGACCCTCATGTAACCCCTACAACCCTTACTTCAGACATAGTGATCCCTTCATCTTTTGTGGGAATAGAAAGGCCTGGCACTGTATATCGAATGGATGGCGTCGTTCTGCTCACAAGAAAGCTGGTGGAGCCGCCAAAGGGCGTGAAGTCAGATGAAGATATCCTAAACGCAATTCTTAGAAGAACAAGAGAGTTGAAGGGGGCAGCATGATCGATGCATGAGCTTCTTTTGAGAAACGGAACCGTTTTCGACCCCTTGAACCGAATTAGCGGCGAGAAGATGGATCTAGCTATAAGAGAGGGAAAAATCGTGGAAGCTGTCAGTTCGAAAGCAGTGGCCATCGACGCATCTAGGATGATAGTGATGCCAGGAGGCGTGGACATACACTCTCACATAGCAGGATCCAAGGTCAACTCTGGTAGGATTCTGAGGCCAGAAGACCATGAGAAAGATGTTGAAGAGAGGACGTCTATCACGAGAGCAGGCGTAGGCTACTCCATACCTTCAACCTTCACCACTGGGTATCGATACGTAAGAATGGGATATACCACGGTATTCGAACCCGCCACTCCTCCGCTCAAGACAAGACATACGCATGAGGAACTCGATCAGATACCGATAATCGATAAAGCATGCTTCCCTCTTTTCGGCAACAACTGGTTCGTAATGGAATACTTGAAGGAGGGGAAGATTGAGGAGTGCGCGGGATACATAGCGTGGATGCTGAAAGCGACCAAGGGATATGCGATAAAGATAGTCGATCCTGGCGGGGTGGAAGCTTGGGGATGGGGTAGATACCTGAAGAGGCTTGACGAAGAGGTTCCGCACTTCTCGATCACTCCGAGAGAGATACTCCGCGGGCTTTGCAAGATTAACAAGCTGCTCGGTATGCCGCATGCGATCCATGTTCACACGAACAATCTGGGAAACCCCGGGAACTACTTGACTACGATTGAAACGATGGATTGCGTCGCTGACCTAGCCGGCAACGGGAGGCCGATAATTCACATAACCCACGTGCAGTTCACTGGGTTGACCGGGAACTCTTGGCTGAACGTCGGCTCAGGAGCGCCGGAGATAGCTGATTACGTTAACAAGCATGATCATGTAACCGTCGACCCCGGCCAAGTCATATTTGGAGACACGACGACCATGACAGCTGATGGTCCGTTCCAGTTCCTGCTCCACAAACTCTCAGGTAACAAGTGGGTCAATGTCGATGTTGAAGGCGAGACCGGTGCAGGCATCGTTCCGTTCCGCTATAGAAGAAGCAACTACGTGAACGCCGTCCAATGGGGGATCGGCTTGGAACTGATGCTTCTCGTGAAGGACCCGTGGAAGGTCTATCTCACAACAGACCATCCGAATGGAGGTCCCTTCACATTTTACCCTAAAGTAGTGACTTGGCTGATGAGCAAGGACGCACGAAGAAGAGTTTTGGCAAAGATAAACAAGAACGCAAGAAGACGCTTGGATCTTCCGGGAATCGACCGGGAATATACGTTCGAAGAGGTCGCGATTGTAACAAGAGCGGGAACTTCGAAGTCTCTGAGTCTCAAGCAGAAAGGAAACTTGGGCATAGGCGCGGACGCAGATGTAGCTGTTTACAATATCGATGCGAGAAGTGTCGATCCTTCAAGAGATTACGAAGTTGTCAGAAAAGCTCTCGCGAAGGCGGTGTACACAATCAAGAATGGGAGGATAGTTGTAAAAGATGGCGAGGTAGTTGCGACGCCTGTTGGAACAACGTATTGGGTTGACCCGAAAGTTTCCGACGACATAATGCAACAGACTACTGCGTCACTCTCAACGAAGTTTGAAGATTACTACACGGTTAGAATGGCCAACTATCCGGTCGAAGAGAGCTACCTTGAATCGCCCACAAGGATCGAAGTCCTCGCAGAGGTCTAAACGATGAAGGAAATAGTCTTGAAGGTCAAAAGGACTTTGAACGTTCCAGTCGAATGTTCAGACATCTCACCGAACTCTCTAGGCGGAAAAACAATTGACCAGATTCGGGCTACGGAGATCTGGGAGGGAAATCGAAGGAATAGGCTTGAAGATATCTTCGACATTAAGGAGGGAGAAGATACCGCCTCTGAAGGTCATGCGCTAAGAATTGTCGGTGACGCGAGTGCGATCAGAAAGATAGGGTACCGTATGACGGAAGGCTTAGTCACCATTGAGGGAGACGCAGGGATGTACCTAGGAGAAGAGATGTCCGGAGGATCTATCACAGTAAGCGGCGATACGGGCGCTTGGCTAGGCTCAAAGATGAAAGGGGGAACGATAGAAGTGAAGGGAAACGCTGGAGACTTCATTGGATCATCTTATCGAGGAAGTACGAAGGGGATGAAGGGAGGGACCATAATCGTTCATGGTAACGCGGGAACCGAGATAGGATGCTGGATGAGAAATGGAACGATCAGAATCAAGGGTAGTAGCGGGATTTTTCCGGGGATACACATGAGCAATGGAACGATCTACATCGAGAAGGACTGCTCCGGTAGAGCTGGAGCTCAAATGACCGGCGGAAGGGTCATAATCGGCGGGTCCGTGCCCTCTATTCTACCCAGCTTTAACGTAGAGGAGGTTCGAGAGAGAGTCAAAGTAGGGGAAGAGAAGATAGCTGGACCGTTCTACGTCTTCACAGGCGACCTAAATGAGGAAGGAAACGGAAAACTCTTTGTTAATATGGCTAGGAACCCACACTTGAAATGGTGTGAAGAATATTTGGAGTTATGAGGAGATAGAATTGGCAATTAGCGTAAACAAGAAAGCTATGAAACTTGTACAAGACGCTATTTCGAGACCTGAAGAATTTGGATTGACAACCTTTAGAGATTCCAGCGGCGCCACCATAATCGACGCTGGAATAAAAGCGCTAGGCGGCTATTCAGCTGGGAGACTAGTTACTGAAATCTGTATGGGGAATCTAGGCAAAGCCAACATCATGTATATGGATTATGAAGGATTAAGGTTGCCATCGATCTTCGTTGAAACAGACTGCCCTGCAATATCTACTTTGGGAGCGCAGTTCGCTGGATGGCGAATCAAAACAGAGAAGTATTTTGCAATGGGGTCAGGTCCAGCTCGAGCTCTCTCCCTCAAACCGAAAGAGCTCTACCAGAAGATCGCGTATGAAGATGCCTCCGATGAAGCAGTGCTCGTTCTTGAGGCAGATAATTACCCACCGCTTGAAGCTTTGGAGTACATCGCCAAGGAGTGTGAAGTAGAGCTTAAGAATCTCTACGTGCTCGTGGCTTCCACTTCCTCAATCGCAGGTTCCGTTCAAATATCAGGAAGAATAGTTGAGGCTGGAATCCACAAGCTAACAGAGATAGGCTTTGATCCTAAGAGGATTCTTTCCGGGTGCGGGTACGCCCCGATAGCTCCGATCCACCCGAAATCCGCGAAGGCAATGGGCAGGACAAATGACGCGTTGTATTATGGAGGCTTCACCTACTATACAGTTGACTTCGAGGATGACCAAAAGCTAAAGGAGATTGTCGATAAGGCGCCTTCTTCGACCGCAAGAGATTACGGAAAACCCTTCTATGAGATATTCAAAGCGGCAAACTTCGACTTTTATCAAATCGATCCTAATCTATTCGCGCCTGCGGTATTCACTGTGAACAATATAAAGACGGGTGTGACGTTTACCACGGGCAAGATGAATCTTTCAGTGCTTAGGCAGACTATGGGGATAACCGAGAGCTAAACTAGTACTGACTAAACTCCACTAGATGGACCATTCTTCCGGCCGGATCTGCGAATGCTATAGTCACTGACCACTCGGGCAAAAGAATCTACGAGCCGAATATATCGAATGGGTTATATCGAGATCGCTTGGATTCGGTAACGGTTTATAGAACAAAGTGGTTGTATGTCGAATCTTCAAAGCGCCGGGAAGGTTCTTCTATTCGATCCCCGGCGTTGCACAGGCTGTCGGAGTTGCGAAGTAGCCTGTTCATTTAAACATTATTCAGTTTGTGACTATGCCAAATCTCATATTAAGCACTTTTTTGATCCTTCCACAGGCAATTTTGAGGCTGCCTATTGCCAGCATTGCGAGGATCCTCTCTGCGAAGCAGCTTGCCCGACGGAAGCCGTAAGAAAAGACTCGACGAAGGGAATTGTAAAGATTAATCCTTTGAAATGTATCGGTTGTCAAGCTTGCAACTTTGCTTGTCCTCTCTCCATTCCCTGGTTCGACGCTGATAGAAGGGTTTCTGCGAAATGTGACCTATGCGATGGTGATCCCGAGTGTGTAAAATTCTGCTCAACAAGAGCGCTACGTTACGCAACTCGAGATGAAGCGAGAAGAGTGATATCGGACGTTTACAATCAATTGGTGGCAACGCGTTGACTGCGGAGTTGTTGATCTCAGCACTTCTTCTCCCTATGGTTGGATTATTCGGCGTTGTTTTGCTGGCTAAAGCGTCTTATCGAATCAAAGCTCTCTTCTCGTTAACAATCGCGGCCGTTACATTCTGTCTTCTGCTCCTGGTAGCTTCAACGGTTTGGGCAACTGGGACTATTACGGTTGGAGCCGGTTGGATGTCCGGAGTTGAAATCAGTCTGATTCTATACGCTGATCCTTTGGCGATCTTCTTCGCCATGATAGCGGCGTTCTTTGGAGTTACAGCTCTACTCTACTCGTTTGGAGACATGATGCATGAAGCTGGGACGACAAGGTACTACGCATTGATGCTGCTGTTCCTCTCCTCAATGATCGGCCTCGTTATAGCTGGAAACTTCCTAGTTCTGTACGCTTTTTGGGAACTGGTGGGCCTGTGCTCTTACAGTCTAATCGGATTCTATAAGGAAAAGCGAGAAAGCAACGATGCCTCGTTTAAGGCATTGTTCATTACAAGGACATTAGGGATATGCCTACTGATCGGCGCTGTAATCCTATTCATCCTCACGGGTAGCTTCGATATCCCTGTTGTCCTTCAGAGGCTTCAAGCTGCAGGGTCCAGCAGCATGATCACACTTGCGTTAGCCCTCTTCATCTTGGCCTCAATGGCAAAATCAGTGCAGTTTCCTCTCCACACTTGGCTGCCTGATGCAACAGTCGCACCATCCGCAGTAACCTCGTTTCTTCACGCAGCAGCGATGGTTAAGGCGGGGGTATACTTGATTTCGCGCACCTACCCGATCATACAGCTCATCGACACAGGGCCTTACCTGAGCTTTATTGTAGCTACAGTTGGAACAGTGACGCTGACTCTTTGCACGATGGCAGCGTGGGCGCAATACGACGTGAAGAGAATTCTCGCCTTCTCGACGGCAAGCCAGATCGGTTACATGTTTCTAGCCTTTGGCGTTGGAACAAGCTTCGGAGCAGTAGGAGGTCTCTTTCATCTCCTTAACCATGCAGTTTTCAAAGGGCTTCTGTTTCTCTGCGCTGGCTGCCTGATCTATGCGACTGGAACCAGGAATCTCAACGAGATGGGAGGACTTGCCAGAAGAATGCCTGTAACAGCCGCGGCCATGATCATCGGGGCTTTATCGGTGGTCGGGGTTCCTCCGCTTAATGGCTTCGCCAGCAAACTGATGATTTACGAAGCCGCATTGGAGCGAGGAACGACCATCGGGGGCACACTTGGAGCCGCCTACGTCATTTACACTGCCCTCGCCTTGTTCGCAACTGCAGTGACTCTCGCCTACTTCATGAAGATGATTAATTCAGCTTTCTTCGGTCGAACACCGAAGAAATTGGAGAACGCAAAAGAGGTGCACCTTTCGATGCAAATCCCCCTGGTGGTGCTCTCCGCTCTATGCTTGGCTTTCGGGATCTATCCTCAAGGCATCTTGAGTTTACTCGTCAATCCCGGCGTATCCTCTGTTACGGGGCAGCTGGTATCGGAACTAAACAACGCTGTAACGAGCTTAGGCTACCGAACGGGAATCGGATCTTATGAAGCAACAGGACTAACCGTGATGATCGCAGCGTGCATTCTAGCAGGCGCGTTTATCTACAGGGTTACGGCAAGGAGGAGGACGCCTGAGTTTGCAAAGGATAAGTATGAAGTGTTCACAGGGGGAGAGCTGGAGACACCCTACCTCGACGTAGAGAAGACCAGAGTGGAATCCAAGACGTTCACATACGCTCCGGAGAGGACTTTTGGAGGACTCTACGACATCATGTGGCGCGGTGGAATAGATCTGCTTTACTACAGTTTCGCGCGAGGGGTCCAGAAACTATGCGACAATCTTAGTGTACGCATTACTAGTCGTCTAGGCATCTTGCTTAGCGGCGTCGTGGTCGCAGCATCAAGCCTTATCAATCTCTCCCATGCTGGAGCACTGCTAATGATTCTGGGAACGATTACAGCATTGTCCCAAAGAGATGCAAAGCGCTTACTCATCTGCGCTTCAGTCACCCAAATTGGTTGGGTTGCGTTAGAGATTGGATTCGGATCTCCTAAGGGCTTCAATGAAGGCATGTTCCACCTTTTGAATTACGCTATTTTCGGGGCGCTTCTCGCTCTCTCTGTATGGTCAGTGATACGGAAAGTGGGAGTAAGCGACATCTCGAGTATGGGGGGCCTATCTATCAGGATGCCGATCACCGCTCTGGCGTTCATAATTGGCGGCCTCTCTATGTCCGGGGTTCCTCCCTTCGGTGGATGGGTGAACGAGTTTTACTTCATTAAATCCACTGTTGAAGGCGGTCATTTCGAGTTGGCGGCGATCGGAGTTTCTGTTAGCGTCTTGACTTTAGCGTACGTGCTGAGAGCATTCAATGAAGTTTTTCTCGGCGAACTCCCGGAAAGACATCGAGAATTGAAAGGAGCCTCAGAAGTTGGGACAGCTATCATGATAGTGCTCGTCCTACTATCGATTTTGATAGGTATCACGCCTCAGACATTCATGATACCAATAACGCAGTTTGGAAATCTTATCTCGTCTTAGGAGCAAGAAGAAATGGAAGAGGAAGTTGTTGAAAGACTGAAGGAACACCTCAAAGAGGGCCTCATCGAAGCTGTTACCCCTCGTGCGGGGAGATTGACAGTTGAGGTGTCCAAGGAAAGCGTATTGCAAGCCGCAGAGATACTCCGAGAGTTCGACGTACGACTTGTGACGATTTCAGCAATTGACTTAGGGCTGGATATCCAGCTAATCTACCATTTCGGCCTTTCAAGAATCTTGGTCAATTTGAAGACGATTGTTCCCAAGGAAGACTTGAGGATAGCCTCCTTGACTCCAAGCATCTCTGGAGCAAACTGGATAGAACGGGAAATCCATGACCTCTTCGGAGTTGAGTTCGAAGGCCATCCGGACCTGCGAAAACTTATACTATCTTATGAGTGGCCAAAGGACAATACGCCTCTAAAAGGCCGTAGGAGAGGCTTGGCATCGGAGTTCCAAAAGCCAACGATGGAGAATCTACTCTCGACAGGACAGATCTTCCCGATGTCAACGATGGCAAAGAGACAAAGGGTAAAGATGAAGATACCCGAGGTTCTGCCGACCACGATAACAAATCCCGAAGCCTTGGATGAACTGCAAACAGTCGTCAAGGGCGTCGGTTTCGACGGCAAAGTCGGCTACGACTGGAAGACCAAGAAGATGAGGTACTAGAAACCATGAAACAGTATGCGATGCTCTGGGGTTGCACGGTCCAGACGCGCCTCCCAAGCATCGAAGCAGCGACGAGAAGGACGCTCGACGTGTTCGGCGTAAACGTGCGAGATCTAGAAGGAGCCTCGTGCTGTCCAGAACCCTATACTTCAGCGTTGATCGGTAGAGAGCTCTGGTACGCTCTGGCGGCTCGCAATATTTCACTGGCTGAGGCGCGAAAGCTCGAGCTAATGACGATCTGCAATGGCTGTTACGATACACTTTTTGAAGCCAACGAAACTTTGAAACAAGACAACTCCTTACGTGAGAGAATAAACTCAATTCTATTCAAGATCGGAAAAGAGTTCAAGGGGTCATTGGAGATAAGGCATATCGTCGAGGTGCTTAACGAAGACGTTGGGCTAGATCGGATTGCAGCCTCCATACTGAAGCCTTTGTCGAATTTGAAAGTGGCTCTTCATCCCGGTTGCCACTTGTATAGGTCGAAGACCGCGGAAGACTATGACGTAAAACCGAGGATTTTTGAGAAGCTTGTTAGCCTTACGGGTGTGCAGCTCGTAAAGTACGGGCTTGAAAGGATGTGTTGCGGCTACCCTCAGAGGCAGGCCGACGAAGAGATGTCTCTTAAGACAACTCTAGCGACCAAACTTGAGAAAGTGGAGAGGAGCCAGGCTGAATGCTTGGTTGTGGTTTGTCCTGGCTGCTGTGTTCAGTTTGAATATGGACAGATAGAGTTGAGACAAAGGTACAATCTCGATTTCGGGGTCCCCGTCATACATTTAGCGGAATTAATGGCCATCGCCTTAGGAATACCTTCTGGTGAGATAGGTTTGGAGACGCATCGGAGCCCCGTCGGCAAGATCACATCGAAACTGGAGAGAAGATGACGTGCCAGTAGCTCTTCCAATAGGACCTTATCATCCCGCTTTGAAGGAGTGCGAGTACTTCAGGCTTGAGGTGGAGGGAGAACGGATAGTAAACGCTGACTTGAAGATAGGTTACAATCATAGGGGAGTAGAGTGGCTGGCTGCGAGAAGAACCTATCATCAAGACATATTCCTGTGCGAGCGTGTGTGCGGAATCTGTTCAAACGCCCATTCCACCTGCTTCTGCCAGACGGTTGAAGATTTAGCTCACATAGACGTTCCCGATCGTGCCAAGTATCTCCGTGTTATAGTCGCCGAACTGGAACGCCTTCACAGTCATTTCCTCTGGTTTGGTGTAGCGATGCACGTTATAGGGTTCGACACGGCCTTCATGCACATGTGGAAAGACCGTGAGACGATTATGAAGATCATAGAATCGATCACTGGCAAACGTGTGAACTACGGATTCAATACTATCGGCGGGACCAGACGCGACTTCGCACCAAGCATCGTAAAGTCGGTCGCAGAGGGCATCGACGCCATTGAGAAGGCCGCGGATAGGATTCGGAACGCTGTTACAAAAGATAGATTGGTCAAGAAACGAGCGTTGGATATTGGCTACTTAAGCGTTGAAGATGCTAGAAGAATCAGCGTCGTAGGGCCGACCGCGAGAGCTTCAGGCATCAACGTTGACATCAGGAGAGACGACCCTTACGCAGCTTATTCTGAGTTGGATTGGAATGTGGTTATTCGAGATGAAGGAGACGTTCTTGCAAGAGTCGTTGTTAGGCTTCTTGAAATCTATGAATCAATACGACTTGTTAGGGAAGCTCTAAAACTCATGCCAAACGGTCCCATATCAGCCGACATCAGCCAACTGGAATTTCCTGTTTCTGAAGCCTACGGCAGGGTTGAGGCACCGCGCGGAGAGCTTTTTTACTTCATCAAGTCCAATGGCACGAATGTTCCTGAGAGGGTGAAGATTAGAACACCTTCATACATGAACAACGCCGCTCTAACAACGATGTTAATTGGCAACTCGACGGCAGACGCGCCTCTCGTAATAGCTAGTATAGATCCGTGTTACTCTTGTACAGATAGAGTTGCAATCATCGATGTGAAGAATGGTGAGACTAAGTACACGACGATGGAAGAACTCTCTCGAAGGAAGAGACGTTGACATCGAGCATTCTCTCTGACTTAGCTTTCTACGTCCTTCAACCGGTGTCAGGATTTGTAGTGGGAGCACTCTTCTATTGGGTCTTCAGAAAGATTCGAGCTAGACTTCAGGGTAGGAGAGGCCCTCCTTGGTACCAAACGTTCGCAGACATTACTAAACTTCTATTTAAGGAGAGTATAACTCCTTTAATCGCGGACAAGACCATCTTCTATCTCGCTCCATTGCTTGCGTTTACGGGGTATTTAGTGGCACTTCTCCAGATGCCGATGGGCAATATGCACCCGCCTCTCGCGGGAGATTTGATAGTCATCCTGATATTTCTCACGCTTCCAGGAGTCGCCGTTATTCTTGGGGGATCAGGTTCCGGTTCTCCATACGGAGCTATAGGCTCAAGTAGAGAAACAGCGCTGCTCGTCGCAAGCGAGATACCTTTCGTAATCTCGGCACTCGTGACAGGCATCCAATCCAAATCTATGAACATCCTTGACATCACAGATACACAGAACCAATTCGGCCCCATGGCTTTCCATTATCCGCTCGCAACCGCTGCCTTCTTCATATGCATGCTTCTCAAACTAGGTCGCAAACCGTTCGATATCCCCGATGCAGAGGTTGAGATAATCGCGGGACCCTATACTGAGTATTCCGGTTCCCTGCTGGGCCTCTTTGAGATATCAAATGCATTGAGGTGGTTCGTGATACCAGCTCTTGCGGTTAACTTGTTCTTCGCCGGAGGCTTCGCGAACGTCCTCGTGTTTCTAATCCTCTCTCTAGCTGTTGTAGCCTTAATCTCATTCTTAGATACTCAGAATTCCAGGTATCGGATTGATCAAGCATTCAACTTTCTCTTAACATGGGCAACATCGTTAGCTCTTATCGATCTTTTAAGAGCTTCAACCGGGTGGGCGCTTTGGTAAATAGGCAGACAATCACTGAGAGCATTCGCGGGTTCCTCAAGCCGAAGACGATACCTTATCCTCGTCTACCCTCCGTTCCACCAGAAGGTTTTCGAGGGAAGCCCGAATTCGACGCTCAGAAATGCGTCGGTTGCGGAGCTTGCGCTCAAACGTGCCCTATGGGAGCCATAAGTATTACTGATGGACTTGAAAGATCTATCCAGATCTGGTATGGTAAATGCAGTTTCTGCGGTCGTTGCCAAGATATCTGCCCGGAAGACGCTGTACACCTAACGAACCAGTATGAATTGGCCGTTTTCGACAAGAATCAGGCGACAGCTGATGTAAAGATCGAATTCGAGGCTTGTCCAAGTTGCGGGAAAAAATTCATTCCAGCTCTACAGCTCAAAAAGTTGCTTGAAAGGATGGGGTCAACCCTTGAGAAGCGTAAGATCCCATATGAAGATGCTTCGTCCCTTGATAGGGTCTGCCCTTCGTGCCGTGAGAAACCGGAGGAAATCTCAAGAAGGAAACTCTTCCTCCTCAACTTCTGGTGAAATCTATGCTTAACGAAATGGTGTCTAAGCTCAGACGGAAATCTCCGTGGGTTATGCATGTTCCCTGC
>CAZHMI010000054.1:0-13113 GCA_964533795.1 uncultured Candidatus Bathyarchaeia archaeon
TCGCCCTTCATAATTCTAAATAGTCCCTGCATTACTTTAGATATTCAATCCTCTTTCAGGGAAAACGAATGACACTCCAAGCATTCGTTCTACGACGAGTAGTAAATATGTTGTTGCTTCTCTTCTTCGTGATGACCCTGAACTTTCTGATCTTCATGGCTGCGCCTGGAGACCCTATAACCGTTATAGTCGGATCTAGACTTTTGACAACTCAACAGAGAGAAGATCTTATAGCGCTCTACGGGCTTCAAGAGCCGATCTGGTCGAGATACGTCAAGTACTTACGGAACATGTTGACTTGGCAATTCGGTTATTCGTATTATTCGCTTAGGCCCGTATCTGAGGAGATCGCGGAGAGGCTTCCGAATACGATCTTGCTGATGGGAGTATCTCTCTTAGCGTCCATAGCGGTTGGCGTCGTAGTAGGCGTTTATGCTGCGGCAAGGAGAGGAAAGCTTTTCGACGTTGCGGCTATCACGAGCTCGCTCCTCACTTATGCCTTACCAACCTTCTGGATGGGGCTCGTTTTCCTCTTCTTCTTCGGATATCAGCTGGGATTGTTCCCTCTCGCTGGCACGATGAGCAGGCCTCCTCCCGCAGAGTTATTTTCGAGGGCCGGTGATCTCCTCTGGCACCTCTTTCTGCCCGCCTTGACTCTGTTCCTCTATAGTTACGGAGGTTGGGCTCTTCTCACAAGGAGCACAATGCTGGAAGTTCTTTCAGAGGAATACGTCTGGTCCGCTCGAGCAAAAGGAGTTAGCGAGAGAACGATCCTCTTCAAGCATGCGCTTAGAAATGCTTTGCTCCCACTAATAACGAATGCTGCAGTCTCATTCGGCTTTTTGGTCTCAGGCGCAATATTGACGGAGCAGGTCTTCTCATGGCACGGTATCGGTTCCTACACTTGGAATGCTATACAATACAATGACTACCCTGTTCTTCAAGCGGTCTTCTACATCACAGCGATCTGCGTTATTCTCGCTAACTTCGCCGCTGACATCATCTATGGTCTAGTAGATCCGCGGGTGAAGTACTAGAAGCCAAGAGATGTGGAAAATAGCTATGTCCGCTAGGAACAACGACTCGGTTCTTCGGCGGCTGAATGAGTTCTGGCAAGCGTTCAAGAGATGCCGAAAGGGAGTAGCGGGGCTTCTCATACTGCTGTTATTCGCTGGAATCTCGATGGTCGCGCCGATAATCTCGCCTTACGATCCGACTGAATCAACGTATCTGGCTGGAACGAAGGCCATGCCTTTTTGGGCAAGATCTCTTCCAGGAAATGAGAAGTTGAGTGAAAATCTAATGCCGATCGTCGACCCTGGGTTTTCTGCGGGTGAAGGATCGCTCCGCAACTGGCAAGTCGAAACCGCTCCGAAAGTTGAGGCGGCCGCTGTAACGTACGGCAGCGATGATGGTTATGTGAAGGGAAGCGGTCCTGGCTGCATCGTTGTGAGTTTTCCTCTAGAAGAAGCAAGTGGTGAACAGATTAATGTGACGATTGTGAAGAGATTCACATATCCTTTTGACGGTCCTCCAGACAGGTTTGTAGCGTCTTTGGCTGGACGGGTGGAGAACGCGGGTTCGGCGCAACTCGAGATCGCATGTTTTATCGCGAATGTTTCCGGCTACAGGTACATACTTTGGCAGAGAAGCATTGAAGGAGGTGAAGGGTGGTTCGTCCCTGAATATCCGATCGACTCCTATTCGAGTCGGTTACGGACAATGATGTTTGGAGACGTCTTGGCTGACCCAGCTGGCATGATATTTTCGAGTCCGGGTGAATATACTTACGGCTTGGAAGTTGCTTTTTGGGCTAGGTCGGCTAAGCCGGACATTGTGCCCAACGTCTATTTAGACGATATAGACTTGAGATTACTGGGAACCTCCTTCGGATGGCTTGGGACAGATCAGTGGGGTAGAGACATTTTCACACAGATGCTTTATGGAGCCAGAGTGTCGTTGATCGTCGGTCTACTGTCCGCCTTTATATCCGTTCTTGTTGGGCTTGTTGTCGGATTGTTCAGTGGCTATCTCGGTGGATTCGTCGATGACTCCTTAATGAGGTTCGCTGATATGCTGCTTGTCCTTCCACAGATATCCCTACTTCTAGTTCTAACCGCCATGCTGGGAAGATCTAGCTTGAACATTATATTGATGATAGGTCTTCTGGGTTGGATGAGCTTTAGCCGCGTAATCCGATCTCAGGTCCTGAGCTTGAAGGAGAGGCCTTTCATAGAAGCTGCTCGTGCAGCGGGTTGTGGAACTCTAAGGATTCTCTTCAGGCATATAGTGCCCAACTTGATGTCACTTACCTACATAGCCTTAGCACTAGCCGTTCCTGCTGCGATACTTGCGGAAGCTGGGCTCAGTTGGCTCGGCCTCGGAGATCCATCAGCAGCATCTTGGGGAAGAATCCTTCATGATGCAACTAGATACGGGGCTGTTAGAGAATGGTGGTGGGTGATCCCGCCAGGCATATGTATCGCTTTACTCTCTCTGTCCTTCATCATGATCGGCTACGCGTTCGATGAAATCTTCAATCCCAAACTCAGGAGAAGCTAATGAGTGAACTCCCCTTATTCTCATCCTCTTTCACAAGTCAGAGCTCTCTACCAGAACCTCCTTCTGAGAGCTGTCTTCTCACACTCAATAATCAACTCGAAGAGTCTGTCAGAGATCTTTTTCTCGCGCCTTAGGATGGCATAAGCGTCTTCAACGGTGAGCCGTCTTCCTGAGAGAACGTAGGCGGCTACATTACCGTACTTCTCCATCAGTCGAGCTGTGTCCTCAGCCATTTCCAACAGATCCCTCTCCTTCGCTGAAATGCCTTTTCCTTTCTTAGCAATAATCTTAGCCAACTCTTCTTCAGACACACCGAGTACAGCCAAAGCCTTAGAGCCGCATTTTGGGCATGCGAACTTGTCAGGGATATCCTTAACCCTTATCATCTCCACAAACTCTTTGCAGGAGATGCAAAAGAAGGTCTTGACCTCATTTAAGATCCTGACTCTAGCCGATTCCAGAAGGATGCGTTTCATCTTCTCGGGCGGAATCAAGTCCGTCTTTCGGCTTATCCTTTCGATGCCGATCCGCGCGACGGGACTCGCTTCGCGTGGGGTCTTGAGAACAACGATTTTTGCAGATCCATTTTGGATCTCCTCAAGAACCTTGATTGTATTCAGAAGGTCCAGATCCTTCTCAAGCGTCTCCTTCAAAGCTTCGTCTAGAATAACTGTTCCTTCGAAGCTCTTCATTAATTGACGTAGGCTAACGTTACTGAAATCGACCCATCTAGATATCGCTCCGAACCTTCTCGCTACATGGACCATCCTTCGCTTGAAAAGCCCCGTCTTCATAGAGGCTTTCGATATCATTTCACGAGCATCCATTCTTGAAAGCCTCGCGAGGAGGTTAGCGATTGCCTGGCTGTCCGCCGCGCCCATCGTTTGAATCACAATCCTGTAGGGGTCTTGTTGAATTCCAACGGTGTAGCCGGTTTCCTCTGATAGGACATGCCCCAGCAATCTAGCGAGTGTTCTATTCACAAGCGTTCCGAAGTGTGCACCGATAACAACGAAGTCCTCCCAATCTTCGATCGTGATAATCTTGTCGCTCGGGACCTCCAGCCCTTTGTCAACTTGCTCGTAAGTTTCATGCAGGGCACGCATTATCGTCTCAGTGTCAGCTGGATACTTCTTAGCCAGTTCAGATGCCACTTTTTCCATATCCTTTTTCTTCTTGTACTCTTCACAGGTGTAACCCCTGATCCAGCCCACTTCTCGAGCTACTTCGAAAGGTACAGGAATCTCCTCACCGACCCAGCTCGGTATGGCGCCTGTAGGATCCGCTATCGGTTTGACGTATATTTTGTCTCCACGGATGCTCACCATCTTCCAAGGGCTTCCGCGAACAATAAATTTCGCTCCAGGCTCACCGTACTCCGCGACGAATGCTTCATCAAGAACTCCTACAGGGGCGTCTTTAGACTCATCGATCACTAGGTACTGCTTCTCGTCAGGGATCATCGAGAGCTTCTCGAAGTAGTATCTGTACATCTCCTTGATTCTTCTAGGTCTAAGCACAACCTTATCCTCGAATGACGCCCAAGCTAGCCTCGGATACCTCGAATGCATATACTTCACAACGGCGACCAGGTCTTGCTCGGTTAGATTTCTGTATGGGTAGGCACTTCTGAATAGTTCGGTAATCTCTGAGAAGTACCATTTTCTTCTTTGAGTCAAGAGGCCGATGGTCTGATGAGACAGCGCGTCGAACGGCTTCTCAGGAACCGAGACCGGCTCCAAGTTCTCCTCGTAAGCTCTTCTAGCGATAACTGCGGCTTCGAGAGTGTCATCGGAGTCCATTGCGATGATAACGCCGTCAGCCATCCGCCCTATTCTATGACCGCTCCTTCCAACTCTCTGGATGAGGCGGGTCACCTGTCTCGGACTCATGTACTGTATGACGAAATCTATTCTTCCGACATCTATCCCAAGTTCCAATGATGACGTACAGACTAGTCCTTTCAGTCCTCCCTCTTTCAAACCTCTCTCCGCCGTTATTCGAGCAGGCTTGGCGAGAGAGCCATGGTGAATCGATATGGGAAAGTCGACATCCCAAACCTTGAATCTGCTTGCGAGTACTTCGGCTATAGCTCTAGTATTGGTGAAGAGTAGGACGGATTCATGGCTTCGTATTAGATCTCGCATGATTCTAAGTCTAGCAGCAACCTCCGGATGCGTGTAAAGAGCGGAAGAAAGCTCATAGTCGCTTAAGGAAGGTTGGGGAAATAGTATTTTGAGGCGCATTTTGCGTGCAATGGGAACCTTCACAACTTCCGCCTTCCTACTTGATCCTACTAGGAACTTCGCGACGATTTCAGGAGTTCCAATCGTAGCTGATAGCCCTATTGTTTGGAAATCTTTCATGGTCACCCATCTAAGTCTCTCTAGAGCAAGCGCAAGTTGGCTGCCTCTCTTATCTTCAGCAAGCTCGTGAATCTCGTCGACTATCACGTAGCGAACTTCACGTAGGTGACGTTTCATAATCCTTCCTGGCAAAATTGCCTGCAAAGTTTCTGGTGTCGTTATCAACATATCAGGTGGGCTCTTCGCCTGTCTGCCTCGTTCAGCTATTTCGGTGTCACCGTGTCTTACGGCAACCTTAACGTCGAGTCGCTTGCACCACCATTCAAGGCGCTCAAGCATGTCTCTGTTTAGAGCTCTCAAAGGAGTAATGTAAAGTATCTTTATGCCTAACGATCGTTCTTGTCCGCTGATGAACATGCTCAAAACTGGAAGGATCGCTGCCTCAGTCTTTCCCGTCGCCGTAGGCGCTATCAGGAGCACGTTCTTTCCTTGATTGATTAACGGGATCGCTTTCTGTTGGGCTTCAGTGGGTGAGGAGAATCCACGCTCCTTCGCAGCTTCTCTTACCGGTTTCGCGAGCAATGAAAACGCGTTAATCTTCTTCTGAGGCATTGATCAATGCCAGCACTAGAAGAGAAAATGGTCCTACATAAAAACTTGGTATTGAAACGCTTCTGGAGGGCGTTCAATGCTTAAATCTCGATTGGCCATTCTAGCTTGCGTTTAGAAGGAGAGAGCGCGTGCAGACGGAGCCTCTGCTGATAACGCTGGTGTCGATAGCGGCTTTGGAATTCGGCGACAAGACTCAGATTGGAGTGCTCACGCTATCTGCACGGTACAGGTTGAGAACGCCCATTTTCCTCGGAGCCATGGCAGCATTCGCTGTCGTATGTACGCTTGGCGTCGGTATCGGTGAAGCACTTTTAAGTATAATACCTATCTGGCTTCTATCAAAGATATCCGGAATCGCCTTCGTAGCGCTAGGCTTGTTTACGCTGAAAGGACTTGGGAGAGAGAAAGCGAGTTCGACGAAGGGTCAGAGTAGAGGTCCTTTCGCTTCCACATTTCTTATGATATTCGTATCCGAGTTTGGAGATAAGACTCAAATCGCTATAATAACGCTGGCGGCGAAGTATGGATCACCATTTGAAATCTTCATTGGAGCGCTATTGGCTTTGGGAGCTATAACAGTGCTTGGTACGGTGGCTGGAGAGCGAATAGCTAGGATCGCGCCCCTGAAAGTCATCACAAAGATTGCGGCGGCAATCTTTGTGACAATCGGATTGCTTACCTTAGCAGGTGTGATCTAATGCTAAAGCTCTCGCGGCAAATTTTAGTTGAAGCTTTGACTGAACCAGCTGGCGAAACACAAAAAGCGCAGCATTTGTCTATCGCCGTTCGTTTGCGATACTCGTGAGGAGTCTCGTCGACTGATGCCGACGCCTCGGCGCTTCATGCAAGCTATTACCGGACTTTGCTTCGTCGGGCTTGCAGTTGATGCAATCTCAGCAACACTCATAGATCCTGTCCTACCCTTCATCGGCAGAGAATTCCAATTGACGCTGGCTACAATGGGTGCTCTCGCCGGAGCTTGGAATCTTGGATACTTGTTCACTATACTAGGGGCTCACTGTCGGACCGTTTCGGTGAAATCGCTGTATTGACGTTAAGCTTCGTTCTCCTTTCTGTTCCGATCGGGCTTATGGCGATCGCTAACACTTACGCTGTCTGCTATATCTTGCTTATCGCAGCGCGCACGGGAGCAGCGTTTGTTGAAGCCTCGGTGAATCCTCTGGTATCAAACATATATCCCGAGAAACGCGGTATGGCTCTCAACATACTCCATGTCTTCTGGGGAGTAGGTGCCTTAGTTGGGCCGGCTTTAGCGGGACTAATCCTTTCAACTCTTCAGAATTGGCGCCTAGTCTACTTGATCTCTGCTACACTCTACATTCCACCAATTCTCTGGTCAATTCATATCCTCACAAAGAATGTTGAGCTGAACGGCCCTCGTAGAAAAATGCCCGATCGTACGAGCGCCGGCTTTTGCGTACTAAAATCGAGATTCATAGTGCTCTTAACGCTCTCCGGGTTCTTATATTTTGGATCGGAATTAGGCGTTAATGCTTGGCTTCCGAGCTTCCTCATGACAGCCAAGAGCTTTCCATTAATTCTTGCCAGTTTCTCGACAGGATTGTTTTGGGCTTCTATGGGATTAGGCCGACTGATCCTCGCCGGCATAGTCGACAGAGTTGGATACAGAACAACGATGCTCACGTGCTCATTGTTCGGAGCCTTGTCAATATCTCTTGGGACGGTGCTGGACAATTCCATTGGGATAGTCGTCTTCTGGTCTGTTGCCGGTTTCTCTTTGGCCCCTATCCTTCCGACCATTCTGGCATGGGCTAGCAGCTTATTTCCTGAAAGTGCGGGAGTAGCTTCTGGAGCGATCTTTAGTATTGGAATAATTGGAGCTGTTTTCTCACCTTGGGTTGTGGGTGTCGCATCTGAGCAAGCATCTTTCCAGTCATGTATGATTTACTTGGCTTTTTCAACTCTTATGATCGCTTTTTGCTGCATTGCCATCAGGGAAAGAAATAAGATGTCTATTGAGAACCAGTTCAAATCACTGCCAAAAGATTAAATAACAGCCAATTCTGACTTATCGAGAAATATCAGAAGAATTAACTTCTATCAAGCTTCATAGAGATACGGAGTTCGAGGCTCGTGAGTAAGGATCTCGACAAGATGTGGAGAGAACGTCTCGTGAAGGGCAACTTAGACCTGATTATACTGCGTCTTCTTAAGGTGAGGCCGAGATGGGGGTACGAGATAAACATGGGAATAAGGGATAGATTTAGGGTGTATCTAAGTGCGGGCACACTATACCCACTTCTTCACTCCCTAGAGGATAGGGGCTACCTTGAAGGGATATGGGAGTCCGAGAAAGGTAGAGGAAGAAGGATTTACAAGATAACGCAACGTGGCGAAGAGTTTCTCGTAGCCGGAGAGAAAGCCTCAGAAGATCTCCTCAAAAGAATTCAACTTGAAGCTGATGCGGAAAGCCTCTTCTCTCAAGGTTGAACGCCGACCCCCTAAACTTGGAATGTGATGGTGCCGCTCTCAATATTTGTCTTCGGAGAACCGATAGATGAGTAATGAAGAGAAACATAGACTTATAAGCCTGATCCGAAAGAACGAGGTAGCCAAGACTACTTTACTTATCGTCCTCCTAATACTCATATCGTATGGATCTTGGAGCGCTTTGAAGTTAGCTTTGCACACGGAATATCCGGTTTTGGTTGTCGTTTCGGGAAGCATGGTGCCGACTTTGGAGAGAGGCGATTTGATCGTCGTCCGCGGGGTCGATCCCAGAGAAATAACGGTCGGCACGATTATAGTCTTCCATAGCCCAAGGGACTATGAAACGCTGATCGTACACAGGGTGTATGCGCTCGAACAAGAAGGTGATGAAATTTATTTTAGATCAAAGGGCGATTACAATCCGCGGCCAGACGACTGGATGATCCCTGCGAATTATGTAGTAGGGATATTTATTGCGAGAATCCCCTACGTCGGAATCATCGTTATGAAATTGCGAGAGCCGTTTGGAGTGGGAGTAATCGTTGTTTTGATAGTGATACTTGTCAGTTACATGTTTATCGAAGCTGGCAGCAAGCAACGTAAACAAAAGTCTGCGGAGTTTCAAGAGAAACGCACGGTTTGGCAAGCATTATATAAATGAATTTATATACCCCCTTCCGTTCTAGGGCTCTGTCCGCATACAAAGGATGGGCTGGGCTTGCCTAAAAAGAAAGCCTTCATCAACATAGAGAATGTTGTCGCCTCGGCGACTCTAAGGCAGAACATCGACCTGAACTCAATAGTAAGGGTATTTCCTGGAGTTGAATATCGACCTGAACAGTTTCCAGGTTTGGTCTATCGCCTGAAGAAGCCCAAGACGGCGACTCTAATATTCAGCTCAGGGAAGATGGTGTGTACTGGTGCGAAGTCTGAGAGGCAAGCTAAGAAAGCAGTGATGAAAGTTATCGATGAGCTGAAAAAGAACGGCATAGTTATAGTTGGAAAGCCTGATATTCAGATTCAGAATATCGTGGCTTCTGCAGGGCTCGGAGGGTACATAGATCTCGAAAAGTCAACTTACTCCTTGAAGAGAACTATGTATGAGCCTGAACAGTTTCCGGGATTAATATATAGGATGGATGACCCGAAGGTAGTAATACTTCTTTTCGCAAGTGGAAAACTTGTATGCACCGGGGCTAAGAAAGAGACTGAAGTCCACAGAGCGGTTAACAAACTTCAGGAGACGCTTGAAACTAAGAACCTGATCTACTACGAATAGTGGGTTCGAAAGCTAGTTCACGAGCCTACTCCGGCCTCATGAAATCTAGCAATTTATTCCAGCTCTTCTGATTGTAGATGCATCCAACATCTGGTGCATTAAAGTCTTCAAAGTAGCCTAGAGAACGGGCTCGGCATCCTCCGCAGACGCATTTGAACTTGCACTCGCTACAGGTTCCCTTAAGTTCCTCTCTCTTTCTGAAAGCGCTGAAAATCCTGTTCTGGTTCCAAATCTCAAGAAACCTATGTTCACGCAGATTTCCAACCACAAACTGGGGAATGAAAACGCAAGGTGTAACGTCTCCATTCGGCTCCACGGCGCAGTACAATCTACCCGACCCGCAGCCACCGATGAATTCAGCTAAAGTCTGAATCCCCCACTTGTGCCCGGAGCCCACGTAGAAATGAGTAGGCGCGACCGCGTATCCTTCAGACTCTTGAAGAACCACCCTTGCGTATTGAGGAGCTGTCGATAGAACCTCTATCCCTGCTGTCCTTGATTTCTCGTATAGAAGCTTCAGCAGCCCTTCCCTTTCTGAAGGAGAGAGGTCGAGGTTTGCTATTTCCTTCCCTCTGCCCGTAGGAATGAAATTGAAATGGATAAAACGACTGACTCCGATGTTCTTCGCGAGATCTATTAGATCAGCGACATCTCGAAGGTTCAACTTCGTTACGGTCGTCGCCATAGCCGTGTATAATCCCTCTCCGACCGAGTTCTTGATCCCTTCCACCGCTCTCTGCCAAGCCCCTGGAACACCTCGAAATTCGTCATTTACCTCCGGCCTGATGAAATCCAAGCTGACTTCAACATAGCCGATGTCAGCTTCCTTTAGGCGACGTGCTAACGCCTTCGTAATTAGAGTGCCGTTCGTAGCGACCGCTGCATGCATCTCTCTACGTCTGACCTCTTTGATGACGGGAAAGAAGTCTGGGTCGATTAATGGTTCTCCTCCGGAGAAGGCGATTGATACGACTCCAGCGTCCGCTAGCTCATTTACAACCTTAAGCTTCTCTTCAAGCGTCAGTTCATCAGGAGCTGGTACGCCAGCGCGTTGGTAGCAATGCTTGCATTTCAAATTGCACACATTAGTGAGGTTCCACACCACTAGAAAAGGCGCTTTCAGCAGTTGTGGCTTAGTTATCCCGTAAGAGGCGATCCCGGATAGGACGCTGGCAACACCTCTACGAACAATAGGGTCTCCGAGATATTCTCGAAGCGCATTTACATTTGCGCCAAATGCCTTGCATCCAGCTGAGAGAAGTACCCCAATCAGCCACACATACAACCGGTCGGCCAAAGTATCGGCTTGTTTCTTCTGACTGAAAGCTGCTAGGGCCAGCTCGAGTCGGGACTTACCTTGAGCGTTTCGCTTTGTGCCAGCTTTAACGATGGCCCTCGAGAGAGGATTGGCCATCTCCATTTCCAACAACTTCAAGGTATCGACGAGCATTCGCGAACACCTTGACATAAGATCGGAGGGATGGATCAACATCCAACGGTAAATTTCCTATTCAACCATTATTTCTCGAACTAATCTAGATTTCATGGTATATTTAGGTTTGTCTTTGCTGAATTCTGCGCCCAGCAAGACTCCAAATCGGGTAAAGAAGCTCAATGGCGGAATCTGACGATATCGCACTCACAGAGAAAATGCGATTAAAGAATCAAGGAAAGTTTAAAGCCATGTTCATTCGAACCTAAAAGACTAAAACTAAGAGGAGACACGCCGAATGCGGCGGGCAATGCTAATTTTCCTTCTGAACGCTATGATGCTATTCGTTCCGATTACGATAGCAAGTTCTTCGCCGATACAAGTTTCCGGAGGATTATCCGGTGAACAACAGATCGGAACCACCGCCTACTACACGTTTCACTTTCAAAACAATGGAGAACGTGAAGTCGTCGTCAGAATGGAACCTACGGAAACCTATCTCACTTTTCAATATATTCCGGTTACAGGGAGCTACTACATAGTGAATAAGACGGACATGGTTACAGCATTCTTCGCAGACTTCAAAATCGATGGTTCAAGCAGTGATTGGACTGCTTTAGTAGACGAAGGGTTTACCCTCCAGTCGAAAAAGTCCTCAGATCTACAGTTAGGTTTCCATATTCCGGAAAGTTTCAGACTTATCCCATCTCATTTGGAATACAGATTTTATGGTGGGGAGAAACTCTTGATGCGTCTCGGTTTCAAGTTCGATGGAAATCTCGGCGCACATGACTCTTTTCTTAAAGTTAAGGCAGCAGAGCCGCAGTTCGAAGTTGCGATATCTCCAAGAGCCAATTTCAGGATAGACAAGGCTGAGGGAAACGAGATTGTCTTAACGGCGAACGTGAGTTCTGGAATTCCCGTTGTCTATGACGTGGAATACGAATGGTCTTGCACAGGGGGCGTTCTGAATTCGACAACCACGAGAACGGTCAAATGGTCTGCAACGGATTTGGCTGAAGGAAACTACGTCGTAAGCTGTGAGGTCAAGGTCAGGTACTTCTACGAGAGTAGTGTAAAGACGATGGTCAAAAGTGCGTCTGCAAACATAGAAGTCGTTTCAAAGTCCAACGGTTCAATTCAATTCCTTCCCCTAGGTCTGGGAATCGCGATAGCCATCCTTCTAGTTGGGTACAAGGCATACCTAACAGGTTTAAATAGACGCGCATTCAGCCGACGAGAAAGATGAACATTCTTCCTGCCGATCCTTCACTCTAGGGTGCATTCCTCTATCGTTTGCCACGTTTCGAAACTAGGTATGCTGCAAGCAGCACTCCTAGTGCTAGCGCCACGACTCCGAGAATCTCGTATTCCATCTGCACTATCAAGTTGCCAACCCATCCGAGAAGGAAGCATCTTGGAACCGATCCGAGGAAAGTGAAGAATACAAAACTCATCCACTTCATCTTTAGAATTCCCGCGGTTATCGAGAAGACTTTGTATGGGACGAATGGGATAAGCCTGCTCAAGAGGACAGCCCAGTCCCCCCATCTATTGAACCATCGTTCAGCGCTTGAAAGTCTGCTCTCATTAAGCATTAGGTATCTGCCGTATCTGTACACTAGGGGCCTGCCGCCATGTTTGCCGACAAGATATCCGATCCACGCTCCAATCGTTGAGCCTATCCCACCAAATACGGCTATTGATAACAGATCGACGCCGGCGAAGCCAGCGGTTATTAAGACAGCTTCAGACGGGATGGGAATGACGCTCGATTCCAAAATCATTCCAATCAAGACGCCAAAAGGGCCGAGTCCTAGGATGAGCTGACGTACCATTTCGCCTAGAGAAGTGAATGGGTCCATTTCTCTGCGCGTCTCCGATTTTTCGCTGTTTCAGGCGTTAGTATACAATGCTATATGTAAGTTCTCCGAAACCTCTCGTTCTGTCAGTGTAGGTTTCATTTGTATACGCAGCGAAGGAACCATGCCTCTCGATTGATACCGGAATTCCTGACGGTTTCACCTAATGTATTTCATGAGGTGGTCGAGAAAGGTTGGGCCTGCCTAGTTCAAAGGAGACTAATAGAGCGGTGCTCGAAGGCTGGGTCAAAGTTGTATCGGTCGTAGATAAAGCTGAATCCGTAAAGATCTCTGAGCGCTATGGGATTCAGTTGGCGAAGGCTTAAGAAGGGCTATTTCTTCGACATATCGACAATCTTTCTTATGAATCCTAGAATTTCCTTTCTGTCTGTTGAGGTAAAGCGTAAACTGGTGACGTTGAGCCATAGTCTATCGACTTCACCTTTTCTAATAGAATCTGCATAGCTTGTCAGCTGTGAAACCAAATGTCTACTGAGAAGCGCATCCTTGGATATCTCGCTTGCTAATGTGACGGGATTGACTTCTGTCCTCTTGTCTAGTAGAAGAGAGAGCAAGTCGATTGTGTCC
>CAZHMI010000055.1:0-12654 GCA_964533795.1 uncultured Candidatus Bathyarchaeia archaeon
ACCTCGATCAGTAGCCCGCCGCGGAGCTCAACAATAGAGCTTTCTCGAGATACCTTTAGGATAACACCCTCGAAGAAATTCGATTCTCCAATGAAGTTGGCGATGAAAGGAGTCTTTGGAGCCAAATACAATTGTTCAGGCGTTCCAATCTGCTCGATAGCGCCTCGTCTCATAACAACGATTTTGTCTGAGATGGTCATAGCCTCCTCCTGATCATGGGTGACATGTATAGCTGTCAATCCCAAGTCCTTCACCAGTCGCCGCAGTTCATATCTGAGCTCCGTCCGTATCCTCGCATCAAGAGCTCCCAACGGCTCATCGAGTAGAAGCAGGTTAGTGCCGGCGGATAGAGCTCTCGCGAGACCAGCTCTTTGCTGCATACCACCGCTAAGCTCATGAGGAAAAGCATCTTTCCGCTCTGCCAAGCGAACCAACCCCAGCATTTCGTTCGCAATTCGTTTGGCCCTTTCCTCTTCCCACGCCTTAACCCTTGGGCCGTACGTTGTGTTCTCCCAGAGATTCATATGAGGGAAGAGGGCGTAGTTCTGAAAAACGAAGCCTACTTCTCTATCTTCTGGAGGGAGCCCGGTTACCAGCCTATCTCCTATATATATCTCCCCTTCATCAGGCTCAGCTAGACCCGCTATTAGTCTAAGCGTCGTCGTCTTTCCACAGCCGCTGGGTCCGAGAAGCGTAACATACTCACGATCGCTCACTTCTAAACTTACACGGTCTACCGCGATGATTTTTCCAAATCTCTTCGTTACATTGACTAATCGTACATCCGGCATTATCCTTCAACTCGTTGCCTTCAACGTCATCTCACGACCCTCGAATCTGTTGGACCATTCATCTCCTCGTAAGGAACCTGAAGACGGCGAGTAAGACGAGTGAGATCGCGATTAAATAGGCTGACGAAAAAAGCGCTGCTGGAATTGCCAGAGCTTCCACCATGTTAACCACAAGAGTTGGAACGGTCAAATCAGATCCCATCACGATGAAGGTTGCTCCGGTTTCGCCGAGGGAATGTGTGAAGGAAAGGATTACTCCAGCTAGAATACCTCTCTTCAATAGAGGTAGGGAGATTGTTTCCGTGGCGTCATATGGCGTTGCCCCGAGGGTCCTTGCACTTTCTTCAAATGAAAGAATTTCGGACCCTTCATATGCGGCAATCGTCGGCTCTGTTATGACCGGTACTGAGAACACTATGTGAGTCAAGATGATCAGCCATATTCCTGGATTGACCACTCCAAGGCCACGTGGACCCCATAATAGAAGGACAGATAAGCCTAGTGCCGATGTTGGAACGATAAGCGGAATCTTGAGAATGGAACGAATGAAGGTTCCGAATCTGTACCGCTCGATCACGTAGACTAGGGGTATCGCGATGCATGCAGAAATGTAGGTTGAGATGGTTGCTACGGTGAAAGACGTCAACGTGGCTTTAGACAACGCACCGAAGTAGTTTGATGGACCGAACAGTTGATAGATCACTCCGCCCTCAAACCTTCCAGTGTACGGATCGTGAGACCAATAGGGGAAGATAGAATTAAGCACAATAACTATCGGCATGACGACTATAACAAATACAGCTGTGATACTTGCAACCTCTTTAACGTGATGTAGCTTTCTTGAAATGAACTTCTCCATTCTTAAGAATGGCCCTTCGATGTGGCTAGTTTGGAGAGGGCTTCTCGAAATAGAGAATCGATGTTTTCGACGCAAAAGGACCTCTACGGGCAGTATTAAGGCCCACGCAATAACTACAAGTAGACATCCAAGAAATGAGGCTGTGCCAAACTTGAACTCGAAAACCCATCGCACTATGGCGATAGAGGCTGTTGTGCTAACGCCAGCAACCACCATTGTTGCCCCGGTCTCTCCAAGAGACCTCGCGAAGGCGAGAACAAGTCCCGAAAATATTCCTGGCAGAGCAAGAGGAAAAACTATTCGTCGAAATGTTGTCAATGAAACAGCACCCAGTGTTCTGGAAGCTGTCTCGTACACCGGGTCAAGTTCTTGTAGCTTCGCCCTTATGGTGAGAACCACGTAAGGAAGCGTTAGTCCTACATGGACTGCAAATATCAGAAAAGGGATATTTAGAAAGGGGATTCTGTCGGTGAGGTTCAACAAGCCAGATTTGAATCCTAGAATTCCTCCTAACCCTGAGACGGTTGTCCACGTGATAAGAGTTGCGAAACCGAAGCCAGAGGTTGGGATCACGAGAGGCAGGGTGATAATGTCCTCGAGGATACCTTTACCCAGAAATTTCTTGCGAGACAGAAGGTAGGCAAGCGGGATCCCGAAGATGAAGTCGAAGGCGATAGTGAAGAGGGCTATCTTAAAAGAGAAAAGCAAGACGGTTTGTATTTGAAACCAGTTTTCGGAGGCAATTATTGGGTTGGCGAAAACCTCTGAGTAGATCTCAGGCCATTTAGTGAAGGTAAAGGATACTATGTAGATCGTTGGCATGAGCACGAAAACGAGAAATGATGCCAAAACCGCGAAAAGGGTCGTCTTCGCTATTACCTTTCTCTTCCGGGAAACGTCTGAGGGCATGTCGTTCAACTTTTCCCATATACGCTAAATTCCAGGGTTCCTAACTGCAACCCATGTTGTGAGAAGCGCTTTCATAACCTCACCGGCTAAAGGCTTCAAGACAGGAACTGGCAATTCATACTGAACCCCATTTTCAACGCTGAATATCCTCGGATCTAGAGGGACACTAGGGTTGGCCGGTCTGAAACCATGCTTCTGAGCCAACTCTTGAACATCGTCTTTTAGCAAGTATAGGAGATATTGACCGGCAGCGAAGCGCTCCCATTTTCCAACCCACTCTGCATTTAGAATCACGAATGGATGATCGCTAAGAATGGTGCCTTCTTTCGGGTAAACGGCTACGATCGGATCACCCCATTTCATCTTCGCTTTCAGAGAATTTTCGATCACCACGTTCTCGTATACCCCAAAGAGACTGACAGCGGCTGGACCGTTCTCAGCAGCCCATGCGCCAAAGAAGCCTGTGCTTTCACCGTACATCACGGCTTTCGACTCAATCGTTCTAACAAAATTGAGAACGCTTTCTTGCTTCAGGTCGTCGATGGACAAGTCTTCAGGCTTCTTCCCAGCTGCCTCGGCGAACTGTAAGATCGCAACCATGATCCCTCCGTTCGAAAGTTGCGGGTCAGGGTGACCGTACTTGAAATCCACTCCTCCTGCCGCGTTGCGATATAGATCTGTGAATCCTGTTACCTTGTATTTCTCGATAAAGGATCTCCAACCCGCTATTACTATAGGAGAAGAAACGAGAGGAGCCCAATCTTGTGCGATATCCTCCATATGTCCTTCTTCACGCCACATCGAATTTAGGTATGGAATCCAAATACTTGAGGCTGGACTCCAAACGGTTGGTTTCTCGCTTCCTAGGAGAATTAGATTGACGGATTTATGGGTGCCCGTCACAGTAAGCCTAACCGAAACCTCAACATCAAATCGCTCGAGAAACCATCTTTCAAATTTTGGGGTAACCTCCTCTATCCATCCTTGTTTCTCACTTGTGTACAAGAACTCGAACTCTATACGCTTCGGCATCTCTCCAACGATGGCGGGACGACTGAATTGAAAAAAGATCAATGATATTGATGAAAAAGCTAGAAAGCCTATAAGGATTCCAACCATCAGTAGAACGTATCCTCTCTGCGGGAATAGTCTTCGTTTTCTTACACTCACTCTCTAACGCGACCTCCTTGCCAATTCGCAGTTGCATCTAACAAAGCGCCGGAAATATCTGGTCATCCCCTTTTTCGAATCTGTTATGAACCATTGCTAAGCCTCACTTCTGTATCTCTTCTCGTCTATCTATAATGTCTTCAGCCGAGGGACCAGTGCCCAGCAAGGTGACAGGCACTTTGGTTTCCATCTCAACCTTCTCTACGAAATCTCTTACGGTAGTAGGCAACTCATCGAAGCTCTTGGCTTGTTTGCACTCCGGAAATGCTACATCCAACTTCGTAATAGCGACTTGCGTGGCACCGTTCAATATCGCCGCTCTCCTAGCCAGCTTGAAATCGAATGGCGCAGCTCTTCTCTCTCTTCTCGTGACAGTACCGTATTCCATCCACCCACGTTTTAGAACCTCGTCTCTCGGAAGCTGCCCTTCGAGAGGCCCTTCGCCTATGCGAGTGACATAGGCTTTGAAGACGACGATAACATCGGTAACAGCAGTAGGTCCTATGCCGACGTCAGAGCAGATCGCCGAAGCGCAAACATCTTTGGCGGTACAGAATGGATATGTTCCGTGGTAAAGCGAGAGAAACGTCCCTTGAGTTCCTTCAACCAAGACCCCTTTCCCGTTTTCCAGAGCTTCATTTATCTCGGCGGGCACATCTGTTAGAAATTCGGATAGCTCGGGAAAGTCTCGTGCAACCTTAGCGATTCTTAAGACCCTTTCAGAACTACAAGTTCCTATTCCGCTCTTTGTCGACCCTATCTTTTGAGTCAAGTGGCTTGACTCCATCTCTTGCTGAATGTGTTTTTCTTCTATTACAGCGCATTGATTGTCAAGTGCCACCCTTCCCTTAGTCGCTGTTGACTCTACCTCTTGTAAGAATACTTTCGGGTTCACGAGAACTCCGGGACCTATGAGAAGCCTGCAATCTTTATAGATGAATCCGCTTGGAACCATTCTTAGGAAGTACGTATTGTTCAAGTGCTGGACAGTGTGTCCAGCATTCGGTCCGACTCCTCCCCTTACAGTTATGGCAGGTTTATCTTTGAGGGCTAGATACGCCAAGATTTTGCCTTTGCCTTCATCGCCAAAGAATCCCCCTACGACAACTGTACAAGGCATAGCTATTCCCAACATCTGGTGAAGGAGATGCTCTATAAAACTTTCCAAGGTGGAGAGGCGAACATGATCAGTTCGCCCATCGTATATCTTCACAGCGCCGGCTGATAGCGCTCTGCCTTCTTTTCTACATCATCAACTTCCAAATAGAATAGTGTGAAATTTAAAGGCTGTTAGGAGCTGATTATGCTGGCCTATCCTATTGATCTTATCTAGTTCCATATCTTCGAGAGGGATAGGCCTGTTGTTCCATGGATGCCCGATGCACCCGTCCATGGGTTTGTTATCCATCACATGGCGAAACTTGTGTGTTTTAACATAGGAACATTAATATACCGATCCGGCTCGTATATTCTTGCTGGGCGTCTTGAAATGACCACAGAACAAGAAACATCCACATTCCTCGAGGCTTTAACAAAGACTCCTCAACTACGCGTAGTAAGCATCATGGCTGAAAAGCCGGAGGAAGAACTTACTAAGACGCAGATCGCACAGATGGCGGGAATAGGCAGAACAACGCTCTACAGGGTATGGGATGATCTTCAGAAGATGAAGGTCCTCTCACCGGCGAAGCAGGTAGGGGCTGTTACACTATACAAACTGAACCAAGAGAGCCCGATCGTTCAATCCGTAATTGGTATCAAGGAGCGTTTGGAATCAGTTGCTTCAGCAGTTAGGAAGATCGAGGAGATCAAGGAACTGGAAAGGCTCGCTAGAGAAAGGTTTGGAAAAGAGATGCCTATAGGACCGAGTGTCCTCGTGAAACTGTATGAAGCAGGAGCTGTAGCCGAAGACAACAGCGTTGGCTTAGGAGAATTGAAGCTTTCTGATGAAGAGAAGGTTTCAATTGGTAGCCTGCTCCAAGCTGGACTCTTGGATAAGAAAGACGAAAGGTATTACTTGACAGCCTTAGGCAATGTAACCGCAAGAGGCGCTACGCAGATCTGGAAGCTCAAAGAGAAAGAAACCATCGACCAAACTTTGTCCTCAATCAAGGTCGCTTTGGGCATGATCAGTGAGGACATAAAAAAGATTAAAGCGAAAACAGGAAAGTAGGATACAGACCCCTTTCTCCTTCATGTTCCTTAAGGAACATGCTTTATTTACTTCTAAGAACTGGTGAAGCAATATTCGGAGGCATAAAGTTTTAAGCTATGTCGGTTAAGCCTCTCCTTGTTTGGAGGGCGCCGATGTGGCAAAATACGTTTTTATCACCGGCGGAGTCATGTCGGGAATTGGTAAAGGCATAACATCGGCATCGATCGGTAAGATTCTTCAAGTTAGAGGGTTGAACGTAACTGCGATAAAGATAGATCCTTATCTGAACGTTGACGCTGGAACTATGAACCCGTACATACATGGCGAGGTCTTCGTCACGGAGGACGGCGGAGAAACTGACATGGACTTAGGCACTTACGAGCGTTTTCTCGATCTTAACCTTCTTAAAGATCACAATATGACAACGGGTCAGGTGTATCTCTCAGTTATCGACAAGGAAAGGCGAGGCGACTTCTTAGGCAAATGTGTGCAGATCATCCCTCACATAACCGACGAGATTAAACAGAGGATGCGTTCCATAGCCGCTAGGAAGTCAGAGATAGTTTTGGTTGAGATCGGAGGAACCGTTGGAGATATTGAGAGCCTTCCATACCTTGAAGCAGCTCGGCAGATGCGGCTGGAGGAAGGATTCGAGAATGTGCTTTATGTGCACGTAACGCTCGTGCCGGTCTTGGATGTGGTAGGTGAGCAGAAGACGAAGCCGACTCAACATAGCGTGCAGGAGCTTAGGAGGATCGGTATTCAACCCGACATCGTCGTTGCGCGGAGTAAGCGGCCTCTACTAGCCAGCGCTAAAGCTAAGATCGCGCTTTTCTGCAACGTTGAAGAGCGCGCTGTCTTCTCGTCTCCTGATATCAGAACGATCTATGAGTCACCTTTAATCTTGGATGAACAGGGTATGGGGGAGTTCATATGCCAGAGACTTCGGCTAGCTCAGAGAGCCTCAGAATGGAGTGAATGGAAGAGAATAGTGGCAGGCTTCATCGAACCGAAATACGATGTAAACATCGCAATCTGCGGTAAGTACGCTGAACTCGCAGACTCCTATGTAAGTGTCAATGAAGCCTTGAAGCACGCTGGCGCCGCATGCGAAGCGAGGGTGAATCTGGCTTGGATAGAAACAGAGACATTCGAAGAGGATCCAGCTAAGCTCGAAAAGCTCAAAGACTTCGATGGAATACTCGTTCCCGGAGGCTTCGGAGTACGGGGAACCGAAGGAAAGATAGAAGCCATACGTTACTGTCGAATGAATGATATTCCATTCCTCGGGATATGTTACGGCTTCCAATTGGCTATAGTGGAGTTCGCAAGGCACATAGGTTTGAAAGATGCGAATAGTACAGAGATCGACCCGAATACGCCCTACCCAGTCATTGACTTAATGCCAGAACAGGAACCTATCGGATACAAAGGCGCGACCATGAGACTTGGTGCACATGAAGTAGTACTGAGCCCGGGAACAATCGCTAGACGCCTATATGGCTCTGAAAGAGTTTTTGAGCGACATAGGCATAGGTATGAATTCGTCCAGAATTACTTGAGAGATTTCGAGAAGAAAGGATTCGTATTCTCCGGGAAAAGCCTTGATGGAAAGAGAATGGAGATAATGGAAATCCCGAGTCAGTTCTATCATTTTGCAACCCAATTTCATGGAGAATTCAAATCTCGACCCGGAAGACCTTCACCTCCTTACTACGGTCTTGTGAAAGCTTCTCTGGATAGGAAACTCGGAAAACCTCGCTCCGAATTCTAGGATGCAGCTAGCAATACTGTAAGCTTTAGAATGGTTTGAGGTCTTTCTCATTCTGCCGCTCTTTGACCGAATTTCTCTCTAATACCTGGCATTCTAGCACATACAGCTCGAGCGACGGGTATTGAGACGATCAAACCTATCGTCATCTGTCCAATGTTGACAGGGATCTCAGCGATAGCTACTACTCCAAGTATCAATTGCTCGTACAGGAAATATCCGAGTACCATCTCGAGACCTCCAGCGAGAACCGAGAACACTAGGATCCCGAATTGAGAGTCATATCGAAAGCCGAAGTAGATTATGGATACAAGTGCGACTATTCCAAGCGTTATCCAAAAGGCTGAGGGGATTATAAGGTTAAAGGTCGCATAACCAGTTGCCGGCGACCCTACAGATGCTTCTACCGGCCCAACGTAGTAGCTAATTCCTATGTACCATATCAAAAGCGCGACGGATAGAGCAGCAAATAGCGTGAAGACTTTCCATTGTTGCGCCGTAGGCCGTAGCCTTCGCCTACTCAAGAACCCTACAATAGCGCCTTCACAAGCTTTGATGAATAGTGTTCCAGGCGCGTAGATTGAGTATCCGAGCAAGATATCAGCAAACATAGACCCCACTCCACCGGCGAACGCTCCGATAAGTGGACCGAATAGGAGCGCGGTTACATATACCGCGGTTTCACCTATGTTGAAGTAACCTCTCGTCGCCGGAACGTAAACAGAGAAAACCACAGTCGCTACCGTAACCATCGCAGTGAACACAGCAGTAGTTGTCACCCTGAGAACCAACTGGCTAGTTCGTTTCGCCACTTCCCGAAGACTCCATTCTCAAATCTCTTAGAGGTGAAAACCATATATAAGATTCAGCCTATATATAGGAGGATCTGCATGCCATACTCCCATTTTCTCTGTCCAAAGTGCGAAATCAAGTTTGAGATAAAGCGAACAGACACAACGTGCCCGAAATGCAGTCAAGCTCTAGCAATATCTTATGACTACGAAGCTGTCAGCGAAGAAATCGATCCCAAGGCGATTGACGGTCGCCAAGTAGGAGTTTGGAAATACATCGAGCTTCTGCCAATCTCAATGAGCGAACAGACCGTCTCTCTTGGAGAGGGAGGAACATACCTCCATAGGTGCAACAGGCTAGCCAAAGACATGGGTATCAGGAAATTATTGATCAAGGATGAGACAACGAATCCTACTGGATCTTTTATCGATCGGGGCACGACTGTGGCAGTTACCAGAGCCGCTAGTCTCGGTTTCAAATCTGTTCATTGCGCCCCGACTGGAAATCTTGGCGCCTCTTTAGCGGCGTACGCAGCGAAGGCTGGATTCAAATGTCAAATATTCATATCTCGCGAACTGGATCTGGGAAAACTATTTCAAATGATTGCTTACGGCGCAGAAATGAGGCTTGCTGGAGACCCTGAGGAGGCACTCCGGGAAGCGAGAAGGCACGCCGACCGATCTTATCTAGTCACACCCGCGGATCCATTCTTCCTAGAAGGTGAGAAGACCATTGGCTTCGAGATTTGCGAACAGCTCGGTTGGAGAACATGCGACCGTATCATTGCTCCAATGGGAACAGGCGGAAACATCTCAATGATATGGAAGGGCATCAAAGAGCTTCACGATGTCGGACTTATCAAGAGAACGAGTTCGATGATGACAGGTGTTCAAGCTGAGGGTTGCGATCCGATAGTTGAAGCTTTCCTGAATCGAAGACCGCTTATACAATCAGCCCTAAAACCAAAAACCATCGCGTTGGACATTGCTGTCAAGAACCCGATGTACGGAGCGGCAGCCTTGAGAGCTATCAGAGAATCGCGCGGCTCGGCCATCGCAGTCTCAGACCCGGAGATTCTTGAAGCGACGAGACAACTTGCTAAAACAGAAGGAATCTTCGCTGAACCCGCCGCAGCATCAACCGTCGCAGGTCTAAAAAAGCTCCTCGACTCAGGCGAAGTCGATAGGTCCGAAGAAATAGTCTGTGTGATTACTGGCGCTGGGCTGAAAGACCCTGGGACCGCTAGGAAGATTGTTGAAAGGCTTAAGGAGATGGATAGGCTGGTGACGCGAATGGAAGAGAGGAGATTAACGACGAAGCTGGGTGATACAAAGACACGTATATTGGAGATCTTGTTCCGCAGACAACTTCACGGTTATGGGATCTGGAGAGAACTAAAGGTGAGCTTCGGATTGGAAATCTCGATCCCGAGCGTTTACGAGCATTTGGCTGAACTGGAGATGCTTAGATTAGTCAGAAGGACAAGAACAGAGGCCGTAGCTGGGAAACCAGAGAGGCACTATTACTCACTAACACAAACGGGCAGAGATATGGCGAGAACCGTTACCAAGCTTGCAGTGACCGACGGCACAGGATGAATAGAAGTTGAGCGCTGAAGCAGCTGTAGCGATATTTAAGGATCTCCAGCCGGAAGACTTGAGAGTGTTAACGGGTATAGAGCTTGCGATGGAGCACTACGAATTTGCTCCATTCGACAAAGTGATGAAGTATGCAAATCTTCCAAGGCGAGAGGTTTCTTTCCGCCTTGACCGGCTAGATCGACTTCAACTTACGATAAAAGTTTCAAAGTCTTTCCTAGGCTACGACGGTTATGCCGTGAACTATTCAGGTTATGACTGTCTAGCATTGAACGCATTGGTGAAATCGAATGTCCTTGAGGCGGTGGGCAAGCCGTTAGGGGTGGGGAAGGAGGCGGATGTCTATGAAGCGCTTTCTCCGAAATGCGAGAGGATAGTAGTGAAGTTTCATAGATTGGGCAGGATGAGTTTCAGGCAGACAAGGAGAGCCAGAGGCTACGTTGCTGAAAGACGCCACATCTCGTGGCTTTATCAATCAAGACTAGCGGCGGAGAGAGAGTATGAAGCGATGCAGCGTATCTATCCTCATAGAGTTTCAATTCCAAAGCCAATAGCTAGGAATCGCCATGTTGTGGTAATGGGCTTAATTGAAGGAACGGAGCTCAGGTACGCGGAGATAGAGGAGCCTCTGCCCATCCTCAAAAAGATAATCGCGAACGTGAAGAGATCATATCTTGACGGAGGAACGATTCACGCTGACTTGAGTGAGTTCAACATCTTGATAAAGTCTAACGGAGGGATTCTAATCATCGATTGGCCTCAAGCAGTAACAAAGGACCATCCGGATGCTGCGAGACTGCTCGCCCGAGATGTTGAGAACATCCTGCACTTCTTCCAGAAGCGTCACGGGTTAGCGGTCTCTCTCGAAGATGCACTTGCATACGTTAAAGGGGAGAAGAGAAGAGTGAGAACGTGAGTCCACACCTGTATCAAGTTGGATTTAAGGCAAAAAGCCATAGTCACTCACGGAGGAAACTGATTGTAGGAATAGATCCGGGCACCACATGCGGTCTCGCTGTTCTGGACATTGATGCCAGACCCATCTTGATTGAGAGTAGCAAAGAAACTACCAGAGACGCGGTCATCCAAAAGATTTCTGAGGTTGGCGACGCTATCATCGTAGCGTCGGACGTCTCTCCTCCTCCTAATTTCATCAGGAAAGTGGCGTCATCGCTTGAAGCCATCACATTCTCGCCTCAAGCTGCAATGGAATCTACTGAAAAACATCGGATCGTTCAAGATTACGCCACGGAACACGGAATCAAGTCATTGGATCCTCATTCTCAAGATGCTTTAGCTGCGGCTTTGAAAGCTTTCCACAACTACAGCGACAAGTTCAAACAGGTGGAAGAGTGCGTCAAAAGATCAGGTATGCACATACCAACGGACGAAGCGAAAGCGCTTGTTGCAGGAGGATACACCATCAAGCGAGCCTTGGACCTGCTAATCAAGCGGAAGGAGAAGAGAGACGCGGTCAAGACGATCCGACTTAGCGAGTCAAGCGAATTGGCAAAACTGAAGAAGAAAATTTCGGAACAACGCAGAGAGATAGAGACGCTCGAGGCTCAGAATCAGAAGTTGCTAGAAGAGGTTGAACAGTTGAAATCTGAAATCATGAAAATCGAAAGCCAACGCGAAAAGGAACGCGTAGAAACGATGAGAGAAGTGAAGAAGGAAAGACTCTACAAGATTCAAAGAAGCGAGATCGAGAATCTTTATGCGCGACTTGGGAAAGCAGAGCACGTGATGGCTGAGTATCAACAGCGGTTCGATCGCCTCAAACACCTTCGAGAGAGAGAAGCGAGAGGCGAAATAAGACTTCTTAAACCGATAGAGTCTTTTACTTCTAAAGGAATCGAAGACGCCGTGAAGAAATTCGAGATTGGACGTGGTGATCCGATCATCCTTCTCAATGCTGGCGGAGGAGGCCGTTCGACAGCCAGAACCCTCGCGGAGATGGGCTCGATAGCGGTGATCGCTTGCACATCGATGTCGCATGAGGCGGAAGAAGAGTTGAAACAGAGAGGGGTCCCTCTGCTTTCCTCAAGCAACCTACACGTAGAGTGGATCGAAGGATATCCATACGTTTCTGCCACAGAATTGAAAGCTGCCGTCGAGAGCATAGGCAAGCTTGAGGATGCAGAAGTGAAGAAGGTTTTCAGTAGAATAGTCGATGAATACCGTAGCCACGAAAAGGAAGACGCACAGCAGCATTCCTAGAGTTGATTGAGTTCTGAAACAGCATTAATTCGCATGTTGACATAATGAGCTCAGTAATGTGTAACGCCGAAAGGTCTAGATGCAGGATCTACTCTCGTGGTTTATCGACGCAAATGTAGAGCACGTTGCTTCCTCGGAGAATTACATTGCCGAAATTGGCGGTTAGCGAATTGCCTCTGTACTCGGTTGCGCCTTCAAGAATTATGTTCATATGGCTATCGCATTCTATCATCTTGCCGCGATACTCAACGTCGTTCTTTAGTCTTATCGAAACCTCACCATTAAGCTTCTTCACAAGCAGATTCAGCGGTTTCCTAGAGGGTTCCAAGCACATCCCTACTGATTTGACTGAGATCAATTGATTTCGTATAAAAACCTTTTCAACATTT
>CAZHMI010000056.1:0-2038 GCA_964533795.1 uncultured Candidatus Bathyarchaeia archaeon
CCTTTGAAGAAAGTAGTAGATTTCAAATGTAGCGAACGGACGGAGTGCCAAAGTCCAATCTGTTGCCTCATCAATCTTGCAATCGACGAGTCTGCCGCCCATGTAGTTGGCTACTTGAGCAACCTCAGAAGAGATTAGCTCTCTAATAATCCGGACTCTAAATGCCAACGCCCGCTTAACAAGTCCTTCGTGAACTGAACCGCCTTCAAATGCCGCGAGTCCAACAAGAGTGGACTTATCTACTCTCTGCAATTGTGTCGCCTGGTGCTTTAAAACTAGGATTGCTAGAATTTAACCGATATGCGGGGGTAGTCTTCAGAACCGCTTTTCGCGCCTAAGCATTCTCTTGTTGAAGCGGACCTTGCCTCTTCAAACGTTATAGATTTCTTCGACTGAGAACAACCTATTGTTTGAGAAGAATCCTTTCAAATCGCAGATCTCACACCAAGCTCCAACCTTCTTTTCGGAGCCTTCAGAATAGTATATGTTCATTGCTGCCTTGCCACATCGCGGGCAGATATGGTTCGTCACTTTCTCAAGGTCCACTCCTCTTCTCTTACTGATTTGACGGTTCTTCCTCGATCTTGGATGAGGGGGCATCTTTCTTCGCACTCGCTGCTCTAAAATTTTAGAGCTCTATTTATAAATGAATTATTAAAGCAGGCGATATATTTCGGGAGTCGCCATATATTGGGCTTCGATATAATCGCCCTTTGCCAAAATTGACCCATTCTACTATATTTTTTTAGTCTTAGGCTGCTCCGCTTCTTCCGACGGGTCGAGCCAATTCGAGTTCATGGCAAAAATGGCTGACTGAAACTCGAGTCTCGGCCTGAGCAGCAGCTTTTTATTCCGACTGTGCGCGAAGTTACGAGCTATGAGACTAGATCTATCGCTTCCCCTAGTTGTGTTCGTGACCACCACAATCGCTTTAAGGGCGTATCCCCTTTGCGAGAGTCGAATGAAAGCGCTGTATAAGTATGAGAAGCTGGGGACACGAGATACTGTATTCCTGATAGTTGCTTTTTCAACAGTCATCACGATAACAGCCTTAGTTCCTGAACTGGCTTTACTCGTATTCTTCGTGGCTATATATTCTGTGGGGCTTTTCCTTTTCGCATATGCAATCTGGCCTAAGTGGTACGCCTCTGTCATCCTTCCTGCAGCATTTATACTGCTGTATTTGTACCACTGGACAATTGTCGAAATGGACATCTTCTCTTTTGCGTTTGTGGTTTTTCTCTCTATGGCATTAAACGGTTTTTTCAGCTGGAAGACTTCTGCGCTATTCGCAATTTTACTAACAGTTGTGGACGTGATTCATGTGTTCGGCACCAAACTGATGATTTCCTCAGCGATGAAGATTGTCGCGTTGAAACTGCCCCTAACGATCATACTTCCAACATTTCCCTCGGAGGGCCGGATAGTCATAGGTCTGGGCGATTTCTTTCTTGCGATACTGCTCTCACTCCAGACCTCCCAGAGGATGGGAAGAAACCTTGGCTTGATTTGTGCGCTTTCGATTTCACTGATGTTTCTAATCTCGGAGGCGGTTCAGCTCAACTTCAAGTTGCAGTTCTTCCCAGCTACCATCACGGTCGTCGCTGGTTGGTTGGCGACGGTCGGTTTGGGTAAGGCGTTGAATGTCCACTACTAGGAACGATCCTTCCCGTAGAGAGAGCACACAGTGGAGACAAAATGATCAGAGATGCGCTCTCAGAGTAGAACTATTTCGCATCTTCACCCTTGCTATTGACGTGATTAAGAGCACTTTTGCTCAGGGTCATGTCAGCTGTGTAGGAAAAGGAATGCGCCTTTTTGATCATTCCTGTTGACGTTTCAGTCACCCAATAGTTACTTCTTGCCGCCAGAACAGAGTTTTGACGGATCAAATGCTTACATAGTACCTCTTTCATCATAATAAGTGGCTGAACCAATGAGCACGGATTATACCGAGTTCTATAGAGACGCAAGTGGATACTGGCGATTAAAGCGCGTCACTAGGAAGAGGATTCGCCAAGCGAAGTCGTAAGCGCGG
>CAZHMI010000056.1:2138-12368 GCA_964533795.1 uncultured Candidatus Bathyarchaeia archaeon
CCCTATTATGCGCCGCCTTACTACCAACTGCCCGTTCAACCGATAGTGTTAAGGTCAGAACCGTCAGGTGTGGCAATCGCCGCATTCATACTATTTGTTATCATCATAATTCTACTACTGGGCGGAATCTACTTCTACTGGAGAATGTTTTACCTTTAGTTGCGAATCACGTGGTCACAACCTTCTTTCTCCTCGAGCGCACTTTCGCGAGAACTAGGAGCGATGTCACGCCGAGTATCACAAAAGCCACGACTACTAATGCCGGAATTAGAGTTACTATCAGATATTTTACGTTGAGAGGGCTAAGAACATAAAGCGGGTAAAGTCCCGCTGCTAGCGCCAAGAAAATTACTATGACAAGCTCATCAGCTCGCGTTCGAGCAACGTTCCTTATCAGCTCCTTCCTCTGGGGATCGTACACCCACTCCTTGTCGCAGCGATCGCAGTGATACGTAAGCCAGCGTCTCTCAGGCTTGCCGACAAGTTCAAGCCCTTCACTACAGTCCGGGCATCTTAGAGCCACTTGTTTCACCGCTAATAGGTTAGGCGCATAGTTATTTTTGTCTTATTGCTCAGCAACTGGTCATATTGAAGAATGGATCGGCGCAGCTCGTTATCTACTACTTTCTTCAAAGACTTCCACACCATGAGATACTCTATATGTCGAGCCTCGATAGGTCGAATTTCTAGATAATCCCTTTTAATTCATTTCCAAAACTACATGTGCAAGAACTTGGAGGTGCTTTGAATGGAGAAGAAGACTGTCGCGGCGATTGCTTTGCTCGCAATAGGCGTCGGCGCCGGAGTAGCTGCCTTTGCCCTACGGCGTAAGGCCAAGCAATAGGAAACTATTCCAATGTATGAACGTGGCGTTGACAACCACACTCATGTCATCTTCCACAATTTTGAATCGACCTCTTTTCTCTGAATAACATGCCTCTGCAATCTCTTTCAAAATCAGCCGTTAAGCTCTCCACCATCTAAACACTAGATAGTCTACTTTTTTTCTCTCGGCATCCGGTATGGCTATAATGAACTGCTTTCTTACTGTGGTCGCGAGTCTACCTGCTCTTACTATTTCGAAAGACCCCATGGCTTCTTTCCTCTCCCTTACAGATATGATGAAAGGTGCGTGGTCAATTCCAGGCCCATGTTCATAGACGGCAAAGTCTGCTCCAAACTTAATGCCAGGCGTGACGATGTATCCCTTCTCTCTCAGATCCTTGTACACAAGGTAGGCTAAACTGAAACCCTGGTACGTCTCCTTGGCGAGTTTCAGAAGCGCGCTTCGCTTGACCTTCCTCCCAACTGTCCCTGTAAATACTACGATCCTCTTCTTCTCGCAGAGGAAAAGCCCCTCCATGAGATCTAGCATGAGAGGTACCGTGAACTCCTGGTCTGGCTTAGGCTTAGGTATTCCCACTGGTTTACCATAGAATCCTTGTTTGTAAAGTTCGTTCCCAGATGATGAGTCCCAAACGATCAGACGTGTCCCAACAAGTTCCGCTTCAGTCTTGTTGGACATTGTCGCTCAGTCAACCTGAGATTGCTAGGACCTTTACCAGATCTGCGACGTCTACCGCCAGATCAGCCATTCTCTCTAAATGCTGAACTATGTCCCTGAGAATTAGAACTGACTGCATAGGCATCTTTGCATCAAGGATTTCTATGTCAAATCTTCTATAGTTTGCGTCGATCTTCCTTTCAACTTCCTCAACCGTTCTCGTCAACTCCATAGCCTTCAAAGGGCTGAAGCTCAGCGAGAGAATAGTCTCCCTCAGCCTAGTTATTTCCTCGAGAACGAGCGAGGCGAGATGTGAGACTCTTATCATGTACTTCTTATCGACCTTCCACTTTCTGTCAAGGATCCCTATCAGTCTGAATCCTACCCCTTCAGCATAATCAGCTATCTCTTTGACTCCGAAAATCAGTCGCATAAAATCTTCCCTACTTATCAAAAGGGACCCGACAGAAGCTACTTCTCCTAACAGATTGGCCTTGGACTTGTCAAACTCATCCAATAGCTTTAACATTGCTTGATAGTGTTCTCTTGCGCTTTTCTGTTTTCCTTCTGCTACGCCGTCTATCATTAGTGCGAGTTCCCTCGTTATTTCAACAGCGTTGCGAGCGTGGTTCTGGCAAATCTCGTACATCCTGCGCCTAATTGCAGCCTCGGTTTCAGAGGGAAACGCCACTGCTAGTCCACCAGCCACACAAGCGATTATAGTAGAATGATACGCCGCTCAGAAATTTAAATGCTGACAAAGAATATAGAAAACAATTGAAGACAAACTCAGTCAAGTTTCTATTAAGTTGAGCGGGGTTCCGAGCGATTCCAATGAAGTGTCAGAGGAAAAGTACCTCTTCATCGCACTAGGAAGATCGCTAATGTTGATTCTCACTTGTCTCCATGAATCCCTATCTCTTAATGTGACCGTTTTATCATCCTTCGTCTGGTAGTCAACCGTTATGGCTAGCGGTACACCAACTTCATCAGCTCTTGCGTATCTTCTTCCAATCGAACCCGCTTCGTCGAATTCAATATCAAAATGCTCCGCAGTTAGATTTTCATAAATCTTTGCGGCCAATTCTGGCAAGCCGTCCTTGCTTACAAGCGGCAGAACAACTGCCTGTATCGGAGCCAAATCTCTAGGGAGCCTTAGCACAGTCCTGTCTTTGATCCTCGTGTACGCATATTCTAGCGTCGCATAGACAAGTCTTTCAGCGCCGAAACTGGGCTCAACAACATGCGGAATGAACCGTCTTCCAGTCTCGATCTCTTCCTCTAACTTAATCTCCACATGCTCAGGAAGAATTCGTAAATCCTTGAACTGATGGTATCCTTGCTTAATGAGTCCCTTCTCAACCTCATTTGGATCAGCTTTCCCAATCAGTTCGATAACCTCTTGCGTTCTTTCCTTGAAAGTCCGCCGCAAAGCAGATGTGACGGGCCGCAACACTCGAAGCTTCTTTCTGACTGGCTTATCATACTTCTCGAAGACTCTCGCGTCAATCCCAGAATTCTTTGAATGCACCGATAGATCGTAGTCAGTTCTGTATGCGTGCCCAGCGAGCTCCGTCCACCCCCATCTCTCGAGCAAAACCTCATGATCATAGGTTTGAGCTGAATAGTGGGCTCTCTCTTTAGGCAATTTCTCATGAAATCTCTGACGATCCGGAGGTATCCCAAGTTCTGAAACAAACCTCTTTGATAGCGCCATAAAGTATGCCATCCACTCATTCAGTATGTACCCTCTCCTCAGACAATCAATAATCGTCAGATCGACAGGCTCTTCAACACCTCTTAATCGTAATTCCGCAGGTACGATTCTAACTAGTTCATCCGCTACGTTTTCCAGTCGGCCGCCGCAATTCTTCTCGGGATCGAAGAAGAATTCAAACTCCATTATCGTGAACTCCCGAAGCCGTATCGGTCCCTGTCTGGGAGAGATCTCATTCCTAAGCGCTCTTCCTATTTGAGCAACTCCAAAAGGCAGTTTCTCTCTCGCGATCTCTAACAGTCGCCTGAAATCTATGAACATGCCTTGCGCAGCTTCTGGCCTACAATATCCTACTGCCTCGCTATACGGGCCAATCGTAGTTGCAAACATAGTTCGAAAGTATTCAGGCCGAGAGAATTCTCCTCCGCATTCTGGGCATAGAACCATGTTCTCTCGTATCTTTTGATTCAGCTCATCGAGAGTCAATGATTCAGTTTCGAGAGGTACAGATTCTCTCAATATGTGATCCGCGCGATAACGTCGTTTGCACTTAGTACACTCAACCATAGGGTCCTTGAAATGAGCAACATGTCCAGACGATTCAAATACCTTGCCGGGCATTACTATAGGTGTAACTATTTCCACCAGATGTTGTTTTCTAATAAAGAAATCTCGCCACTTCTCCTCTATCTTTCTCTTCAAGCCCGCGCCAACAGGACCAAAATCTATGAACCCACTCGCGCCCCCGTAAATTTCAAAGGATGGCCAAAAGAACCCTCTTCTACGAGCGGTCTCCTCGAGCATCTCATACTTGTCAGACTTAGCCAACTCTCATCACGACCCGCTAAGATTCAACACTGTTGTCTTTGTCCTTAAGACTTAAAGATTCTCTATCTGGCCATCTGACTTTCTGCACTGCCAGTGGAAGTCAAGAATTGCTACAGTATTTATATGATGAAAGAATGCTCACAGATCACTTCGTCCCTCATCCACGACTGCGCTTTGTAAGTTTCCCAATAGCGATTCGAAGAAGGGATACGTAATAGTCTCGAGTCAGCTTTTTGCCGCGACCTATTCCTCGGCATTCATGCTCTGGCAGCTTGAATTCAAAAGTGCGGTTCTTAGACTGTTCTAGAACGAAAGGGTAGAACCTGCAGATCAGCGGTCGATCAGAGTATATGCTACAAGAGACGCCGGTTAGAAAAACGCACCTCTTGTTCTTCTTCCTGACCTGAAACTCGTAAGGTTTAGAGTCTTTTACTTTGTGGGCGAATTCTTCAACGCGAATGCCAGTTCGAGCCGCTATAGCCTGCGCCTCTGACGCCAATATCAATACATGACGAGTACGCTTCGCCGTATCTCCACAACATGTCGCACAGCGAACACATTCCCAGCTTAGATTATCTGGATAAGCCATATTATCCTTTTGGGAGATAGCTATTCCGTATCTCTTTGCTAACATCCGTCTGAACACAGCGTCATCGTTACTTAACTGAATATTAAGATAGAATCAATGTCATTTATGCTGTTGTTGACTATCTAGCTTTAACATGCTTAACTACAGGCGGCCTAACCTTTCTCAATATGCGGTAACCGCATATCGGACACTTTATCTCAGGTGTCATAGAGAGCTGTTCAGCTGTAATCTTCGAGCCACAGTTGATACACTCGTACAATATTCCTCCAATTCTCTCTTCCTTTGACTCGACCAATGAGGTTAGCCTCTTATACTGGCTACAAGCGAACGCAATTAAACATTTTGCAAAGGTTGCTCTATACGATCAATGGAGCAATAGCAAGAAGCGTAGGCAGAAAGAATAAGAAGATTTACAGTTCTTACAACAGCTGTAGTAACGGGACAGCCTTTGAACGAGACATCAGTTGCATACGACATAATCGGGGACATCGCGATCATCAAACCGATACCGGGGCTTCAAGCGAATGCGAATGAGGTCGCTACAAGGATTGTTGCAGCCAGTAAGCATGTGAGAACAGTCCTTAGACAGCTTACTCCAGTCTCAGGGGAGTACCGAACTCGACCCCTAGAATGGGTCTTTGGCGAAAACAAGACTGAAACCGTTCACCGAGAGCACGGATGTAAGTTCAAGGTAGACCTAGCAAAAGTGTATTTCTCACCGCGTCTTCTTTACGAGCGTATCCGAATAGCAAAAAAGGTCTCCCCAAACGAGAAGGTGATCAACATGTTCGCAGGAGTCGGGTGCTTCTCTATAATAATTGCGAAACACAGTCAAGCGTCGAAAGTATTCTCAATAGACATCAACCCTGAAGCAGTGAGATACATGTTTGAGAACGTCCATTTGAACAAAGTTGCCGGGCAGGTCTCGACGGTTCTAGGCGATTCGAAAGCAATAGTAGAGCTCCATCTGAGGGGTAAAGCCGATAGAGTATTGATGCCTTTGCCCGGCAAAGCTATCACGTACTTGGACGCTGCAATAGCAGCGCTGAAACCAAGGCTTGGGCACGTTCACATTTACGATTTCGTGCACGCCAGAAAAGGCTATGATCCGCTCCAAAAGAGTTTAGACAAAATCACTTCAACGCTAAGACTGTGTGAGGTGAGCGTTATTCGGAAAGAGGCGAGAATCGTTAGAACGATCGGTCCTAATTGGTATCAGACAGTCGCGGACCTAGCCCTAGAGAAAGGGTAGACAACGGACGTGCGCAACGCTAAAGAGCGTCATTGGAAAGTCGCTGCAAAATCGAATAATTAGGCTATGCTTTTTCTTCAAGGCATCTTTCAAGAGGTGAAAATACTTCCCAACGACAGCGACGCCCCATGTCAGCTCGTCGCAAAATGTTGTACTGGAAAAACGCCCGTTACGACTATTCGACTTGTGAAGTAGTCGTCTACTGAACAACCTCGCCCGTCGCAAACCTGTTGCCTATCCTAGTGATCTTGATCTTGACGTGATCTCCAGGCTTGGTGTTGGGCACAAATATGACGAAGCCTTGTACTCTCGCTATTCCTTCTCCTCTCCGGCTCGTCTCCTTGATATCGACTTCATATTCTTTTCCTTCCTCAACTGGCTTTGAAAATGGTCTGCCGGCAAATCTTCTTCTCTCAAAACTCAAAGCTTTATCACCTCGCCCACTTTGTTTCAAAACTACTTCGTAACGGTCAGCCTGCCGTTTCGTCCGATATTAAGCTGAGCCTCGCCGCGGAACGATGAAACATAACCATTCTCGATCTTGACTGAGTCGTTTACGGAGACTTCGTCGATCTGATTGTTCCATAGAACGAGCTTTATCTTTCCGGAGTCGTCGGCGATAATTGCGTTCGCAACTCGATGAACGTTGGTAGTCCACCTCGAAAGAACTTCCCTAGTTGCCGATTTCTCGGTAACCTTACCGCTAACGGTGACTTGTTTCATGCCGACCTTTAAGTCGCTAATTCTCAAGAGAAAACCCTCTCAATTGACTAACCTTGTGGCACGAAGACTTCTTTCAGCGAACATCGTGAGCCACGGGGTCTCCCGAAAGCGTTTATTGTGTCAACAGATTCAGTTTCGAAAGAATTACGAAGCATTGATTATGTTTCTCCTCCGTAACCTACTGAACGCGCAAAAATAGCGCCAACGTCGTAATCGGGCTGCTGCCTCACTTCCCGCAAACTGACTTGACAATCAAGACCAAACACGTTGGATATAAAGATTGTCAAGAGAATCAACCGATTTGGAGGATGAAACTCGTTGATTCGCTATAGTTCGAGTTGAATTGACGACGCTAATACGGAAAGCTTTATCTCTTGTTTGATTCAGAGAGCGGGTTGTCATATGCTTGAAAGGGAGAGAGAATAAACGCTAATGGATATTCTTGCGCTCGCGCCAATTACAGGCGTCCTTGCTTTAGCGTTCGTAGTATACTTAGCCTTCTCTATCGCTAGGCAAGATTCAGGAACAGAGAGGATGAAGGAGATAGCTGAAGCCATAAGAGAAGGTGCGATGGCATATCTCTCACGGCAGTACCGTACCCTGGCTCTTTGTGTAGTCGCTGTTACAGTCATACTGGTGTTAGCATTGGACTATCGGATTTCCATAGCTTATCTTGTAGGATCGGTCTGCTCAGTACTGGCGGGTTTTATTGGAATGAGAGTTGCAGTTCTTGCTAATGTGCGAACGGCTAACGCAGCTCGAAAAAGTCTCAACAAGGCTCTATCTTTAGCCTTCAAGGGTGGAGCTGTGATGGGCATGTCGGTCGTAGGTCTAGGACTTCTGGGATTGAGCACGTTCTACTATCTGTATGAAGACCCGAATCTGATCTTAGGTTTCAGCTTCGGAGCAAGCTCAATCGCATTGTTTGCTAGGGTAGGAGGAGGGATATACACAAAGACAGCGGACGTAGGTGCTGATCTTGTAGGCAAGATTGAAGCGGGCATACCTGAAGATGATCCTAGGAACCCGGCAGTCATCGCGGACAACGTCGGAGACAATGTCGGAGACGTCGCAGGTATGGGCGCCGACCTATTCGAGTCATATGTCAGTAGTATAATAGCTACAATGATCATTGGAGCAACCCTCTACGATACGAGAGGAGTTATCCTACCTCTTCTGGTTGCCGCAGTAGGAGTCTTGGCTTCCATAATAGCAGCTTTCCTCGTTAGAGCAAAGGAGGGAGCGGACCCAAGTTTCGCTTTGAATAAAGGAACCTTCTCTGCATGCGCCATCGTCATAGTTGCCGCATACTTAATGATTCAATACGTCATGGGACCTGACTTAGGCCTAGGAGTTTTCTACGCGACTTTATCAGGCTTAATTGCAGGCGTCATCATAGGAGTGATGTCTGACTATTACACTTCCGGAAGCAGAGGTCCTACCAGATCGATCGCTAAAGCAGCTCGAACAGGAGCCGCCACCAACATCATGACAGGGTTCTCCTACGGCATGATAAGTACTGTCATCCCTGTTATCGGGATTTCATTAGCGACTTTGATCGCGTGGATCTTCGCAGGAATTTACGGCATCGCTATGTCGGCGGTAGGAATGCTTTCTATAACAGGTATGGTGGTCGCTGCAGACTCCTACGGGCCAATCGTTGACAATGCTGGAGGAATTGTGGAGCAGAGTGGGCTTGGTGCAGGAGTACGAAAAGTAACTGACGCCCTCGATTCAGTTGGGAACACGACCAAAGCCATAACTAAAGGCTTTGCGATAGGCTCAGCAGCCCTAACTGCCATCGCGCTCTTCTCAGCGTATTCGCAGGTCACTGGCATAAAGACGCTGGATGTTCTCAACCCCTATGTGACAGCAGGATTATTGGTTGGCGCAGCCATTCCAGCGCTCTTTTGTGGTCTTGTGATACTTGCTGTCGGAAAGAATGCATTCAGGATGGTTGAGGAAGTGCGCAGACAATTCAAAGAGATTCCGGGGCTTATGGAAGGAAAGGCGCGACCCGACTACTCTCGATGTGTTGACATAAGCACCAAAGGTGCTCTTACAGAGTTGATCGCTCCCGGGTTGTCGGCGATAGTTGCGCCTCTCCTCATCGGCTTCATCTTCGGCAGATACGCTCTCGGAGGATTGCTTGCCGGGAGTATAGTAACAGGTTTGATCTTGGCGCTTTTCATGGCTAATGCTGGTGGAGCATGGGATAACGCTAAGAAGTATATTGAAGCTGGGAATCTGGGTGGGAAAGGTACAACTACACATGCGGCTGCTGTTGTAGGGGATACGGTCGGAGATCCGTTCAAAGACACGGCTGGTCCTTCGCTCAACATCTTGATTAAGTTGATGTCGATAGTCGCTTTGGTCTTTGCGCCCTTGTTCGTTATGTATGCTCTTGCTTGAGAAGCAGAGGATATGCGCATTTTCTCGTGGCTTGCGCCAATAATGATTAATGTTACAAAGCTCAAGAGCAATGGAGACGTGTTTCCGAATGGCGAGGAGCATAAGTATTCATGGTCTGGAGACTCTTCCTCTTGTTAGATACGGCGACAGTTTGGCCGATATGATTGTACAAGCGGCTGATAGAGAGGGACTTCCATTAGAGAACGGAGACGTAATAGTGGTCTCCCAGAAGATAGTGTCGAAGGCTGAGCGAAAGGCTGTGAAGCTAAGTGATGTAAAGATCTCTGGCAGAGCCCGAAAGCTAGCTTCCATAACTCACAAGGATCCGAGACTTGTGGAGTTAATCTTGCGTTCCTCACGCAGGATTATTAAGGCAGATCGCCAAGTCTTGATTGTAGAAACGAAGCACGGTCAAGTGTGTCTCTCGGCAGGAATAGATAAATCGAACGTCGAGGGCCTGGATTCTTATGTGCTACTTCCCGAGAATCCTGATGATTCCGCCCGCGATCTACGACTAAGAATAGAGAGGTTAACAGGCAAACGAATAGCCGTCGTAATCTCTGACACTTACAGTCGACCTTTTAGACGTGGGCAAGTTGACTTCGCTATTGGTTTCTCTGGGATAGCTCCGATAATTGACTACAGAGGCAAATCCGATCTCTTCGGTTACAGACTCAGATTCAAGTATGTCGCGATTGTTGATGAGCTCGCTTCAGCTGCCGAGCTCGTGAAAGGACAGGGCGATGAGAGGACTCCAGTCGTAATCATTAAGGGTCTTCGACGGACAAGCCTCGTAGAAGGATACTCGTCCAAAGACTTGAAAATTTCTCGAAGAGAGGACGTCTTCACGAACACTCTATGACAACGGCGGCCAACTGTTCGTGCTAAATCAACCATTCACGACAGTGAAAACGGAGACGCTTTTGCTTGATAAGGTTCTGCCCAAAGCGATCCTACTGAAGGATATCTCCCTTGCAGTCTACCTTACCTTTCACTCTACGAAGAAAGTTGTCACAAGAGAAACAAACAATGAAGGACATCGTCATATTCTTGACTGGGCAATCAACACTTTCCTTCTTCATCCTTGCAAGCGTCTTTCCGCCAACCACACCCTTAAGAGCGTGTGCACTCTCTTTGGGCACAGGTAACGCCTTCGGAACAGACTTGACATCGACAACAAAACGTGGAACATCGCCACTCAATGC
>CAZHMI010000057.1:0-11964 GCA_964533795.1 uncultured Candidatus Bathyarchaeia archaeon
GCGGAGACGCAGCTTCCGAAAGGAAACTGGGCGAGAGCCCAAACGCCGGCACAGAAAACAACCCAATGCCAGCGGATGTCCATGACGCGGAAACGTCGAGATAGCTGTCAAATGGGGTGAAAACGTCGGCGTGCGTTGTGAAAGGGACAATAGGCGCCTATGAACTCCGCATGAGGCGCGGGTATCCCGATTAGACGAATGCTGCCTAAAACAGAAGGTGGGTTACGGCCAGCACGCCAACCATCCATTTCTTAATCGAAACAGAATTGAATCCTATCGAACTGTGTCCTCAGCTTTGCAACGTCGCGTTTAACGTCGCTTGGTTTTTCATTTTTCAGTAGGATTCTTGAAATGAACTCAGCAATCTTATCCATCTCCGGTTCCTTCATCCCCCATCTTGTGATTTCACATGTTCCAAGTCTGACTCCGCTATCAACGATTATATTGGCTTTCTCAAGCCTTTGAGCTGTTTCCCTGCCAGCCTTAAGTCCGCCCACATCCAAGATAGCTTGATGAGATTCCGTGAAACCATATCCCTTCCCAACAACCGACAGTCCAGACTGGTCTAGAGATTTGGCCAAAGCTCTTGCGTTCCTTATGACCTGGTTTGCGTACAATTTTCCGAATTTCTTCACCTCTGCGAGCGCCATGGTTAAGGCAGCGATCCTATTCCAATGCGCATTGTCAACAAGCATTGGGTGAACATGAGCAGCTATCTCCTCTTCATACTCTTTCTTAGCCAAGATTATTCCACCTTGCGGCCCGAAGAAACTCTTGTGGGTAGAGCCGACCAAGACATCCACGCCATCTCTGAACGGGTTCTGGAATCTCCCTCCAGCGATTAGGCCTAGAACATGTGATCCATCGTAGGCCACTAGAATATTATCGTCACGACATGCTTCAATCAGCTCTTTAACCGGATGTGGAAACAGAAAGAAACTCGCGCCGAAGGTTACGATTCTTGGTCTCGCTTTTTTGATAAGGTCAGCGGATTCACTAATCCTAATGTTCATTCTCTGCTTATCGAATGGAAAATAGAGATCTTGCAAGCCCAGGACCCTCAACAGTCCTTTCTCTGAAAGTCCCGGGTATCCGCCGTTCAATGGATGAACAGTCATCACTTTTTCCATCGGCTTGGCAAATGTAGATAACAGAATCATGTCAGACATGTGGCCTGAAATCGGTCTGAGATTGGCGGCTTCAGCCTTGAACACGTCTCTCGCCAAATTCATACCGAGCACCTCCACTTCATCGATATAACGACTTCCCGCGTAGTAGCGGTCTTGAGACGTGTATCTGTGCCCCATATCCGACATCATAATTCGCCTAACTGCGGGACTCATTATGTTTTCTGACGGGATCAAGTTCAAACATTCGTTCTGACGCCATCTCTCATGTTTCTCAACTAGCTGGGAGACTTGCTCCATTGACATAGCGATTCCCAGAACAGTATAGAACGATCTCCAAATGTAAAACTGTTGGAAACGCTCGTTCAGTCTGCATTTAGATCTTGCTGCTCAGAGACTTTCCGTACGCATATGACCTGCTGTTTGAAAAGATGGTCTTCTAACGGTGCGTGAAGACCATTCATAGCGGTCACTAAAAAGCTCAGATTGCAGATTGACACAAATCGTTATCAGACTGAGTAGAATAGTTTAGTGCTTCAATCTGAAAATGTTATCCGCCTGATCGACTTGCTATAGCTGTTTCACTCAGCGCAAAGATATCTATTTTCGTGCGGTTCGAGGGGGCATCCTCCACCGCAGACGGAAAGTTCCGGGCATTCACGGCATTTGCCAGTGGCATATTCCCTACTCCGAAGGCTTCTCGCCAAAGGGTGATTCCATATATCCTTCCAATTGTCCATCAAGATATTTCCGAGAGTTTCAAAGTAACTCTGGCACGGATAGACACTTCCGTCGGGGCCTACACACATGTTTATCCTTGCAGCTGTGCAAGATTTGACTCCAAGACCTAGATTGACAGGGTTCATCTCGCAATACCGCGTAGGCGTATACCATAGAAACTTCATGCCCAGCTCGCTAGCTTTCTCGTCTATTTTCGGTAGAAGATTCGCCAGCGTATTGATGCCTATTGCGAACTCCTCAGCGACAGATGGCGCCTTCCCGGAATAAATCAAGCTGTTGCATCCGAAAACCTTGACGCTTAATCCATGGAGAAAATCAATGGTCTGCAGGAAATCTTTCGAGTTGCGTTTGTTCAATGTAGTGTTCGTTGTGAGATAGATCGGCGTCTCAAGTACATTCCTTATAGCTTCAACAGTTTCCTTCCAACTGCCCTCTGCCTTAGTGATTGAGTCGTGAATCGAGGGGTCGTGAGATTCAATCGTGATTTGGGCGAAGTCGAGTCCGGAGGCAACCAGCTCATTAACATACGCTTTATCTTTCAATCTTCGGCCGTTCGTAATTAAACCGGTTACAACGCCTCTTCTCTGTGCATGAAGTAGAAGCTCCGGAAGATCCTCTCTTAACGTAGGCTCCCCACCAGTGAAGTCGACGATGAAGATGCCCAGTTCGTACACTCGATCGATGATCTTCTTCCATTCCTCTGTTGTCAATTCAACGCTTTGGCGCGGTCCGCCGGAGTAGCAGTGAACGCAGTCGTTCTGGCATCTAAAGGTTAACGCTAGGTCCATTCGAATAGGTGCGGATGTCTCCTGGCTGAAAGGTTCGACGCGATCCACATCCAAGTAGGATATTGGGCAGACCTTCTCGGTCTGCGCAAGGGTACTAACGGCGTAGATGAATCTTTCATGATCTTTTTGAGCAACGTCTTTCTCAACCTTGTAGATCTTCCTTATGTTCTTGACAACTTCTTTCGTTTCCATACCTTGAATGAAGAAGTAGGCGTGAGCAGTTGCAGTTTCGTTGAGGTAAAGCACTGTATTAGCGTTTATTACTAGCAGTCCCTGCCCGTTCGGTTCAACTCTGAGTTGGAGAGCCATTCTGTTAAATTTGCCTTTGCCTCGATAAGGGTAGAGGCCTTGTGTGATTCCTAGCGATCGAGACGATTTCATTTTTAAACCTCTTGTTGCTGAAAATTATCAGGTTGTAATTCTAGCCAACTCCTCCTCCAGCACAAGCACATGCGCATGAGACGCAAGCACAGACGCAAGCGCATGCATGACAGGCACATGCGCAACTTGCTTTGTGATGTATAGGCTCTCGAGAAGTCTTCTCGGGCTTTGGGGGAGGCAGTATGGAGTTCGTGAACTTCTCTATGTTCACCACTAAATTGTTGGCAGTGTTCTCTATGGCTGTTGCGATATTGTTGGCCAAGTCTGAACCCGGAATCTTAGGTAGAGGCGCGGTAGTTCCTGTTTCGGGGCTCGGACGGGCGATAGGGCTTGGATGGTGGTAGCCATAGTTGTACCAGAACCACCACCAGAATGGTTCAGGTTCAAAAGCTCTGTCGCGGAACGCGGCGTTTGTTCTAGATTGAAAGTTGTCGTCGAGTAGCAGCCAGAGGAGATTCTCATCGTAGGCTTTTGATGCCAATTCAGCGGTGCCAGCCGCTTCAACCCGACTCCACGCTTCGTTTACGGTCTTCCTGTAGTACGCTATTGTGTCTTCCCGGCAGTAGCCTCTTAGCTTACCTTCAACCGTACTCTCAAGAAGTGAAACCGTATCTGCGAGTCTCTTCTCATCCAGTCCTCCATCTTCCTTTATCGACATGATGAAGCCCTTCTCGTAGTAGCGAAGAGGCTTATCCTCCGGCCCTGTTCCGTCTCTGTACGGCTCCATAACCTCAAGCTTCAGCAGTGGTTTCGCTGAAGTTACCCAGACAGCTTGCTTCAAGAGTAGGCTGTAAAGTATCGTGACAACGATTTTGGTGGGAGGCATCCCGAGTAGCTCTGAGGCTTCAACAGCCGTCAACCCGTACTTGATCCCTAGCGTCTCCATCCGCATCGATGGTTTGACATACTCTCTCAGCCCGCTCATCCTTCGCTTCGTGACCACAATCGCCGCCACAACTATCACAAAAGGAACTATGAAGAAGAGTCCGAGAGCTATCGATTCAATAGGAAACTCTTCCTTCCTCACTTCAAAGTGGCTGACGAAATCCTTTGGAAAGGAAACCCCGAAAGTGAGCTTCTCGTCCGGCTCCAGATCTCGTCGCTCCCAATAAACCGTAAGTCTTTCCTCTTCAGATCCTATATTGTCCCAGTTCGGGCTGACTTTCACATCATTCTGTTGGACCCCCAGTGGCAGTAGAACTAGGACGCGGAGATCACTTACTTTGGTATTCCACCAGACCGGTGTGAACTGCATGCCCACGTTCCCAGGGTTCTCTTCGTCCTCCCAAATCATCTTTCCAACGTTTGTGGCGACGGCGAAGCGGACGCTTTGCCCTGAGCTTAATGGTTGATCTAGGTACACTCGAACGCCGTGATCGTCTGTGATCTCCTCGGTCTTAAGCGTTCTTCCTTGACTGTCTTCTGCTTCGCCTATCGTGAAGTCTCCCGTTGGTTGGCCAACATTCACGTATCGGATCGTCCCTTGATCGCATGTAATTTCAAGATCGTACTGGAGATCTATCGTGCCATCCTCATTGATCCATACCTTGGCCCACTCGTGATCGACATGATATTGGATCTCAGCAGCGTTAACTACTGCCAAGTTCGTGAACATTAAACCAATGAAAATGAGCGTAAAGACAAAGAGAATTGAGCTTCTCTTCACTACCATTTGGGTTCCTCTATGACTTCAGAGGTATGTCCGCAGTAAGGACACTTAACAGAAGGCATCCCTTTAACGACCTCTATCTTGGTGAGATCGAGTGAGGCTCCGCAATTCGAACACTTAACTGTACGGGCTTCAACTTTGCCAGGAAGCTCAACCTCATACCTTTGAATGATCTCTTTAGGGGCGCTTCTTTGGATGTAGTAGATAATGCCGAAAGCGGCTAGGAAAAGAACAAGGGAAACAGCCAAGCGTGATATAGCGTAGGCTGAGGCTAGAGCGAAGATTATTCCAAGAAAGATCAGAATCGCGGACGCAACGTATCCAAGAACCTTCAAAGCCTTCATGGCGATTCCGGCTATGTATATCGCGCGACTCCGTTCTACAGCTACATTTTGCCACCGCAGTTCGGACAGAACTTGGCGGTTGGAGGCACCACTTGTTTGCAGTTTTCGCATGTCCTAACTTCTGGCGCTGGCGGGGGTTTCGCTATCTCTGCTCCGCAGTTCGGACAGAACTTCGATGTAACCAATGTGGTCGCTTGACATTTGGGGCAAATTATCATAGCTGCTGCTGGTGCTGTTCCAGTTTGAAACATTGGTGGAATAAGCATCATACCTGCTCCTAAGGCGGCTCCTGGAGATTTGCCCAATTCTTTGGCAGCTGTCTTGACGGTCTCCATTCTTAAGACTTCGGTGGCGGGGACCATAGTTCCGGACCTTAGCCAGAAAAGTCTCTCCCTATAGTCAGGTGTTGTGTCGATTCCTTCAAACCTTAAATCAACAAGCTCTATCCCAAATCGCTCCAAAGCCTCTAGAATATGCGTCTTCACTGTGATCGAAGTTTCATCCAGCTTGGTGAATACATTCACGAGCGTGTACTTAGACAACTCGTCGATAAGCCTCTCATTGATGAATCCTCTGATGAACTCGTTGACACTGCTTGTTGTGTAGGCGTCTTGCCTTCCAACGACTTCAGTTATGAACAAATCAGGATCCTTGATCTTGAACCAGTACCCTCCATGGACAAGAAGAGGCGCCAACTCAGTTGTCTGAGCTCTAGCTCCATACTTCCCATTGAATTCTCTCGTTGAAACGAATATCACAGTAGCCTTAAACGGGGTCTCCGGAAATCCTGCCAATTTGGAAAGAGCTCCAGTTAAGAGAGGCATGTTCAAAGTGGTTAGCGTATGTCTTCCTGGACCGAAGACATCGTAAACCTTCCCGTCTCTAAAGAAGACAGCGTTCTCCATCTCATGAACTATGAGCTGAGCTCCCCAAGTAATATCCTCAGAAGGATATGTCCAGACAACGTCTTCTCCAGTAGGACTGGGCCACTCAATAACTTGAGGCATGCTTCTACTCACCTATACTCTCCAGTATTGCAGCCTTCCTCTGACTAAAGTGTTTCTCAAACTCACTAGCGGAAGATAGAACATCTTGAATCTCTGTCCTCAATGTTTCTGCGCCAGCGCTTGAAGCATCTCTCTTGATCTTGTCGATTTTCGAGGTTAAGGCATCGGCTTTATTTATGAGCTCCATGTCGAATCGAATCAATTGATCCAGCTTTTCTTCATCAACCTTGATGGCATCGAAGAAGCCGCTGTATCCGTAGGAAGCGTGATTCACCTTCTCGGAGATTCTATCAAACTTAGCTGCGAGTCGATCCACGCCCTCCCACATGCCTAAGAACCCCCTATCAACCAGTTCCCGGTAGACTTCTCTCAAATCCTGCGTAGCTTCCTGAAGCTTCTCGTAGACTCGGTTTCTCACAAGCCTGTCAGATTCTCTGCGCAGTTCCTTCTGCTTGTAGCCTCTGAAACCTGGAATTAGAGTCATAATCTTCTCAGAAATTCTCATCTCATCTTCGATCCTTCTAAGACGTTCCAATTCTCTACTCATACGTTTTCCTCGCAACTATACGCTTGGCTGCGCTATAAAAATCTGGTCTTCTATTTCCACTAGCCTTGTGATCTCTAAATCCCAGTTCTAGGTGAAACCTGACTTGTAGAAGGATCGTATTATTGGAAAAGCAGACGGTTTTAGCTAGACTCTTCTTCCTCGTCTTCCACCCGGTCTCCGAGTCCCATCGTGAGGAATCGGCGTAACATCCTCAATTCTTCCTATCCGGAAGCCTGCTCTAGCGAGCATCCTTATCGCTGCCTGCGCACCCGGTCCAGGTGTTCTTGCGCCATGTCCTCCAGGCGCTCTAACTCTTATGTGGAGGGAGGTTATTCCACGATCTTTCGCTGAACGTGCAGCCGCTGAGGCTGACTGCATCGCCGCATATGGTGAGCCTTGAAGTCTATCCGCTTTGACATGCTGTCCGCCTGAGCTTCTCGCAATCGTTTCCGCACCGGTTAGATCGGTTATGTGGACTATCGTATTGTTGAATGATGAGTATATATTTGCGATACCCCATCTCTCAATCTTCTTCTCAGACACTGGTCTTCCACCTGATCGATTCGAGATGTCTACGCTATGAGGTTTGGAGTATTTATTTAACCTTTCTTCATGAGACCACCATCACTACTGGACAATTCTAACTCGCCAATCTCCTTATACGAGAGTTCAACCAAATCAGAGCGTGAATGCGATCTATGAACAGCCAATTCCGGGTTTCCAAGGTTGAGAACAGTCTTCTTCCTCAAGTATTAGAGATTGAGAGGCTATGTTTCACTTCGCCTTTTCCGGAGCCGTACATTCGGTCACTAGCTGAATCTGGGTCTGACAGCTTTCTCGTAGCCATTGAGGGGAACAAAGCCGTTGGCTACGTTTCAGCTTTGATCCATGGGAAGGATGCCCATGTCGCTTCCATTGCGGTGCTCAAAGACTATAGAAGGAGGGGAATCGGACGCGCCTTGATGTCCTATCTAATCAAATCATTGAAGACTCGCCACGTCAGAACTGTTTCACTTGAAGTTAGAAAGAGCAATACCTCGGCAATTAGGTTCTACGAAAGTATTGGGTTCGAAAGGGTGGGATTAATACCATCGTACTATGAAGATGGCGAAGACGCCGTAGTTTTCTCCGTAAAGCTGTAGTCCACCATCAAGCAAAATAGCGACTTCTATCTACCTTCTAATTGATCCTAATCGGTGAGATCGATGAAACTCGACTTTTGGCTCTTCGATATAAATCACGAAATCTCCGATCGAAGGCCTGAAATCCGGTTATGGGGCATCGATTCGAACGGAAGGAGGGTCCTCATCCTAGATAAGAACTTTCGTCCTTACTTCTATCTGCTGGTTAAGGACGAGGCTGAGATGGATCGCATACTCGGAGAGATAAAGGCTGAGAAATCTCGGTATCCCGAAATAGAGAAAACGGATATTCTTGAAAAGAGGTTCTTCGGAAAGAAGATAAAGACAATCAGAATCGTATGTGGAAATCCTGACACAATAACGAAATACGCCGAGTCTATGGTGAAAATCGAAGGAGTCAAAGATCACCTTGAAGACGACCTTAGACCTTCTTTCAGATACATCATCGATAATGATCTGGTTCCATGTGGCTGGCACCGGGTTGAGGTCAAAAAAGCTCTTGAGCAGATTGACGCTCAGGTTGATGAAGTATTCGAAGCGGTTGGGCCTCCTAATCCCATCCGTAAGGTCGGCTTTCCCTCCCTGAGGATACTAGCGTTCTCGATCGTTTGCTTCAGTCAGAAAGGTGCACCCAAGCCCGGCAGGAACCCCGTCGTTGTTATTTCAACTTGCACAAGCGACAAGAAGGAGAAGCAGTTCGTTGCGGACGACTCAGAAGACAGGAAAGTCGTTTCGAATTTTGTCAACTATGTAGGGCAATACGATCCCGATGTTGTGGTGGGATATGGCAGCAACAAGTTTGACTGGCCCTATCTGTTGGAACGTGCTAAGCTCATCGGCATGAAGCTTACAGTTGACAGGGTAAAGTCTGAGCCTCACACGAGCCTTTACGGACACGTATCAGTTACAGGACGAGCAAATCTTGACTTGTTTGATCTCGCTGATGATATCCCTGAGGTCAAAATCAAGTCGTTGGAGAATGTGGCTGATTTTCTCGGTGTTGCCAAGAGGACGGAAAGAACCCTAATAGATGAAACGGACCTATCGACTTACTGGGTCAACAAAGAGAAACGGAATATACTGCTCAAGTTTTCAATTGAGACCTCCAAATCAATTCTCGGGATCGCTTTAAGGATGCTTGGCTTCGCGATGCAACTGTCGAGTTTGACGGGACTGCCCCTCGATCATGTCGCAGCAGCGGCGGTAGGCTTTAGGGTAGACTGGTACCTAATCAAGCAAGCTTACAAGCTTGGGGAAATGATTCCTCGAAGAGTGGAGCAGTTCTACTTGCCATATAGAGGAGCGATAGTGCTGCCTCCGAAGCCGGGGATCCACGATAAGATTGCAGTGTTGGACTTTGCTGCGATGTATCCTAACCTCATGATACTGCATAATCTATCGCCGGACACATTCATAAGGCCTGATGAATCACCTCCGAAGGATGTCACCGTTGTTCCGGAGGTTAACCATAGATTCCGCAAAGACCCTCCTGGGTTCTACAAGACAGTATTGACAAGCCTGATCGATGTTAGAAAACAAATAAGAAGACAACTCAGAAAACTCGACCCCAAGACGATAGAGTACAGAATTCTCAAAGAGAGGGAAAAAGCGGTTAAAGTGATAACTAATGCGACCTACGGTTATGCAGGCTGGGTTGGAGCACGCTGGTATGTCAGGGAAGTCGCTGAATCAGCAGCTGCACTCGGTAGAGTTGCTATTCAAGAGGTCATCAGAACTGCCAGGAGAATAGGACTGGAGGTAATATACAGCGATACGGACGCCATATTCGTAAAATATGATGAAAGCAAGATCAAGCTTCTGCTCAAATGGGTTAAAGACGAACTAGAAATGGAAATAAGGCCTGACAAGATTTACGAGAGGATACTGTTTACGGAAGCGAAGAAGAGGTATGCTGGTCTACTGCTTGACGGTACGCTAGATATCGTAGGGATGGAGGTTGTTAGAGGCGATTGGGCCAACGTAGCGAAAAACGTTCAGGAAAAGGTTCTAGAACTCGTCCTAAAGGAAAAGTCTTCTAAGAGAGCTATTGAGTTTGTAAGGCGCTACATACGTGACCTTCACGAGGGGCGGTTTGAGCTTAGGGATTTCATAATCTGGAAGACGCTGACGAAGCCAGTTGAGGAATACGAAGTGAGAGCCCCTCATGTAGAGGTTGCCAAGAAGCTTCTGGAAGAAGGTTGGGAGCTAGATCTCGGGGATAAAGTTGGGTACGTCATCGCCAAGGGACCTGGAAAGCTCTTTCAGAAGGCAAAGCCCTACTCAATGGCATCTGCTGGCGAACTGGACTTGGAGTACTACTTGTCCAATCAAATAATCCCCGCGGCTTTGAGAATACTCGAAGTTTTCGGGGTTCCTGAGGAAGAACTCCTGAAGAAGGAAAGACCCAGTTCACTTGCTGATTACTTGAAGTAGAGTTCAATGACTTGTACTACTGCCCTAACAGTTCATTCATGGTCATTATCTTCAGGTTCATCGGGCGCTTGGCTATTTCAGATATTCTGTCGCCTATGACAAATCTCATGTTTCGTTTCTCGGCGAGATCTATCAATCTCTGTGTCACAACTCCATCGAACAGCAATGTGTTCGCGCCTTCGATTTGAGAGATCTTCTCAGCCAATTCACTGACCGGAATTCTAGTAATCGGTTTGCCAGATTCATCGAAGATCACTGCTTCCAGTGTTCCTCTGAGCTGACGTGCTGTAGCCGCAACCTCGTCTGGAACAGAAGGTCTTGGCGGAGGCATCCTTTCAGCACCTAAGCGTTCTATAGGGACTTTCTCCCTCAGGGCTTTGAGCAACTCCTTCGGAGTTAGCTCTTCAACCTCTTTCCCTTGAGGAGCTCTAGCCACGTAGTCTAGTTCAGTAACCTGCATCAATTCTTTCAGAATCAGATCTCCGCCTCTATCTCCATCGAGAAACGCAGTCACCTCCTTGTTCTTACATAGTTGAATTATTGATTGTGGAACCTTTGTCCCTTCGAGGCCTATCGCATTCTTTATTCCGCATTTCAGCATGTTGATCACGTCCGCTCTGCCCTCCACGATTATAATCGACCCTGTTCCTTCTATCTCAGGGCCGGCAGGAAGCCCTTCCGGACCGTAGCTCACCACTTCAGCCGATCTTATAGCCTCGGAGACTTCTTTCAGAATCTCCTCAGTGCTCGGGGTTACTTCAATAACCCATTTCCTCAGAATCTCCTTTGCCTTATCCATTATCGCTTTACGTTTCTCTTCGCGGACGTCCTCAACTTTCTCCAATAGTATCTTCGAATCGCAAGGACCAATTCTGTCCACACTTTCTATCGCAGCCGCTATGAGGGCGGTGGACACTTTGTCCAAGCTAGAAGGGATTATTATGGTCCCTGTAGTCTTGTCATGTTTCGATTCCAAGTCTATTTCTATTCGTCCTATTCTCCCGCTCTTCTGAAGCTCCCTCAGGTCTAAGTCGGGACCGAAAAGTCCTTCAGTTTGTCCGAAGATTGCTCCAATCACATCTGGTTTCTCAACAACACCCTCGACTTCGAATTTCGCTTTTATTATATACTTTGTAGTAGACGTATACTGGGATTCTGATGTCATATGTAATAATCCTCCTATCCATTACCTTCACCATACGTATTCATCGTAAAGTATGATGATGCTCCCATAAAATGGGTTGCCTTCCAGTTAAACTTTCTTCTTTCCCTGAACGGATTAAACTTACTAAGTGGGCGTTCACTCAGTAGCCTCTTTTGGCGTTTCGACAGCTTTTTGGCTGGAGGGTGGAGTTACAACGGGCTCAGTCACGCCGCTCTCAAGAATCTCGAAGCGCTGTAAGTCTTCGATCTTGATGAAGACTGATCCCACCTTCGTCTTCCCTATGACTCTATAGAAGTTCCGGACAGGTATGTAATTGAGAACAAGGAGGTTTGCTTCTTCAAGCAGCATAGCAGGGGGTTCTTCGAACACTGCGGACAAAAAGCCTTCGTAGACAGGCGGGTAACTGATCAATGGATGATTCTTGATGAAGACGCGCACTACTCTTCCAATGTATGATGCAAGTGATCGATACGGAATCTTGAAATCTGTGCTCGCTGGTTTCTCCATGTTCCCCGCACGATAAGAAGTTGATTAGCCATCTGATAAAAGCTTTGGCGACTGTTCCGAGGTTGTCAAGATAAAGGTCTTAGGTTTCTTTGGTTGTGTTCTCTTCTCATGGT
>CAZHMI010000058.1:0-11831 GCA_964533795.1 uncultured Candidatus Bathyarchaeia archaeon
CGGTCAAAAGAAAAAAGATTTAGGCCTTTTCAGTTACTTCTTTGACGATGCCGACTCCGATCGTCGCTCCCATGTCCCTGACTGCGAACCTGCCTAACTGAGGGATCTCTGAATACGACTCAATCACAAGCGGTCTCACAGGTCTCAGTTTTACTATAGCACCGTCCCCAGTCTTGAGGAACGAGGGTTTCTCCTCGATAGTTTGACCTGTTCTAGGATCGATCTTTCTCACGAGTTCTGTGAAGGTCGCTGCCATCGTAGCTGTGTGAGCATGCAGTACCGGAGTATACCCTTGAGCTATCGCTGTCGGATGATAGATTATGATGATCTGTCCCACGAATTCCTTCGCTACAGTCGGAGGCTTGTCCGTATGACCTGCCACATCTCCTCGATGGATATCAGTCTTCGCTATACCTCTGATATTGAAGCCAATGTTGTCTCCCGGTACGGCTTGAGGGATTCTTTCATGATGAGTCTCAATTGATTTGCATTCCCCTTTAACGTTCGGGGGCATGAAGACAAGTGTGTCACCTTCTTTGAGAATGCCGGTTTCAACCCTTCCCACCGGAACTGTTCCAACACCTGTGATCGAGTAGACGTCTTGAACTGGAAGACGTAGAGGCTTGTCCGTAGGCTTGGGAGGCGAGGTGAATGTGTCGAGGACCTCATAGAGTGTGGGTCCTTTATACCACGGCGTCTTCTCGCTTCTCTTAACCAAGTTGTCTCCAGTCCATCCGGAAACCGGGACGAAATGTAACTTTGACGTGTCGTAACCTACAACCTTGAGAAGAGACTCCAACTCCTTCTTACATTCCTCATATCTCTCTTGACCAAAGTTAACGGTCGCATCATCTATCTTCGTTATAGCTATAACCAACTGTCCAACTCCAAGCGTCCTCGCCAGATAAGCATGTTCTCTGGCCTGACCCCCTGGACCAACTCCGACCTCGAACTCACCCTTCTTGGCCGAGACGGTCAAGATGGCACAGTCAGCTTGGCTGGTCCCTGTTATCATGTTCTTTATGAAGTCTCTGTGTCCGGGGCAGTCGATGATCGTATAGAATACCTTCGGCGTCTCGAACTTCTGGAACGAAAGGTCTATTGTAACCCCTCTCTCACGTTCTTCTTTAAGGCTGTCGAGGACCCATGCGAACTTGAAGGTATCTCCCATACCCGTCTTCTCAGATTCCTTCGCATAATCCTCGATGGTCTTCTTATCGATATAGCCGGTTTGATACATCAAATTGCCAGTCATCGTGCTCTTTCCATGGTCAACATGGCCTATAACGACGAGGTTAAGATGCGGCTTCGCAGTTGCACTCATACCATATTCCTTCTTGTACGAATCGTAACGATTCGTAGTTTAAAACAGCATCCAAATATTTAAGCGTTAGATTCTGAAACCAATGAGAACTAGACAGAAGAAGCGATCGAGTGCTGAAGCGGTGTCCGAAAAACAAAGGATTATAATAACTCTGGTTCTCCTTTTGATAGCTGTAGCAATCGTTATTCAATCAGGGATTCTCTCGCCGAAACCTGAAGCCTCGGCGCAGGCGGTGAGGGTTGGCTATTTAACAAGCGACTTACACCATCTAGCCTACTTTGTAGCTAAGGACCGAACGGTTGGAGCGGGAAGATCCTTCTTCGAAGAATATGGAGTAAATGTGACAGATGCAGCGGCGGGAGGATACGCTCACGGCGGGGCGGAGATGGACGCGTTCGCCGGAGGGCAAGTGGACATAGGATACTTGGGGTCGCCGCCAGCCATAACAAAGCACCTCAACGCGGGTGTCAATACCTCAATAATCGCTCAAGTCAATGAAGTAGGTTCTGGTTTAGTTGTTGCCAAAGATATCAACCAATTCTCAGACCTGAAAGGCAAGACTGTGGCTGTGCCAAGCCGCTCTTCTATCCAATACTTCCTTCTACTTAGGTTGGCGGAAAGGGAAGGAGTAGAAATCAAAGATATACAAGTGGTCGACGTAGCGCCTCTAGGAAATATGAAGATAAAACTGGAGAAGGGAGATATTTCAGGTTTCGTAGCTTGGGAGCCCTTCGTCTCAGAGGCGATAGTAAGCGGTGTCGGAAAACTGTTGGCATCCTCGAATGATATCTGGCCACACCATGTGTGCTGCGTCTTGGCCGTAAGAAACTCTTTCGCAGCCGACAATCCGAATTCGGTGGTTAAGTTCTTAAGAGCCCATATGAAAGCAACCGATTGGATCAATGATGCGAAATCGAAGCCCAACTCGAAAGAATATGCGCTACTTGTAGATATCGCGGTGCGCTTCACGGGGAGATCTCTGGAAGTTGTTGAGCAAGCTCTCAAGCAAATAGACTATAAGTTTGAGATAGACGAGAACTTCATGAGTTCTTTCGAAGCTTTCACCGAGAAATTGATCCAGTATAACGTGGTTCCGATAGAGAATCTTGATCAAAGAGGCTACAGAGACATCGATTCTTTCGTTTCGACCTACGTGAATAAGACATTCTTGGAGGATGCGGAAAGGCAATGAACAATAGTTTCATAAACTTTCATGAATTCATTCTCTTTGTGGTTCGATGAGGAAGAGCATTCTCAGTAGAGTCAGCATCGGCGCGGTCTCTCTAATCCTCTTCCTAATAATTTGGGATAGAACAGCATCTATAATGCGTAGCCCATATCTGCCTCCTCCATACGACGTGTTGAAAGCTCTTATCTCAATGATCGTCTTCAACCAAGTTGATCATACAGGTCACTTCATGAGCGACCATGTTTCAGCCAGCGTATTCAGAGTGCTCTACGGTTTCGCGCTCGCAGCCGCTGTGGGAGTCCCTGTCGGCCTATTTACAGGTTGGTCATGGCATATTGAGAGCGCGACAAACCCCATAATAGAAGTGATTCGGCCTATCCCGCCTCTAGCTTGGATACCGTTCGCGATAAAGTTTTTTGGAGACCCATTCAACACAGTCTTCATCGTATTCATAGGCGCCATCTTCCCAACGATACTTAGCACAGTCGCAGGTGTCAAGGCTATCGACCCAATCCTAGTTGACGCGGCTAAGACTCTCGGTGCAACCAGATCCAAACTTTTCACTAAAGTTGTTGTTCCTTCTTCTGCGCCCAGTATGACTACAGGTTTACGTATCGGATTGGGAGTCGGATGGATGTGCATAGTTGCAGCTGAGATGGTTGGCGTTAGGACGGGTGGACTCGGATACTATATCCTAGTGATGATGGATATCGGAAGATTCGAGAATGTCTTCGGAGGAATGATCCTCATCGGCATTATAGGCTTCGTGATGGTGACCGCTATGAGTTATCTTGAGAGGCGACTTTCGAAATGGGCGAGGATGTGATAATAACAGTCGAGAATCTCAGCAAAATCTTCGAGAGAGACGGGGAGAAAACTGAGGCGATAAGAAATCTAAGTTTGAATGTTGTTCGAGGTCGCCTTCTCTGCATCGTAGGGCCAACTGGATGCGGAAAGACCACTCTTCTACGCATAATCGCGGGCCTCGAGAAACCGACCAGTGGTACAGTTCTTCTTGATGGGCGAGAAATATCCTCCCCAAGCGCGGATAGAGGGATGGTCTTTCAAGAGTTTGCACTCTTCCCTTGGAGAACTGTAACTGGGAATGTCGAGTTCGGGCTGGAGATTAAAGGCCTGCCTATTCGCGTGAGAGAGGAGATCGCGAAACGCTACATAGATCTGGTTGGATTGAAAGGTTTCGAGAACGCTTATCCTCGAGAACTCTCTGGAGGAATGAAGCAGAGAGTAGCGATCGCCAGAGCGCTAGCCAACGATCCCAGAGTTCTGTTAATGGATGAACCGTTCGGGTCTTTGGACGCGCAAACTCGCAACATTATGCAAAGGGAATTATTGAGAATCTGGGACGAGACGAAGAAGACGATTGTCTTCGTAACTCACTCTGTGGACGAAGCCGTATACTTGGCAGATCGAATTGCTGTCTTGACAGCGAGGCCCGGAACCTTAAAGAAAATCATCGACGTGCCACTCCCACGACCGAGGGATAGAGTCGGAGAGGAATTCTTCAAGATTAGAAGATCAATACTACGTGAAGTTGAGATTGAAGTAGAACAAGCCTTGAAACAGCCATAAGCCTATATTTCGCCTAACGTTTCCTCAAGACCAACCTGTCACGCGAATTCGAAGGAAGCGATCGACCCCTATGAACTCTGAGATTCTGAAAACAGAGCTTCTCTGCTTAGGCGCTCGGACGAATGAAGCTGTTGAGAAAGGAAGAAGAGGCGGTGCAGGACCGCCTGGAAGGTGCTTCACGCTACCTGGCGACGTAAGTGTTAATGTTCCTCTCAGAGGCCAGTTCATCAAGGACTCTCCCTTCGAGTTACTTGAACAGAATGGCTCTTGGCAACTCTTGAAGGATGGAAAGTTCCATACGGCAATCAAAGCTCTGCCCCGCCCAAAATTCTATGAGAAGAAGACTTCGGATGGAACGCCGATGTGGAAGGTAGCGCTCTTATGCGGTATAGGATGCTTAGCGTCGACAGTCTACCAGAAGTGCATCTATTGGCGAAGTAACAGGCAATGCAAGTTCTGCGGTATCGAGCTATCACTTGGATATGGAACAACGATAGAACTTAAGACAGGGCAGCAACTAGGCGAGGTTGCGGCAGAAGCAGTAAAGGATGGTCTCGCACATCACTTAACATTGACTACCGGAACACCTCAAGGACCAGACAAGGGAGCTAGGATTCTAAGCGAAGCTACGAAAGGGGTCAAGAGCGCCGTTAACATTCCCATCCATGTCCAGCTAGAACCCCCAAACGGTGTCGGGTATCTCGAGATGCTATATGGTTCTGGAGCGGACACGGTGGGTATTCACGTCGAATCTTTTGATGGTGAAGTCCTAAAGAAAGTCTGCCCGATGAAATCAAGCCTGACCGAATACCGGTCCGCTTGGAAGTCTGCGGTCAAGATATTCGGGCAAGGGCAGGTGAGCTCCTTTTTGATCGCTGGTTTGGGAGAAACCGATGAAAGCGTGATCGAGGGTGCCGAGGAAATGTCTAGAATAGGAGTAATACCGGTGCTCCTTCCCTTAAGGCCGATCCTTGGAACGGATTTCGGCTCTCAATACCCTCCAAGGCCGGAAAGGATGGTTCGCCTCTATCAGGCGGTCTGCGAAGTAATGAGGAATTACGGTATAGACCCTCGAAAGAATAAAGCTGGTTGCGTCCGGTGCGGTGACTGCTCTGCGCTAACGGAATTCTACGCGATATGAGCAGCTTCCCTTGAACAATGTTGGGAAAGTGTGGCAATCGGTTAACGTGAGGAGAGCGCTACCCTCTCCATCTCATCTCTCTTTCTCACGGCAAAACTCTTGCTGTCCCTTAAGGATGCTGCCACGATCTCGTCCGCCAAGGCTTCATCGATGGTTTTCGGGTTGCTGAATGAAGCCTGCCTCGCTCCTTCAGTTAGAAACCTTAGAGTCAAGTCGACGCGACGTTGAGGCGAGATATCCACGGATATAGGATAAACGATTCCTCCATAGGCGATCCTTGTTACATCTTCGCAAGGAGCTGAATTCTCAATCGCCCTTAAAAGAACCTCAAGCGGATTCTTTCCAGTCTTCAAGTTGACTATATCCAAGGCGTTCCGAACGATCGCGATCGCTTTCGCCTTCTTCCCTCCGCATCTTCCATGACGCATCATATTGTTGACGAGTCGCTCAACAATGTTGACGCCTGACTTTCTAAACCTTTGATGCTCGTGCCTACCTCCGGTTTGAGGCGTCAGAGAGGGCTTCAAGGAAACGTATTTTTTCAAGCCTAGATCGTGAACTTCCAGCCCTTCGACGCTCCACTTCCCGAAAACTTTGACCTCAGGCATCTTCTTCGATTCTTTACTCAACCGACTTGAACTTCCTCATCCGAATATTACGGCTTCGTATGTTGGAGTAAAGTCTCGATATAAGCTTTTAGGGAAAAAGGCGGCGGAAGCGGCGAGATCGCAGTAGATCGACACCTCGACACTCACCCAGAATCCAATCCTCTGAGCTCAAGGTCGCTCCCCTTTGAGCGTCAACGCCTGATCTTAGGAGTGTTCTCTTCCGAGCCTCCTCCGGTTCGACCAGTGAGGATGATAGTCCTCTTCCTTCGAAGAGGATCCTCATCCTACGCCAACCCCAAAGGACGGCCTCTCAGTGCCAGGCAGGTTGGACCCGAGTAAGCCGTAAGTGCCTCACTACAGGTTTCAGCCCACCATAAAGATCATTTGTGGTCGGAGTTTTACCTCCTCAGGAGAGACCTAGCCTCCCGCTTAAGACCTCGCCGCCAAGAGAGAATTGAATGAAGAATCGATATAAACGTCGCGATGAAATCCTTCATAGAATCGTTTTCTTCAGGATCTTGCAGACTTGACAGATCTCTGTCGTGGTAGGTTCGCCGCAGTACCGACAGTTCTTCAACTCGGTTTTCGCCGTATACCGCCTCAATGCGGCTTTCAACCTCTCAGTCGACCTAAAGATCGTGTATTTGGTTCCGGGATGCTTAATCTCCATCCTATTCAGCATGGACCGCATATCATTCCTCAGTGAAGTCGCCATGTATGGACATGGGACGCTCTGGAACTCGATCCCGCTCTCGTAAGCGTATAAAGCTACTTCCTTTTCGGGAATCTCGCAGATCGGTTTTATACGCCTCAAGAATCTCCCATTCGGGTCTTTAAGAACAGGTTTAACCCTAGAGATCCTGTTCACATCTCCGTGAACAATATTTAGCATGATAGTTTGAACTTCATCATCCAAGTTGTGAGCAGTCGCAACTACGTCCGCTCCAACTTTCTTTGCCGCAAGGTTGATAGCTCTTCTTCTAAGGACGCCGCAATAAGAGCATGGTGAAAGTTCTTGCTTACCCTTGACCAGTTCATCCAATTTGATTTGGAAGAGTTCTTCGAACGATGTTACCTCATACTTGATGGAATGCTCTTTGTAGTAGTTTTTCGCGATCCTTATGGCTTCATCTCTATATCCAGCTATTCCCTCGTCAACCGTTACGGCCGTTAACCTTGACCTTGGAAACCTCTTTATGATCTTTCGAAAGATGGTTAGAAGAGATAGGCTGTCTTTTCCTCCAGAAACCGCTACAGCGATATGGTCATTAGGCTTCAGCATTCTATATTTGGATATTGTCCGTCTAACTCTATCCTCAATATTCTTCTTCAAGCATTTATGGCATAAGCCGACTCCTTCGTAGCTCCGAATATAGAATGTTTCACCCTTCCGACAGAAGCTGCACTTCAAAAGGTTCATCCCAGAAACTCTATCGAGCCATATCGCCAAAGTGAGAGTACAAAATTCAACCCTATGATAAGCAGGCAAAGCATGCTCGCTAGGGTCCTTGCCTCCTTTATCCTCTTGACGCCGAAGACTCTCAGCATAGATGCGAGAAACTTATCACCGTCGAAAGGAGCTATCGGAAGCATATTGAAGAGAGCGACAGCTATCATGATCGTAGCCATCCACCGTTCAAGCTGGTATAGATGGAATGGAAACGCTACTGGAAATATCGGGAGTTTAGGCGCATAATAGTTGAATACCGACACCCCCAGATACGGCCTTGAAGAATTCGACGGGTGAGTTCGAGTAGTAATAGTCAACGTCCCCTTGTTCGTTGAGGCAAGAAGAAGACTGTTCGGCTTGATGCTTGAGAGATAGCTAGATAATCCCTCATAACCCGCTATAGCCGTTCCATTCAACGCGTAGACAACATCCCACCTCTCGATCCCAGCTGTCTGGGCAGCTCCGCCCTCAATGAGGTCTGTGATCAGGACTCCAGATGGGCTGGTGTCGTAGAACGGGCTTATCGAAGGTATGAAGCTATACATCAGGATAAGGACTACAAGCCATGTAACAAGGTTGACGGATGAGCCTGCTGCGAATACCCGCAGTCTAGTCGAATGTCCAGTTTTCTCAAGCTTCTGATCGTCGATCTCAACGAAAGCCCCTGAGAAAAACATGAGCGAGAATATACCAGCAGATTTCAAAGGAATATCATCGATCAAACTAGCAATCCCGTGAGCAAGCTCATGGGTAATAGCGAGGATGACTACCGCTACCATTATGTACGGCGAGTTCTCCCAACTTATCGTCAGTCCAGGCAACGGAACCAGAACAGAAACAGGCGTGGCCTCGGGTGTCTTGAATGCTAACGCGAAAGCGCCTCGCGCAAGCGAATACACAGCAAGAATCATCAGCCCTACGCCGAAAGCTACCCCGATGTTGGCTGAGACACGCCAGAACATTCTGCCTCTCATCGCCAACCTCTCTAAAGCCTTGTTCAAACAAGTACTCCTGTAGATGAAGTACAGAGGCTTAGCTATCACCCCTCTCTTCTCCAAGCCTGAAGTTCTGAAGATAATGTAAAGGGTGAACCACGCGAGAAGGTATATCAGTGAAGTCGTTGCACTGTCCATTGAATCACTTTAGCACAGAGTTTAAGATGTCACTTTAAAATATTTGGTTTAATGGTATCTATGTCGCACATCCTCATACTATCGACATGCACGAACGTGGTTGAGGCGAAGAAGATAGCTAAAGCGATAGTCGAGAAGAAATTAGCAGCATGCGTTAACATCGTCCCCGTTCACTCTGTCTTCCGATGGAAGGGGTCGATAGAAGAATCTGATGAGCAACTTCTCGTCGTGAAGACTAGTTCAAAGCTTTTCGAGAAAGTCAGTGAATGCGTAAAGAAGCTGCATAGCTACGAACTTCCTGAGGTTATCTCGCTGGAGATAAGGCAAGGTTCTAAACCTTACCTGAAGTGGATCCAGGATTCTATTAGAGAAAACTAGAAGGCCTGATTTTGGCTAAGAAGCGCTCAATGCGCAAGGAATTTCTTGAAGTAACATACAACGAAGAGAGATGGACTCAACTTGCCGCTTTAAGAAGCAAAGCGACAGAATTGATGAAGGTTCTACGCTCAAACAACTTCTCGTCCATAACATACGGGAGCATCGCTCGCGGAGATGTCAGCAAATCAAGCGATGTTGATGTCTTCGTCCCTGAATTAGCGTCGACTGTGGCGGTTGAGATAGCCCTAGAAAATGCGGATATAAGGCCTCGGAAACGTATCCTAGTTCAAGCGACACCTTCCTATGCGCTAAAGGCGTGCTTCGAGATAGAAGAGTCCGTCTCGGTATCGATTCCACTCGTGAAGCTGAAACGAACTGAGAGAGAATTTTACAAGTTTGCTGGGGAGATCATTTTTGAGCAGATAGAATCTGGGCTAAGAGTTCCGGGAGTTGACAAACGCTTAATGTTGATAGAACCTACCCCAGGCGGACACGTTGAAACTAGCATCATCGGTCGAGAATCCTACGTATCCAAGCTTCTAGGAGTCAGTAATCAAATTGTAAATGAGAGAGTCCGTGTTCTCATGAAAAGGGACAAGGTTGGGAGAACCGGAATCTTTCTTGAGAGAGTTCTTTCCTTTGATGAGACGTTCGAGTCGATCATTAGGGAGATGGCGAGAACCAGCCCAGCGCTAAGGAGAAGATTGGAGTTTTAAGAGATAATACCTATCGGCTACAATAATTGATTCCAAAGCTACTCATGAGCAAGCTGGGAATGCCTCGAATAACGGAGAGTTGCGGCAATTCCTCCAAGAGAAGCCAGCTTCTTCCCTCCCTCATGTTCACTACTAACAACTAGTATCCGCCCAGCCTTTTTCTCGACAGTTCTAAGAATCTCCTCGATTCTCCTCCGCTCATCTTCCTCAGCCTCCCTTAACTTCACATCGGAAACGAGCAGGTTCTCCACGGCTCCAGCACTTGCGTCCTCCTCAGTCTGTGATATACCAAAGACGACGTCCCCTCGACTTGCCCCCAGCCTTGCGAGGACTTCCTCCACAAGCATAACCTCTTTGCTGGCTCTCGCATCTTTCATAACCTTACTGATTATTCCACTACGCATCGATTCATATACGCCAGCAACTCCGCCGCTGGTCACGGTTTTCACTGCAACAACTTTCGAAGCGACTTCCGGAGAATTGTTCTTTAGAAACTTGACGAAGTTCTCCTTGGCGAAACCTGGCCCGACAACTACAGTCCTATACCCAGCATCCTTGGTAACCCTCTCCAACGTCCTTAAGACATCGTTGAAGTATTTCTTCAGAGCTTCCTCACGTTTCTGATATTCGAGCTTTCCAGGCAGTTTCGAATCTATCTCAGCCTTGATATCTGGCCCGTAAGCCCTTATCATCGCTATACAACATTCATCTGAGTCGATTGCTACGACGATCGCCGGCTCTTCCTCGGAAACCGACTTCTCCATTCTGTCCAACTGGTGTTTATACCAGTGTTCTTTTACAATCGTTAAAGCGTCATTAAGAGCTAAGTTGATTGTGTGATGCGTTCCTTGGATATTCAGTTCCTCCGGCCCTTCAACAACTATGCCATGAACCCGAAGCCTACTTATCTCTCTGTCAAAGTAAACTTTCTCCACCTTCAATCCAAGTGAAACCGGAACCCTTCGGCTTGAGGGTCTACCGATACCTTCCATCTTCACTTCCCTTGTTGTCTTCGCATAGACGAGATCCTTCTTCTCTATCACATTGTACAAGGTCCAGAGATCATCGAGGTTATCTATCGACACTTTGATCGAACCGCGCTTCAAATCTTTATGAATTAGCTTCAACTCTCTCACCTAACTGTAAGGCTGTAGACGTAGATTTGATTTGCTTCAAACGTGAACTCTAGATAATCAAGTTCTTATTTCCGTTTTTCCAGGTTGAGTGGGCTGTGTAGCGAATAGTCTTACTCGTCTGGGGTAGGTTTTAGATGATGTTCGGCTGATATTCTCATTTTTCCCTCTTGACTTCTCATGATCTATGTGCTATGGAGAAGTATGTTTCTTGGGGTAGATTCAGATTCTTTTCGCATGTAGCTTTGGGTTTGGAGGGGGCTAGCGTGTTCTTGCTTGATGTAGATTTGTATGGCTTGTCGGATGGTGGCTTCGAGGCTTTGGGCCGGTTGATTCATGTGGAGTTTGTTGTGGATCGATTTGGCTATCATCTTCTCTATTGCGGTGGCGGCTGTTCCGAGGATTCTTTCGAGAGAGCTGTGTAGTATGTCTGGTTGGTTGATCAATTCTTCGCGTTCTGGGTCTGTGTCTTTCTCTAAGCGTTTGAGTAAAGCCTCCGCCACTTCTTCGCCTAGAACCTTAGCGAGCGTGTCTTGAAGGCATTGAAAAAGGAAGGTGTTGAACTCTCTGGATGCTTCCTCATCCAAGAGTTTCACTCCTACCGCCGCACCCTGTTAGCCGGTGCTGATGTTAGCTTTGATTTAGAGGGCATTCTTCGCAGATGTCTGCTGCTTCTCCTCTTCTGCATGTGGATTCTACGCCCATCTCGATCAGATCTTTCATCTCTTCGTAGAATGAGCAGTGTCCGCATAGAGGGGTTGTCAATGTCAAGACGGTCCACCTTTCCCGGGAAGACGAAACGATACTTCTCGACAAGATATAGGCTGCGTCACCGGAATAGAGGAAGCTCGGTAACATCGTCTTTATGATTATAAGGCGATAGGTGCCTCTTCCTTGATCTTCGATTTCGTTGCGCTCCTCATCAGCTTGATCTCCGTGGTTGTTACCGGAGTTCTGGTAGGCGTTTTAGGGCTACAGCAGGTGTTCGGCTACATCAAAGCTGTGAAACGTCTCTTCATAGAAGCCCTCGCCGCGTTCATCGTGATAGACATGATCTTCTTGATGAGACGTTTCTCGCCGCTCGATGAAGCCACGACGATCATGGCTCTAAGGCTGATGTACTCATTGACACTATTCACGGCGGCTACGATTGGATCCGCTGCCACAAT
>CAZHMI010000059.1:0-11632 GCA_964533795.1 uncultured Candidatus Bathyarchaeia archaeon
GGGATCGCATTCGAAAAAGGGAGTTCAGCATGAGCCGGAGGAACGTTAAGATTTTTCGCACTACAACCTGGTCCGCTGGACCTGGTTGCCACGGCGGTTGTGGGGTGCTGGCGTACGTTGAGGATGGTAAGCTGGTCAAGATCGAAGGTGATCCGGAACATCCTTGGAATCAGGGTCGTCTTTGTTCAAGAGCCCTTGCAATGACCCAGTACGTGTATCACCCAAACCGCCTTACACATCCACTGAAACGTGTTGGAGAACGTGGCGAAGGAAAGTGGGAGGAGATCTCTTGGGATGAGGCTTTCAACCTTACAGAGAGAAGAATGAAGAAGATACGTCAGGATTATGGTCCAGAGAGCTTCATCTTCGCGATGGGAACCGGCAGGGATATCGGACCTTGGATATGCACGCTCGCCTACGCCTACGGTAGCCCAAACGTGATGTTCAGCCTGAGCGGGATAGCCTGCTACAGCCCAAGAATGTCAGCGGTGGAAACCGTTCAGGGCGATTACTGCGTGATCGACGCGGGTCAGTGGCTGGCTGACCGTTATGAAAGTCCAAGGTATAAAACTCCTGAGTGCATCGTGGTCTGGGGCTATAACATCCCCGCCTCTTGCCCGGACAACGTATTCGGTCACTGGATAATCGACCTCATGAAAAGAGGCGCGAAAATCATCGCTATCGACCCACGGTTGTCTTGGTTTGCCTCAAGGGCTGCGAAATGGCTCAGACTAAGACCGGGAACAGATGGCGCCTTGGCGATGGGCTTCCTCAACGTCATAATCAATGAAGGACTATACGATGAAGGCTTCGTTGAAAAATGGACCAATGCACATCATCTGATTCGAAGTGATACGGGGAGACTGCTTCGGGAGAACGACTTGGTTGATGGCGGATCTCAATGCAACTTTGTTGTCTGGGATGCCGAAAATGAAAAGCCGGTCATCTGGGACTCAGATGCGGTTGCATACAAGTCACCGAATGTGAAGCCAACACTGACAGGGCATTTTGAAGTCGACCTTAAGGATGGAGCTCGGGTGAAGGCTAGAACCGTCTGGGATGTATTTTGCGAGGAAGTGAACAGGTATCCTCTCAGGCGAGTAGCTGAAATCACTCTGGTCACGGAGGAAGACATCAGGGATGCGGCGGTCTTGTACGCGAAGAGCAAACCCGCATCCATACACTGGGGGGTGCCGATCGACATGACCCCGGCAATCACTCCTACAGCTCAAGCTATAGCCTGCCTCTGGTGTGTAACCGGAAACTTGGATGTACCCGGTGGGAACGTGATCTCCCGCTTTGCTTTCGACGCGGTTGCGTATGCTCTTCCCGGGGCTGAAGGGGTGATCAAGCTGAAGTCAAAGGAAGTTGACAAGAAAAGGATTGGAGCGGAACGGTACGGGCCTTTGAACAAATTCATCTGGCGGGCTCAGACCGACTTGGTTCTTGAACAGATATTCTCAGGAGAACCCTACCTTATCAAGGGCATGTGGATACAGGCATGCAATCCTATTGGAGGCATAGGCTTGGACCCTAAGAGATGGTTGGAAGCCATCAAGAAGCTTGAATTCGTAGTCGCCGTTGACCTGTTTCATACACCCAGCACACAGCTGGCTGACATCGTCCTGCCAGCGGCGACCTTTCTGGAAAAAGATGGGGTTAGGAGCTGGTGGGTGCCTCTTCAAACTATAAATAAGGTGATATCCGTGGGCGAATGCAAACCAGATGTAGAGATAAACTTCGAGTTAGCTAAGAGATTTGACCCGGATTTCAAATGGAACACGATCCACGATCTTTTCGATGATATCCTAAAGCCCTCCGGCATGAGCTTCCGTCAACTACAGGAGAAAGGCGGGTGGGCTATGCCGACAGAGGGTCACCCTAGCTCTCCGTATCACAGATTTGAGAAGGGGCTGCTGCGCAAGGACAGAAAACTTGGATTCCAAACTCCATCAGGGAAGATCGAGCTATACTCTTCCCTCCGTGAAGAGTGGGGGCTGGAGCCTCTGCCCCACTATGAGGAGCCTCCATTCACACCGATCAGTCAACCGGAGCTGGCGAAGGAGTACCCTTTGATCTTGTCCACTGGAAGGCGATCTCCAGTCTACTTCCATTCAGAACACAGGAATATCCCTTGGTTGAGGAAGATACATCCGCATCCCCTTCTTGAGATCCACCCTGAGACGGCGAATTCATTGGGAATCACCGATGGGGAATGGGTCTGGGTTGAGAATTGGCTTGGAAGATGCAGGTTCAAGGCGAAAGTAACTCCGGTGGTGCCTGAATGGATGGTGATGGTGGAGCACGGCTGGTGGTTCCCAGAGAGCGAAGGAGCAGAGCCAACCCTCTTCGATGTCTGGAAATCGAACGTGAACCAGCTCATTCCCATGGGGTACCAAGGAAAAGACGGTTTAGGAGCACCGATCAAGCATATGCTCTGTAAGGTCTACAAGGTTTCAGCTGAGGGATGTGAATCATGAGTAAGGGAACCAAATACGGACTCCTAATAGACTATGAGTATTGCACAGGATGTTTCACATGTCAAGTGGCCTGTGCCCAAGAGTACCACAGACCAAAGGAGATCGTGGGGATGCAGGTAATCGAAATCACCCAAATGTTGCCCAACGGCAAACCATACCTCTCCTTCATCCCCTTTCCTACTGAAAATTGCAGCTTGTGCGTAAGCCGCACGAGGGAAGGCCTTGAACCAACGTGTGTAAAGCATTGCATGGCCGAATGCATCAAACACGGCTCAATCGAGGAACTAGCCAAGGAAATGAACAAGAAGGCGAGGTTGGTGCTCTGGGCACCCCGTTAGTCTTCCAGTGATATGAAGTCAGAGTTTAATCAATAGAAAAACCAAGTCTCATGCGAAGTATTAGTAGTAGATCATGCTTCGTTACTCTTTCTCGAACTTCTCATGAAGCCCCATCTCTTTGATTGTCACATAAAGAACGTGTTTAAGATTCAGCTTCTATATCACTTTCTGCACTGGTACTGCATCGTCGTCTTTTAGGGATTCAGTGAAAAATAGTTTGAGTTTGTTACTATAGTAGTAACGTTCCTTTCAGATAGAAAAAGATTTAAGTTGTTACGACGATAGTAACATTATGGCACTAAAATTCACCACGCAACCATTGAGCCACTTGGAACAGAAGATCTACTTGCTTCTGGAAAGCGAAGGAAAGAGCGTTTTTACAGTGGAAGAGCTGAAGAAATTTAAGCTTCCGATAGGTTACGGCCATTTGCGAGTGCTCTTACATCGCTTGGAGAGGAAAGGTTGGATAACCTCTGTTCGAAAAGGAGTTTACTTGCGTTTGCCAGCGGTCGCAGCAAAAGAGGGGAAAGCCTACGTTGAAGATCCTTTCTCCGTTGCGCTGAAGGTTTTTGACGGATATGTTGCATTCCACAGTGCTTTGAGAGTTCATGGATTGAGCGAATACCATCCGTTCACAATTTTTATTGCCACTAAAAACAAGTCAGAAACCCTGAAACTCTTGAAACAGTATGAAATCAAAGCCATCAAACTTGGAAAGAGATACACCGGCTTTGAGAAAAAAGACACCTATCGAGTTTCTTCCGTAGCCAAGACCTTCTTCGACTGTTTTTATCATCCTCAATATGCGGGGGGATACTCTGAGGTCTTGAAATCACTTCATGCTTGTAAGGAAATAGATTGGAACGAGTTTCTCTTATACCTAAAGGAGTTTGCCTCTAATAGTTTATGCCAGAAAATAGGCTATCTCCTATCGTTGTCAAAAGAAACAGACTACGAAGTTCCGGAGAAAGTCATTGACTATTTGAAGAAACAGGTGCGAGTTAAGACACGGCTTGATCCGAAAACATCCGGAGGAAAACTAGACAAGGAATGGCTTGTAATCGACAACTTGGGCAAAAAAGAATTGCTATCTTGGTGGTTGCATGGCTGAATTAAGGGAAGCAAGAAAGACTGCAGCAAAAATCGGCCTGGGGCTACAATACGTTTTGAAGGAAGCCAGAGTCTTTGACATCTGGTCAAAGCTCGGTCCAATCATATTGTCAGACGACATCTCTTCATGCGTGACGATTGTTTGTAAAGGAGGAACCGTTCTAAACAAAGTTTTCTTGAAAGGTACGCAAAGATTCTCTGAGGATTTGGATTTTGATGCGTTCTTTTCAAAAGAGCTTGGCAAGAAGGAAAAGGTTGCGTTTCTAGACGAAAACATACTGTCGAATCTCAGAAGTAGCTATCAAATCGAAAAGCCAAGATTGATGAGAGATGTTGTGAGGTTTACCTGCAGCTTCACGAATGAAATGGGAGCAAGGGACAGTGTATTTGTTGAGTTCAACGTGGAACCAAAGGGGTCCGGTGATTTTGTTATACAAGAGGCATCAAGCGAATTGGCTAAGGCTCAAACATTAAGAATTCCCACCTACTCACTCCCTGTTCTTGTGGCTAAGAAACTGAAGACGTTCTATGAAAGAGGAAGCGGAAAAGACCTCTATGACATTTATTATAGCTTAAGAATCGCCAAGGATGTTCCTGAAATCGTCAAAGCCTTAAAGGGCGTTCTGAAGGCAGAGAAGATAGAATACGATGAATTTGTAAGGGGTTTTCTCCGCAGGCTTGGAGATAGACCAGCTATCAGAAGAGTGCACGCTTCAACCAACCCTTATGTTCCAAAGAAGTTAAGAGTGAACTGGGTTGAGATCGCAAGAGAAATAGAAGAAAAAATCAAAGATAAATTATGATCTAAAACTATTAGAAAACTAATGGAAGGAGAATGGTCCTGCGCTGAGTGTTTATGTTTCTTAGCTGACGCTACACTGTCGAAAGGGACGCTGAAAGAAGGGCAAGCGAAATACTGGCGGGCGATAATTCCGCCCCCAATATATCGTAGTGCGAATGTAATTCTCCTTCATCGCGAAGGCGGCCCGTAGATCTTCACCTGGCATTGAGGCGTGATGGTAGTAAGCGTTGAACAGTTTCACAACCTTAAGGTCTGGACGGCGCGTATAACTCTACAGAAGCCATAAACTACCTGAACAGCATTGCTGTGAAATACATCGTTCGGATAGCGTCACCCATAGAAGGAATCAGCCCATGCGACGATTTCGTCTACAGGACAAAGGGACACAGGAGAAGGAGGAATGAACAGGCTACCTTCCAGCTGAAACGAAAGCTCTCATACTCCTTTCAGAACATAGGCGATTGAGATTACGGCGATGGTGAAGATGGAGAATTCCCGATACGATAAGCGCTCTAAGTCAAGCTCAACCGTTATTGGGATATCCTTGAATCCACGCGCCGAGCACGCTCGTTTCAGAGTTCCACGCTGAGTTTCTTGTCAAAGTTCCCTAACTTTTTTGAGTAGCCTCTTGATATTTTGAATCTTCATTCTCAATGTCGCAGTAAGTTTGTTTACATCTGTTCTCAATCTTTAAGGATTTTGGAGTTCTTCATGCGGACCAGCAGAGTGTTAATCTTAGGATACAGCATCAATAATAAGCCCTGTTCGTAAGAATCTTTCCCGTCTGTGAAAACTCTACACCTTCAAGCAAACCCGAAATCCCAAACATCCTGCAATTTTTCCCAAGTGCCTAGCCAGCCTCGCGCAATTCAATTCAGCCAAAAGGATTTTTCTGAAATTCAGAATACATTTCGGGTTGTTAGGAGATTCCAGAGACAGAAGAGCATTGCTCAGACATAGAAGTGGTCTCGTCAAAACCCGAACAGAAATAAAAAACCGCATCCACAACCTCCTCGACAAGTACGACCTCCAACCCGAATACATAGACCTTTTCGGAAAGCAAGGAATAGAATGGCTTCGAAGCCTACAACTACCCAGCATCGAAAAGACAATCCTCCAATCAAACCTAGAACTATTGGAAGCATTAAACAGTCAAATCGATAAAATCAATCTAGAGATCGCTCCCATCGCCGTAGACAAAGACGATGTGAAACTTCTCATGACACTGCCAGGCATCGACTACTACGCCGCCATGGTCATAGCCAATGAGATCGGTGACGTAACACGCTTCTTAGAAGCAAACAAACTTGTAAGCTGGGCTGGACTCGCACCATCAACCCGCCAATCCGGTAACCATGTCGAACATGGAACGATCACGAAACAAGGCAATAAAACGCTAAGATGGATCCTCATCCAAGCAACACACAACGCATGTCGAAACGATGAACGACTCAGAAGCTTCTACCAACGTATCGCCCGGAGACGAGGCGGAAACAAGGCAACTGTAGCCGTAGCCCGCGAGATGCTGGTCATAATCTACCACATGCTTTCGAGAAAAGAACCGTATCGCGGAGTCGACAATGAACTTTACCAGTCAAAACTTAAGAGGCTTGAACGCATAGGCAATAGCAGCTTGTAAGCACAGTCAGGAAGCCATCTGAAACATCCACACCATAAAGAAAGCATTTTACATGGATGGTGCGGGAGGTGGGATTTGAACCCACGAAGGCCTACGCCATAGGGTCCTGAACCATAGGTAGCTTCCAAGCTTCTACCCCTTAGACCTGGCTCGGGTACTCCCGCAACCGAATCAAACATTCGTGTTCTGCCTCAAGATAATCTTTTAGTTGTTAACAGACCCAAGCCCATAAGGCTTACAATCTGAACACGCATTAACATCTAGGCAAATAGGTGAATAAACTTGAAACTCTTGGACTATAAGGAGGTCAAGGCTAGACCGGCTGATGAAGGAGCCTCAAAACTCCAAGTCAGATGGCTTATCACAAAGGAGATGGGCGCCAACAACTTCGCTATGCGCCTATTCGAGATGCAACCGGGTGGAAACAGTCCACTCCATCAGCACTCACACGAACATGAAGTCTACATCCTAGAAGGCGAAGGCGTTGTCACGGATGGAGAACAAGAACGCAAGTTCAAACGGGGGTGCGCCATATTCATACCTCCAAGTGAACGGCACCAGTTCAAGAACACAGGTAGGAGGACGGTTAGATTCCTCTGCCTGGTCCCGTACATGAAGTAGATGAAGAACTAATTTGAGAAGGCTGTCGACGACGAATCTGAAAATGCATCTCAACTAGTACAGAACCCGCCCATAACGCCGAAACCATACAATTCGAAAGACTGGAGCGAGGCCTCAGCTTGGTCGTACAGCAAATCCTCTACGCCGACGCTTATACAGAAAAGATTGCTAAGAAAATCTCTGAAGACTACAAGGTTCAGCTTGAATTTCACAGATTATACGACCGCGTTTTTGACGAGTGGAGATCGTTCTTAAGGAGGCAACTCGGAACTAAGCCGAGAACGCAGCGCAAGCTCTCTCCCAATGCATTGCTTTTGGGCGGCAATAGATGGCGTCATCACTACGCTCTTCCATTATCCGACCTTCCAATAGTTGTTCTAGACGCCCACTCGGATATGAGCTACGACGAAATGACGCTATTCCACTTAGTACGCCCCTATAACTGGATATACTTCAAACTGAAACATGGAACAGAGGTCCACCTGATCATTCAGAGATTCAATTCGCTGAAACGAAGGGACATAGTCGTTCCTAGAGGCAAAATAGAGAAATTTCATCTATACTCTTTTGATAGAGAGAATAATTTAACCAGAATAAGCGCCTACGTTTTGGGCTCCAGTTTCATACCGGTGAAAGATCCGGAAGAATCCTGTGTGGTCTTGGCGGGCAGGAACAAGGAGATCAGTTTAGATTTTGACATAACTCGAGCAGTCTCCCAAGACAGAGTTGAGAAATTAATTGAGAACATAACCAAGGATGGTGATGTATACGATATCTGGCTGGACGAAGGAACGAAGGGCAACCGGAAGACGCTTGAAGAACAAATTGAATGTTGCACACGCATCTTCAAAATACTTGATGGCAAATAGTGGTAAGCCTGACTTCTAGAACAGCGTGAAGCTCTTTGGGCGTCTATAAGCTTCTGCATTCGTTCTATATAGTACCGTAGCCTCAAAAGAAATGGCGGTAAGCGCTTGTCGGAGTGTTGTGTTGATGAAAGAGTATATCGTCGGTCTCGATGTTGGGACCCTAGAAACCAAGGCCATAGTTTTCAATAGAGATGGGAAAACGCTCGGCGAAGGTTCAAGAGAACTCGGGATGTCGTTTCCTAAAGAAGGTTGGTTTGAACAAGATCTAAACGAGATATGGATCAAAACAGCATCCGCAATCCATGATTTGATAGAAGAAGCGAAGATACCATCGAAGGAGATAGCATGCGTCTCAGTGACAGGGCAGAGGGAAACGGTCTGCCCCGTTGATAGAGAAGGGAAGCCCCTGCGCTCGGCAATCTCTTGGCAAGACACTAGAGGCTGGGACGTCTGCAAAACCGTACGCAGAACTGTTGGAGCAGAAACGGTCTACAAGATTACAGGGCTACCCGTGAATACCATGCCTTCGGCTTCAAAGATTGTTTGGACCAAAAGAAATGAGCCGGAGATCTACAAGAAAGCTTGGAAGTTCATCGGAGTAGTAGACTTCGTGGTCTGGAAGCTGAGCAACGAATTCGTGACAGATTATTCCAACGCTAACAGAACGATGCTTTTTGACGTGCGCAGACTCGACTGGTCGAGCGAGCTTCTTCGAGAATTCCGGTTGGATAGGGAGAAGATGTTAGACCTCGTTAAACCTGGAACAATAGTAGGCACAATGGCTGAGGACGCATGTGAGAAAACTGGGCTCGACAAACACGTTTTAGTAGTCTACGCTGGAGGAGATCAACAATGCTCTGCGCTGGGGATCGGCATAGTGAAACCTAAGAGAGTCTCATGCATCCTCGGGACATGCACGAATATCGAGGCCTTCTCAGAGAGAGTACCTTTCGATCCGAAGATGTCTTTGCAAGCTCAAGTTCACGTTATGCCCCATGCGTATCTTTCTGAAGGAGGAATAGGAACGAGTGGCATAATCTACCGCTGGTTTAGAGATCGATTCGGACAAACGGAATCCCAAGTCGCAAAAGAGTTGAATGAAGATCCATACAAGCTTCTCGATCGAGAAGCTGCGAATGTAGAGCCAGGCTCAAACGGCTTGATGCTGATTCCTTACTTCGCTGGATCGCTCTTTCCTTACTGGAACGCTGAAGATAGAGGCGTACTCGTCGGATTGAGGTTGGATCACAGCAAGAAGCACTTCATCAGAGCAATACTTGAAGGAGTAGCATACGAGTATCGAAGAATGGCTGAAGAAGCCGAGAGGGTCTCCAGAACCAAGATAGATACAGTCAGATTCATGGGAGGAGGCGCTAAGAGTCCTCTCAGGACCCAGATCTTCACTGATGTCTTAGGCGTAAGAGGACAGATACCTGAAGTGACCGAGGCAGGGGCTTTCGGCGCATACATGCTCGGAGCCGTAGCCATCGGGCAACATTGCACCGTCCTTGAAGCTGCTGAAAAATCCATTAGAATTGGTAAAAAACTGAATTTCAACTCGAATGCGCACAAACGATACAACAAGCTTTACAGCGTCTACAAACAAGTGTACGACCGCATACAAGATCTTGTCAACGAAATTTCTAGAATTAGCAAAGTCATCTCGATGAATTCGAATCTTCAGTCGTTGAGTGAACCCCTCGGAGTTTAGTCTGAGGTGTCAAAATGAAATAGGCTCGGCGAGGGCATTACCGTAGCGTAGCCTCAACCGCAAACGAGGCCATAAACCGGTACATTGAACATGCCTGACGCTAACACTGGAAGCGCTGGACCAACAAGCATACGAAGAACTGAAACAGAAGACGCTAAACCACTACATGAGCTGGAATATCGCAGGCTATAGCCTGCGGTAGTTTAGAATAAACAGTTTTATGAAGTAAGAAGGCTACATGTTGGCTTCATAGCCTTGAAGGTGAAGTACAAGCTTGGGATATTATCCTCGAGAAGTCTTAATTAGAGAGGAACCAGTTGATGAAGGAAAACTTGTAGAAGCGTTCGTGGTTCGAAAAATCGAATCCGGAGGACTTGCAGAGATCGCTGTCGGAATCGCTGAAGAGGACATAATCATAAGATCAGGTTTCCATCGTGTTAACGGCGACAGATTACAATGGACTATGTTCCTAGACTTCTCTCGAGCGAAGATAACACCTGAAGAACTGCAAGGAAAGATCAGCCAAATGAAGGATGTTAGCCATGTGGAAATGAAACTTCCGACGTTTGGGTTCGATGGGTTCCATTTTCCGTTGAAAGCCCTAGGATATAGAACGATAATATGGAATGCTCAAAACTTCGGGAGCTACATTAGACGTCTTATCGAGGTTTTGGGAGACGTCGCTTTTCCAATCCTTTACAATCTAGGAAGAGCTGAAGCTGAATACATGTGGAAGCGTATGAGCGGTGAAGGCAGCTCAAAAGAGGATATTCTGAGAATCCTTCAAGAGACATATCGAGCATCGGGTTGGGGAATAATCGAATTCGGCGAAATCAACCATAAGGAAGGTAGAATAAACGTCAGGATAAAGCAACATGTCGTACCTGAGAGCTTAGGAAAATCGAGTAAGCCGGTCTGCCATGATATCCGAGGATACCTTGCAGGCATATTTTCAAAATACTTTGAGCGGAGGATTTCTGCGACTGAAGTCAAATGCATGGCTACCGGAGATGAGTATTGCGAATTTGAAATCAAGCGAATGGGTTGACTCGCTAGGAATGTATTAGCGTCCCAGCTTCCCCGGCTAAGGCCTCTCTCGCAGACTCTAGGGAGGTAACTATCGCCTTTTCGCCCCCGCCTTTGATGAACCTGATCGCCGCTTCAATCTTTGGGCCCATGCTTCCAAGTGGAAACTGCCCCTCTGAAAGATATCTTGCCGCTTCAGCAATAGACATATCATTCAAATCTTTCTGGTTCGGCATTCCGAAGTTTATAGCGACCTTTTCAACGTCTGTGAGCATTAGAAGGATCTCAGCACCGATCTCTCTAGCAAGCAGCTCCGCAGTCAAATCCTTGTCTATGACAGCTTCAACGCCTTCTAGTCTCCCATCATCCCTAGCTATTACCGGAACCCCTCCACCGCCAGAGGCGATCACCACTGCGCCTGATTCGAATAACGTTTTGACGGAATCTCTTTCGATAATTGCTTTGGGTTGAGGTGAAGGAACAACCCGCCGAAATCCTCTTACTCCATCATCAAGAACCGTCCAACCCTTCTCCCTTCTCAACCTCACAGCTTCAAGAGGCGTATAGAAAGGTCCTATAGGCTTCGAGGGCTTCTTGAAGGCTACGTCATTCTTGTCGACTAGAACCTGCGTGATCAAAGTAACAACAGGGAACTCCAAACCTGCTCTTCGCATTTCATTTCGCATCGATAGCTGTAGCATGTAGCCGATCATGCCTTGGCTCTCAGCCCCGCAGACGTCCAAGGGCATCGGCGGTAGAACGTCTTTGCATCTCTCATTTCTGAGAAGTATGTCTCCTACTTGGGGGCCGTTACCATGCGTTATCACAATTCGGTAGCCATCTTTCATCATCCTTACGATGTGTCTACAGGTTCTCTCGACGTTCTCAAATTGTTCTTCGGCAGTTCCTTTCTCTTTGTGCCTCAGAATCGCGTTGCCACCTATGGCAACTAACATCTTCTTCAAACGGCTTCCTCTCACTCTAGTGAAGTTTTCATAGACAACTTCTTAATGGAACGAGATAGACTTTTATTTTC
>CAZHMI010000060.1:0-11481 GCA_964533795.1 uncultured Candidatus Bathyarchaeia archaeon
GCTTTGACCTACGGAGAGTTCGACATCCTAGTCAAGGTAAAGGTGGAGTCTATGGATGCCTTGGATGATTTCGTCTTTAGGCATCTTCGCAGGATTCCTGGAATACGCGAGACCACAACCGTCATCGTTGCTGAATATGTTCTGTAGTAGAGCCTTTTTCTAGTCCGGTCTCCACAATTCCGGACCCATCATAGGCAGGGGCGTCGCAGCTTCAGCCAAGCATCAAAATATGAATTCTAAGTCCTCAGCTGCTTGCTTTCCTCTCTTATCTGGGCGCAGTCAATATCAAATGTACTTGAAAGCTTGATAAATCTCGGTGAAATCTAATCTTGTACTGATTTTTGAAGAATCGACTCTTTTTTGTTTGGCTTCAATTCTGCTTGTATCGCCCCTCTGGGGTCCTTTTGAGAACTGTCTTTTCTAAACTGTTCCGCCCCAGTCCTCGAGCTTCCGTGGGGACGCTTTTTACATATGTAAAGGTTATAAGCTCAAGCCTCCTAAAATCGGCGTGAAGGTGACTCATTTTGGCTGAGCGAAGACTGAATCCATTTGAAATCGCTGTAAAACAGTTGGAGATTGCAGGAGAAAAGCTGAAACTGGATCCCAATATTATCAATGTTCTCAAGCACCCTAGAAGAGTTATAACAGTTTCAGTTCCCGTAAGAATGGATGATGGAACGGTCAAAGTCTTCACTGGTTACAGGGTGCAACATTTTAGAGCAAGAGGCCCATACAAAGGCGGGATCAGATACCACCCCAGCGTTGACCTAGACGAAGTTAAAGCCTTAGCGATGTGGATGACTTGGAAATGCGCCGTCGTCGACATTCCCTACGGTGGGGCTAAAGGCGGAGTCATGTGCAACCCCAAAGAGATGTCGAAAGGCGAACTTGAGCGGATGACAAGAAGATATACAGCGATGCTGGAAGATGATATAGGACCCTACAAGGATGTCCCTGCTCCCGATGTCTACACTGACGCTCAAACTATGGCTTGGATTATGGACACATATAGCACGTTCAAAGGTTACTTGGTTCCTGAGGTAGTGACCGGGAAACCAGTAAATGTTGGAGGTTCTGAGGGTAGAGCTGAGGCTACGGGTAGAGGCGTCGCTATATGCGCTAGAGAAGCGGCTAAGAGCTTAGGCATCGGTTTGAATGGCGCAACGGTCGCGGTGCAGGGCTACGGAAATGTCGGGGTTAGTGCAGCAAAGGCACTCCATCAAATGGGCTGCAGAATCATCGCAGTCAGCGACTCAAGGGGAGGAGTATATGATTCTAAAGGGTTCGATCCTCTTGCACTCGCAAAACATAAAGAGAAGACTGGAACCGTTTTGGGTTTTGCGAATAGTAAGCATATCACAAATGAAGAGCTCTTGGAGATCGAATGCGATATCCTCGTTCCAGCTGCTCTGGAGAACATGATAACGAGGCAGAATGCTCCTCGCGTCAAGGCGAGGATAGTCTGCGAAGGAGCCAACGGACCGACAACTCCTGAAGCAGACGAGATCCTTCATGAAATGGGGGTCTTCGTTGTGCCAGATATACTTGCGAATGCCGGCGGTGTAACTGTAAGCTATTTTGAGTGGACGCAGAACCTACGCCGAGAATATTGGAGCGAGGAAGAAGTGAACCGAAAGCTTGAGCAGAAGATGGTAAAAGCGTTCGGCGAAGTTCTCGAGATCTATAAGAAGCATAATGTTCACATGAGAACTGCTGCATACATGCTAGGAGTGGGAAGAGTAGCGGAAGCGTTTAAGACGCTGGGCCTATTTCCATAGCTTTCGCTTCTTCTCGTCCCTGTCGCCTCAAGGGAACTCTTTTTAGCTTCAATTCCAGACTTCATATGTCACAGACTCTCAACTTGCAGATGAATCCGGAGGCTTTGGCTGTTGGCATTTGCCATGTGGGCCGAAAAGTATAGACCTTCAACTCTCGATGAGATTAAGAATCAAACTGAAATCGTGAGTAGATTGAGGAAGTTCGTTGAAACGAAAGCCATGCCGCATTGTCTCTTTGCCGGTCCTCCTGGAACAGGAAAGACTACAGCGGCCCTGTGCTTAGCTCACGACCTTTTCGGAGAGCGATATATGGATGTCTTCATGGAGCTTAACGCAAGCGACGCAAGGGGAATCGACGTTATAAGGACAACGGTGAAGGAATTCGCTCGAATAGCTACGATAAGCGGAGCTCCATTTAAGATCCTTGTGTTGGATGAAGCGGACAACATGACCGCCGACGCTCAGCATGCGCTAAGAAGGACTATGGAAAGATACACTGAAACGTGCCGATTCATACTGTGCTGTAACTATAGCGGAAAGATAATCGAACCGATCCAATCCAGATGCGCCATCTTCCGCTTCACCCCGCTTACTGAAGATGACGTAGCAGAGTATCTTCGACAGATAGCGAAGAAGGAGAGCGTGAAGTTCGCTGAAGACGGTATAAAAGCTGTAATCGAGGTTGCTGAAGGCGACATGAGAAAAGCGATCAACACCCTCCAAGCATCAGCTTCTCTCAAGAAGACTGTCAATGAGGATTCCGTATACTTGGTCGTTGGCAGAGCAAAGCCGAAAGATGTGAAAGAGATGCTGGAACTCGCATTCAACGGAGACTTCTTGAAAGCCAGAGAGAAATTGAGGCTCATGCTGGTCGAGTACGGACTCTCAGGAGCAGACATAGTGAAACAGATACACTCAGAGATATTCAGAATGACTGTTCCTGAAAAGAATAAGGTAGCTCTAGCCGATGCCATTGGAGAGGTTGACTATAGGCTAGTTGAGGGCGCGGATGAAGAAGTCCAATTGAGTTCTCTGCTCGCAAGACTGGCCCTCATCGCTGAGAAGGCCAATTAGTAGTGTGTGTACATGCACGTTCCATGGACCACGAAATACAGGCCTCGGAAACTTAACGAAATTGCCGGAAATCAAGATGCAGTAAACGCTCTGTTGAGCTGGGTAGAGTCTTGGGACAAGAAGGTCCCGAGCAAGAAAGCTCTTTTGCTTTATGGGCCAGCTGGAACTGGCAAAACCGTATCAGTAGAAGCACTGGCGAATGAACACGGGTACGACCTTGTAGAGATAAACGCGAGCGATAGCAGGACAGGGGATGCTATAAGAAGAATTGCAGGCACGGCAGCAGGTCAAGCCATGCTATTTGGAAAGAAGAGAATAGTTCTTCTCGACGAAATCGACGGGATCAACCTTAGCGAGGACACAGGCGCTATAGAAGCGATCATAGAAATAATCGAGAAGACGAACTACCCCGTCATTCTTACGGCTAATAATGCTTGGGATCCGAAGATCAGATCTTTGCGGGAGGCTTGCCAACTGGTAGAATACAAGCGTCTCGGCATAAGAGACGCGCTTTCATACTTGAAGAGGATAGGGGCAAAGGAGGGCATAGAGATCGATGAGAAAGCCATCAAACTCATTATCGAAAGGGACGAGGGGGATATGCGATCGATCATGAATGACCTTCAAGCACTATCTTCAGGAAGTAAGAAGCTCACTTATGACGATGTCTCTTGGCTGGCCTGGAGAGACCGCAAGGAGAATATATTTGAAGCTTTAAGAATGGTCTTCTCCGCAAAGAATTGTTCGTGGGCAAAGAAGGCTGTCGACATTGCGGATATCGATTACGAAATGCTCTTCGAATGGATCTATGAAAATGCTCCTCGCCAGTTGACTGATCCTCTGGACAGAGCCAAAGCGATGGAACGCTTGGCGAAAGCCGACATCTACTTGCGAAGGGTGAAGAGAAGTCAGGCATGGGACCTTCTCGCATACGTCTTCGACATGATGACAGCTGGAGTTGCACTCTCAAGAGAAAGAACTAGACCAAGCTTCATACCAATGAAATTCCCGGAAAGAATATCTTTGATGTCCAAGACGAGAAGGATTAGAGGGATTCAAGCTAGAGTGGGAGCGAAGATAAGTCAAAAATGCCATGTCTCCTCGAAATCCGCAGTAAAGTATTATCTTCCTTACCTGCGTATCATATTTGAAAACGACCATCAGACTGCTGCTGGACTCTCAAGGTATTTCCGGTTCGACGAGGAAGATATAGCGTACTTGGCTGGAGATGAAAGCTCCGCGCGAAAGATAGAGCGAATCTATACTAAACTGACAGGCTAGATTTGCGGGAAACTCCGCATTCGATCTAAATCTTGGGCCTCCGCTCGCTGCGTGTCAGTTTTAACGCATTGTCAATTAGTTCTTGGGTAACACCAAGGTACGTCGAATAGTCTAAACATTCATCGACCTCTTCAACACTCAGTTTAGAGGCTATCTCTCGATCTTGGATCAGCGCGGTCCTGAAATCGATGCTTCCTGCCAAGGCTTTCATAGAGCATTTCCTCACGAGCTCGTGCGCCTCTTGTCTTCCCAAACCCTTCTCCACAAGTTCGTTGACAACTCGTTCAGACATGATCAAGCCTTGAGTCAACTCAAGATTCCTCTTCATATTTTCTGGGAAAATATCCAATCCTCTAAGCACGCGATTCATTCCTTTCAACATTTCATCGATTATGATGAATGACATCGGGAAGATGAATCGTTCATTCGCTGAGTTCGTCAAATCCCTCTCATGCCACAGAGGCACGTTCTCCAAAGCAGGGACAACCATAGATCTCATGAGCTTGGCTAAGCTAGAGATTCGCTCGCTGACTACAGGGTTTCTCTTAGCGGGCATAGCTGAACTACCAACCTGCTTCTCCCTTCTGAACGGCTCCATAAGCTCTTGAATTTCCGTTCTTTGGAGGTTTCTGATCTCCAGCGCGAACTTGTCAAGGCTTGAAGCTACTAGGACGAGGAAAGAGATGACCTCTGCGTGTATGTCTCTCTGTATTATCTGAGTAACCATGTCAGCAACCTTCAAACCAAGCCTATTCAAGGCGATCTCTTGGATTCTGAGGGCTTTCTCTCCGAGCCCAGCTCCTGTGCCCACGGCGCCCATTATCTTTCCGACCAATGCTCTCTCCTTAATCTCATTCAGCCTCGCTAGGTGCCTCGCGATCTCTCTAAGCCAGACTGCGAACTTGAACCCGAGCGTTATAACGCTCATATGCTGCCCGTGCGTTCTTCCAGGCATCAGGACGTTCCTATGCTTCTCAACCAGTCCCAGAAGTGTTTCCTCAAGTTCCCTAAGATCGCTTTCTACTATCTCCAAAGCTTCTTTGAATTGAAGAGAAGTGGCAGTATCTTCGATATCGTAGCTCGTCAACCCGTAGTGGACGTATCTTGCCGCGTCGCCCTCGCAGACCTCGGTCAACGCTCTAACGATCGCCATTAGATCATGACCGATTTCAGCATCAATCTGTTTGCAACGTTCAAGCTTAACGAACTCTATACTCGCCTTTCTATGAATCTCCTCGGCAGCACCTTTAGGGATCACGCCCATCGCCGCTTGCGCATACGCAACCGCAGACTCAACGCTCAGTATCTTCTGAAGCCTATTCTCCTCCTCAAAGATCCTTCTCATCTCAGGGCTTCCGTATCTACCAGTATCTATAGGGAGAATTGGCAAATCAACGACCTTCAGAAAGACACATATTCCAAATCGAAAATATAAAACCACTCAAAGCTTTCGGATGTCGGGTTCCAGCCGTGGGCGCGATCGCAGCTGCAATGGACAAGGAGGATCTCAAGGCCGCTGATATTGTCGTCGAAATGATGAAGAACCTAACGCATAGAGGAGACGATGCGTTCGGAATCGCAACTCCCGACGAAGTGAGGCTTTCAAACAAGATTGGAGATTTGGGCATACACAGCTTAAAATCCAGCTCCGCCATCGGATATAATCTAATGAAACTCTTTCCAAGGGACATTCGGCAACCGGTAGGAATCGGTCGGAAGGTCGTCGGATTCGAAGGCACCGTTCATCCGGTCAGAGCGAAACCACATCTTACAGCCTTATTCAAATCGACAATCGCCGATATCGTGAGAACTCGAAAGGGCGCCTACGTCATCGCTTTACTACATGGCCAGAAGATGGTTTTGGCGAGAGATCCGGTCGGGCAAAAACCTCTCTACTTCGCGGAAGACAGCAGACTCTTCGCAGCGGCGTCGGAACGAAAAGCGCTATGGAGAGTCGGATTTAGTAGAGTTGAGAGTTTTCCGCCCGGACATGTTATGACCTTAACTAAGACAGCATGGAGACTCAGATGTTCAAGAACAATCAGACAACCAAAGGCGGTTAGAGTCGATCTAGAATCCGCTGCAAAACAATTGAAGAGACTTCTATCGAAGACAATAGTTGAGTTGACGAGAGACGTTGATAAAGCTGCGATAGCCTTTTCAGGAGGGATAGACAGCGGACTTATCGCTTCAATCGCGAAATCTATTGGGCTAGATGTTGAACTCATCACAGTAAGTCTGCCGGATCGACCGGAACTTGCACACGCCATCAAAGTCGGAAGAGATTTAAAGCTACCTCACCGAGCGATACGAGTTACCATAGCAGATGTTGAAGCGGTCGCAGAAAAAGTCCTTTGGCATATCGAGGAGCCAAACCCGATGAAACTAGCTGTCGCTATACCATTGTATATCGCAGCTGCCACGGCTAATGAAGAAGGATTCAAAGTCATATTAGCTGGCCAAGGGAGCGACGAGATCTTCGGAGGATACCGCAAGTTCTTGACCATACTAGATCACGAAGGAACTCAAGCACTTCAAAGAGCCATGATAGAAAGCTCGAAGGAAGCATATCAAGTAAATTATCAAAGGGATGAACAAGTATCCACGCCTCACCAAATCGATTTACGTCTACCTTTCGCGGATCTCGATGTCATTGAGTACGCCCACTCCTTACCCACGCAACTCAAAATCCTAGGACCTAAAGACGATTTGAGGAAGAGAGTGCTTAGAAAACTGGCTGAGATGACGGGCTTGCCCAGATACGTGGTTGAGAGACCGAAAAAAGCGATTCAATACGCGAGTGGGATCGAAAGAGCTTTGAGGCATATTGCTAGGGATAGAAAGATGACGTTGACAGAATACGTCATAAAGAGCTTTGAAGAGACCTTCAAGCATAGCCAGAACTCATTTCGATCCTCTGCTGAAGTTGAACGCGAAGAAGATATATGAACATCTAAGATGCATATAGGCGCGACTTGTTAATCCGAAACGTAGGAGAAGAAAGCAAAACGATGACATGTGTCAAAATGAACTTGCCTTTCGGGTCGAAATTCGTTGAGGTAGAAGTGCCAAGAAGGAACTTGATCGCGGTCGTCGAGCCGAATCAAGTCCAAGCGGCGGTTGATCCTAAGGCGGAGGTTGAACTGGCCCTTCGAAATCCCACAGGTGAAGAACGAATCTCAAATCTCGTTAAGAAAGGATCGAAAGTAGTCATACTCAGCGAAGACAACACTAGAACCACGCCAATCAGTGAAATTCTACCCTTCGTGCTGAAAGAATTGAATGGATGTGGAGTGAAGGACAAGGACATAACAATTATCATGGCGCTCGGCACTCACCGCCATATGACCGAGGAGGAGATCTCTATGAAGCTTGGCGAAGAGATTGCAGAAAGAATCGAAGTTGTCAATCATGAATGTGAAGACTCTGCATCACTGGAAGATCTTGGAAAGACATCCAAAGGGACGCCTATCTTCGTTAATAGAAGAGCCCTCAAAGCAGACTTCATGATAGGTGTGGGGATGATCTGCCCTCATAGAGTTGCAGGATATGGGGGTGGGGCGAAGATCGTTCAGCCTGGAATCTCTGGTAAAGTTACTACGGGGCACACTCATTGGATGAGCGCATTATACGAAGCAGAGAAGATAATTGGAAAAGAAGAAAATCCTGTTAGAGGAGAGATGAATGAGATTGCCTCCAAAGCGAAATTGGGTTTCATCATCAATGCTATCCTCAATCGAGAGGGACAGATAGTCAGGGTAGTTGCTGGAGACTTCATTGAAGCCTTCAAGGAAGGTGTTCGGGAATCAAGAAGAGTCTGGGAGGTCAGAGTTCCGGAAAAAGCTGACATTGTAATCGCTGACTCGCATCCTGCAGATATTGATATGTGGCAAGCGGCAAAAGCGATCTACTCATCAGAATTTGTAGTTAAGCCGGGTGGCACAATAATCTTGGTAACCCCATGCTGGGAAGGTGTCTCAAACCAGCATCCTCAAGTTTCTCAGTTTGGTTATAGACCTCTCGATGAACTTAAAGAACTTGTTCGGAGAAAAGAGATAACGGATCTTGTGGCAGCCGCGCATATGGCTCATGTCGGCCGAGTAATCAGCGAAAGAGCCAAATGCATTCTAGTCTCTGAAGGCATAACTGAATCAGAAGCGTTGAGCTTAGGTTTTGAATATGCGAAGGCTCCTCAGGAAGCGATCAATAGAGCGCTGGATTACTACGGGAGCAAAGCAAAAGTAACTGTCATCAAGGAATCAAGCGAGCTGATGCCAATCGCTGCGAACTGAAAATCCGTTGAGTGCAGTCAAAAAGAAAAATGGGAAAATTTGCGACTGGAACGCTCTCAGTCAAGTATCGTTCAAGCTTACTTCTTAGCTTTCTTTGGCTTCTTCTTTGCCATTCTTCAGTCTATTTTCCTGGAGCATCGAATGCTCCTGGAAATATTATTGTTAGGTTTTCAAATAAAAGAATTGCGCATTCGCATTCAATCGAAAATATCCTAGAGAAAAATTTTGATCGACGCGAGGACCATCATGATTTCGTAACGTTAATGTCGAGCCGGTTTTTTCTTTCAAAACTAGATTGGCGATGTATGAACTATTCGGATTGGCAGCAAATGACTAAAGGGAGATTCGTGGTATCGTAACTGTTCTGGCAAGAGATAGGTACTTACTCTCTAATATTCGGGCAATATAGGAATATGTCGACAAATTGGAGGCCATGTCTAATGAATGTCAGGGAACGCTTCTTACGGACAATGCGCTTCGAGAAAGTGGATAGACCTCCCCTCTGCGAGTTCTTGGGTTACTGGCCTGAGACGATTGAGAGATGGTATGCGGAAGGTTTGCCTGTAGGCGTGGATTTGGAGACTCACTTCGGCTTCGACCCTGGCTTAACCCCTGCTCCATGGAAGATGGAGGTTCCCATGTCATTTTCGCTTTCAGGACATGTAGATATCAGGGCTGGCACGATACCGATTGACTTCGGACCTATTCCTAGGTATGGGCCTAAGGTCCTTGAGGAGAATGAGAGGTACCGCCTGGTTTTGGATGCGATGGGAATCAAGAAGAGATTTGTGAAGGGGACGGTTACGGGCATGCCGCAGTTCATCGAGCATCCTGTTAAGGATGGAAGAGATTTCGAGGAGATGAAGCCGAGGTTCAACCCTGACGACATTAGAAGACTTCCATTGAACCTAACGGATGACATGATCGACTATTACAACGAACGAAATTTCCCGCTGCGAGTTGAATTTCCCGGGTTCTTCGCCACTGGAAGGACCCTACTTGGAGCTGAGAGGTTCTTGATCACTTTCTTCAAGGACCCAGGCTTAATCCAAGAGATGATGGATTTCTGGGGGGACTTCGTTACTGCAACATTAGAGAAGGTTGTTGAGCAAGTGAGAGTAGACTTTGCTAGTTCCTTCGAAGACATGGCGTACAAGAAGGGACCCCATATTTCACCTAAACTGTTCAGAGAATTCCTACAGCCTCAATACAAGAAGGTGACAACTATGCTCAGGAGGAATGGCGTTCAAACGATCCTCGTGGACAGTGACGGAAACATTGAACCCTTGATTCCTCCGCTACTCGAGGGGGGAGTAAACGGCATATTCCCCCTAGAGGTCAACGCCGGAATGGACGCGGTATCTCTTAGGGAAAAGTACGGTGAAAGTTTGAGAATGATAGGGAACATCGATAAGAGAGCGATTACAGCGGGACCCGAAGCCATCAACAAAGAGCTTGAATCCAAAGTTCGAAGGTTAATGAAAGAGGGCGGCTATATACCTGGAATCGACCACGAGGTTCCAAAAGACGTCTCTTTGTTCAACTACTCGTTCTACGTGGATCTCTTGAAAAGGGCATATTCAGAGCTGTAAGCATGTCATCACAGTTCGGTAGTGACAGGGTACTCGGCGGATCGGTTGTCTATCGGTATAACCCTCGGCCTCATACAATTTATCTGAACATAACAAATCGTTGCTCAAACAGTTGCACCTTCTGCGTGAAAAACTACCCTTCCGGTCTTTCTGGCTATAAGCTCCGGCTCGACAGAGAACCGACCGTCGACGAGGTTTGGAATAGGCTTCAAGGCGAAGTGAAAGACTCGGATAGGGAAGTGGTGTTTTGCGGGTTTGGTGAGCCCACTATGAGATTGGATCTGGTCGTTGAGCTGACTAGAAGAATAAGGATGGAACATCCCTATCTTGAAGTTCGGTTGGATACCGACGGATTGGCTCAGTTACGAAACAAAGGAAGAGAAGTTGCGAGAGAGTTGAAGAATGCGGGTATCGATTCAGTTTCGATAAGTCTCAACGCGGAGAGTAAAGAGATTTATGATAAGCTTTGCAAGCCTTCACTGACGGGATCGCATCAGGCCGTCCTTGATTTTGCAAAAGACTGCAAGAAGTACTTCCCACAAGTTAGACTAACAGTTGTGAATGTTGAAGGCATAGATATTTCCCAGTGCAGAAGAATCGCCGAGCGGCTAGGCTGCAACTTTGCAATTCGAGGATAATCATTCAAATTCAAAAGTAGAATAGCTAGATGATATTGACCAGCCTTTCAAACGCATTATCTATTTTGACGTCAGTTTTTGCAGCACCTAAGTCAATACAGCCTAACTGATCGCCGTGGTTAGTGTGACAATGCGACCTGTTACGGCACTGTATCCTATGGTTTCTTCAAAGCGCAGTCTTCCCGCTATTCTTTGATCTTTTCTTTTTAAATCTTGACTCCAATTGACGCGGTAAGACGGCATTCGTACTACCGCATTGAGGGCACTGCTTGTAGTCTCTCGGCATTCTGCCGCTAGGTTGAATATTGGGTGTGTAGACCGTTCCACAATTCAAGCAAACCCTTGGTGCGCCAACGGCCATCTTCAACGCCTTTTCTCATTCAATTTAAACAATTCCCTCACAATAGAGTGTCTTAATCTTTGTTGACCTTTCAAAAGTAGGCAAAGACTTCAGAACTCTAGAATCCCACGGGGAAAGGTAGAAGCGCGTTTGATGGTTTGGCAGTATATATGGTTCACTTTCTCGCTTTTCCAAGACATGAGTATGAACGAAGAATCTAGACTGTTTCGTGACTTCAAGACAATTGATTACGACAAAATCAGTAAACCCAAAAAGTCCGCGCGAAATAGCATCTTGAAAAGGCTTAAAGAATGGACATGGAATCATAGAAGAAGACCAATGGCGGGGCCGTCGTCTAGCTTGGTGTAGACCCTTAGAGGCGTGGATTTTCTCGCATTCTATCCCATTTTTATTTTGGGGTAGGTTCGATGAGCTCTAGGGGTTCTTTCGGCGGCCTTTTTGTTTCAGGTCCTAAATGCTATGAGG
>CAZHMI010000061.1:0-11380 GCA_964533795.1 uncultured Candidatus Bathyarchaeia archaeon
GTCCAGAATGGGAGGTACTGGTGCATCGCTTCAGAGAGGAACCAGAAGAAAGTTCCGATCATAAATATGAACGATTGAAGGTAGTATGGTGCGTAGTAGACGAACTCTAGCTTCTCTCTAGTTGAGATCTTTGGGGACCTCAAGACCTCCCAGAAATACTTTTTCACGTTGAAGGTATGTCCTTCAGCCCACCTCATCCTTTGTCTTGCTAGCTGCGGTATCGTGGAAGGGCATTCAGCAGGAGCTTGAATGTACGGCGTATATGAAACCTTGTAACCGTCCAAGTATAGACGTAGGGTTAGTTCCCAGTCTTCTGTCATGCTCGTGGACCAAGCGTACTTCTTGATTATATCGGCCTTTATCATGAAGACGCTGCCAGCTATCATCTTCATCGATCCGACAAGTTCCTGCGAAGTGCGTTCGATAACGTAGCTGCTGGCGTATTCAGCCCTGATCCCTTTAGTAAGCCAGTTCTCGCCAGCGTTCAAATAGTGCCACTGATACCCTTGAACAACAGCCAATTCACGCTTCCGGTACCATTCTTCCAACTTCTCAATTATTCTCTGATACTCATCCTTGCTGACTGTTCTATTGTTGCCGTTCGAATGGTTGTTCCCGTTGTTACCGTTATGATTGCCGTTCGTATTGTTCCCGAAGTAGGGGAGAAACTGCTGGATGATGTCTGGAGGCGGCACAAAATCAGCGTCGAAGACCATCACATACTCGGCTCTTGGATCCATGTGTTTTAGAGCCTCGTTCAAGGCTCCTCCTTTCCAGCCTTTCCGGGACTCCCTGTGAACTATCTTGACCTTCGGGTGGTCCCCCCACTTCTTCAGTATCTCAACCGTTTCATCAATCGAGTCGTCTGCGACTATGACCTCATAGTTCTCGTAGTCCAGGCTCGTACATGCCTTCAAGATCCTGTCCGCAACATTCTTCTCATTGTAGAATGGCAACTGGATTGAGACGAAGGGTTTGTGATTGTTTCCGTTCGAATTCTTGCCGTTCGATCCGTTTCCATTTTGTTCGTTGCGTTGCATCTTAAGAGAAAGTGCCGTCTTCGCTCTCAAGAACGCTAGGAAACTGGCCACTCTTGAGAGAACTGGGTTCAAGATAATGTTCTTGAGTTCTCTTCCGATCCTAGACGTAAAATGTCCTGCAATGCCGCCTGTTCTTTCACTTCTCGGTACAGAATCAAGTGGACCATTTGAATTTCCGCCATCGTGCTCAGTCCTTGAGTTTCCGTTTCCATTCTTGCCAAAACCATTTCCATTCAGATGATTACCATTTCTGTTAGCAACCTTATTCTTCCCGATCATCACGATGGCAATCGACAAGTAGTACTTAGCCGCAAATATGAAGAAGAAGAGACCGAATGCTAGGCTGATAGACGCAAACAGCTGTCCTATCTGAGTCGTTTCTCTCCCCTCCTTCCGGCCGCGCCTTGTTTCTGTAGGTTAACTGTAGGTTGTACATCCCGCTTCGGATATACGCCGTACAGCAAATTATGAGTGAGGACGTATATTTAAGCCTTTAAACATATAAAGACATACGCTCCAGCTCAAACGCAGCTTCGCGCGACCCGTCTTGTCAACTCTTATATGAGTATGATGACGATTTGACTCTGGAATACGATTATGAATGAAGCCACTGCGGCGCTGGCCGGCATTAAGCAACGCTTCGCGAGAGATTTCCTAGATGTAATGGTTTTGAGGCTGATTCAAGTAAAACCTAGATGGGGCTACGAGATCATGGCTGAAATAAGGAATACTTTCCAGATCAAGACAGGAGCCGGTAAGATATACCCGCTACTAATGAGTCTAGAAGCAAACGGATTCATCAGAAGCCGATGGAAGTACGAAGGGAGAAAGAGAAAGAAGCTTTACGAGATAACCCCGCAGGGAGCCCAGTTTGTAGATTCAGTCCACAACTTCCTTAAAGAACAGGTTTCAATCCACGAGCTTCACAAAAGAATTCTCGTCTAGGCCTCTTCAAGAACCTCAACGAACTTCTCGATATCCTTGGCGAAAGGATGCTCAGGATTCTGAAAAGCCAAAATCACGGTTCTGCTAGTTCTGAGGACATCACAATAGCATGGTATCATCCCGAATATCGGAATCCCGAACGTCTCTTTCAACTGTTTCGACAAAGTATCCCTGTCAGCCTGAGTCAAAGGAGATGGACTCGGCTGCGAGTAGGGAAGAAGAACCTTGTTAAGGAGAATCCCAGTTTTCTTCCCGAAAGCCTCGTATAGGTCTTCTATCATACTCGTCGTTCCCTGTACGTCCAGCGCGTCCAATGTGGTTACTACGACTACGGTGTCGGAGCTAACGACTGCGTTGACTGATGCATACTGAATGCCCGGGCTGGTATCTAATATTATGTAGTCAATCTTTCTCTCCTCGAAAAGGTTTCTTAAGGACAAAAGCCTTTGAAGCGCTTTCATCTCCCACTTTCTATCTCTCATTGACATATCTCTAATCGCTAGCATTGAAGGATCGGCTAACCCTACAAAGAACTTGCCCTTAGTGTTGTATCTCTGAGTGAGATCATACAAGACGTTCTCAATTTCGCAATCTCTATTGAGGAAGTTGTTCAACCAGTACTCTGTCGAAAGCTTGAATACGACGTACATAGTGGGCGCTCTAAAGTCAAGATCGAGAAGGCACACATTCTTGCCCTTACTCGCCAGAACAGCGGCTGTGTTCACGGAGATTAAAGATTTCCCAGTGCCACCTCTACTAGAATGAATCGTAACTATCTTACCCATACACTTCATCTCATTTAGTAACGTAGAAGTAAACTTTCTTGCCCTTCCTCTCTCTCTGAAGATACTTCATAGTCGCCAACTGATTGAGGTAGTTGCTCTCCACGGCCCTTGCACGCCCAGTCTCTCTTGCCACGTCAGCAGCTGTTGCTCTTCGTAACGTGGTTACCGCAACCGCGGTCTTTCTCAAATGATCCGGTAGGGAAAGGAGAGTCATTACATCTAAAGCCTCGTACGGAATTTCGTCCTTCGCTTTTTTCTCACCGACGGCGCGAACCGGAATCATCCTCCTCTGAGACGCGAGGATCGAATCGACTTTAGCGGACAATGCTTCCAAGTCTCTGCTAAGCTTCAGCAAAGTCTGCGAAATAGTTTCCCGCGACAAAGTCTCAGCCACTAAACGATTTGTCGTGCGTGTCAACTATGCAATTCAGCATTGTATGGAAGTTTCACCTATTATACCTTTACCAAGCCTAAAACGAAATAGCGCTCGATCATAGCCAAGCTTTTTTCCAACTTCAGAAACTACACCAAAGAAAGAGAGGATAGAGTTCGGAGTTGACTTGCGGTCTTCTCGTTTTCCACGTCTTCGGCGGGATCTTCGTTAGGGCTGGACTTCACAATCGAGGACACCTTTAAGTGACGTGCCTAAGAATAAGCAACAGGGAGCCGTTGTGCTTCAATACCGCGAGAAGGTTGTGAAGAAGCTTCACGATAGGTTCGATGACCAGCTTGTAGCTGTCGCTCTCTTCGGAAGTGCAGCGCGAGGTGAAGCTCGCGGCCGAAGCGACCTTGATTTTCTGGTGGTTCTTCGAGGGATTCCATGGAGCCTCAGCCGCCGCTATCTAGTGACAAGCCCATCTACGAAGCAGTTAATGTGCAGGCGGAAAAGACTGTAGATGTCACCGTTATAGATCTTAACGAGGGATTCATCACCGATGAGAAAGCGGGGATAACGTCCCTCATGCTCAATATTGCATCCGACGCCATCATCCTCTACGATCCTGAGGGTAAACTCTCATCTTTTCTTAACAGAGTGCGCCAACTTGTGGAGGCCGCTGGATTGGAGCGGTAGAACCCCTGAAGGAAAATACGGGTGGAAACCAAGATCCAAGGATCTACAGCCCATCGAGGCGTAAGCTATGCGCTTCAACCCTATTCGCGAAATGGAGTTCCGAGCCCAACTCGCTCGGGAATACCTAGAAGACGCTGAAAATAGATTTAGATCCCGAGACTTCAGAGTTAACTGGTCTTCTCTGTTTCCGGCGGTTTCGCTGCGGTCTCCGTTGGAGCCGGAGTAGGCATCTCGGTTTCCAGAGGTGCTGGAGGCGGTGTAGTAAGCATGGTCCAACCGATCCACATACAGATGACAAGCACAGCAAGCACAGCCAAGAAGACCGGGACCGCTACAGCCCACCAACTCAACCACGCTAAGTAAGGTGCAAAGTAAGGCGCAAAGAAAGCTACAACGTATACGATCGCAACGATCAGTCCCACCACGAGAATTATGCCTCCGTAAGCCTGATCTCTACTCATGAATTACCCTCCATCCAATCTGTTTGATACCCTGAAGAGAATATAAAATCTTTGATGAGTTTGGTACAGTGGGGAATAAGGCGAGGATTCGCGAACTCTAGACTGCCTTGTAGCCGGGTCTCTCGCTCAGCAACCTAGGTACGGTGAGAATCCTGTATGGATACCCCTCCGTCTCTCTGGAAAGAGTTCGAATGAGCGTCTTAACGTTCATTTTGACTTGACCGCCTTTGGCGCGCATTCTAATGGGAAGATTCTTCGACTTCATCTCCTTTTCCCCGAGCACGAGAATGTATGGTATCCAGCTGATCTCCGCGTCTCTAATCCTCTTCGACAGGCTTTCTTCTCTGTCATCTATATCTACTCTAATACTCGCTCTCTCCAGCGTGCTCAGCAGTTTCTTCGCAAGCGCTACCTGGCGTTTCTTTATCGGGATAATCCTGACTTGGACAGGTGAGAGCCAGACAGGGAGCATGGGCTTCTTGCCTTCTTCCTCCATCTTCGATGCTCTATCCAGTACCGTAAACAAGTAGCGCTCCACGGTTCCCAGCAGTGCTGTATGGATGATGGGAGGATACCTCTTGGCTCCGTCTCTATCGGTATAAGCTATGCCGAACCTCTCTGCGTTCCCGACATCGATCTGGAATGTCGCTATCTCTCGCGGACGCTCCAGCTCGTCAATCACTGTATACTCAACGTTGATAACCCAGTAGTACGCGCCTTCTGGAACGAAGTTTAGCAAGATCGGTTTCTTCTCCACCTTCATAAGCTCATCGAAGAAGTCTCTATGCTTCTCGAAGAAACTTTTCGTAGTATTATATATCGAAACATAGTCGCGATCGAGCTTCCTAATTTCTTGATAGATCTTCTCATGAGTTTTCATAGACATTTCTTTTGCTTCTTCAAGGTTCTTACAGTAGATGTGGAGGTCGGGCATGTGAAGCTTTCTAACTCTAAAGCAAAGCAGCAGCTCTCCGCTCTGCTCCAGTCTATAGCTGTCGGCTACTTCGAAAGTTCCGAAGGGGACATTCCTATAGCTTAACGCCCAATCTTTCACCATGGCGAACTGTTGATGGCAAGCAGCATACCGCATAACGAACCTCTTCTCATCTACCTTGACTTCGTATAAGCGTGCTCCAAAAAGGTTCGCATGCTCCTTAACAGCTTTGACCGATAGATCGAACATGTTCGTCCCTCTGACCTGGAGAACTGGCATGTCAAAGGAATTTGCAACTTGCCAAGAGTAATCAGCTATGAGATCGAAGATGAGCGTGGCTTCTGGGCCATACCTCATGTGACCTGTGTCTGAGTAGGACTCCCATTCTATGCCGAACTTCTTGCAATACTCTATCAGCCTTGTTTCGCCTCCGGCAAGGCCTATCTTCAAAGCTTCTTTCTCTACCAAGGCTTTGAATTCCTTCTCATTCCGCTTGAACGGGTAAGCGTCCGGCTCATAGATTCTTCCATCGAGGCTCAAAATCTTGTATTCCGTCTTAACCGGTGCAGCTTCCTTCTTAGCCTCCTCAACCAGTATCGTTCTGGAAAGTTCTGAGAGCGGATGGCCTTTACATCGAATCTCGAAGCTCTTATACCATCCGAATGGGCTCCTCTTGACATCGTATCCTTCACTTTGAAGGGAGCTTCCAAGCCTCTGGAGAAGAGGTATCGCATACTCTTTCGATCCTAGGTCGCTTGAGAGATGAGCGTAAGGATAGACCATGATGCTCTTGGTATTCACCCATACAGCTACCTCCTTAATCGACTCCGTAGCCTTGGCGGCGATCTGGTCCGGATTCTTTTCATCCGATTTCTCCACTGTGCAGAACGCGACAAGCACATCGTCCACAGCGTCCTTCCTATTTGATTCGAGAACAGGCTCCGGACCTTTCACAGCCTCATCCTTGACTTCGTACTCGAAATGATCAGCGTGAATTAGGAGAATTCGCATCTATCTCACAACCTACTTCATCATCTTCCACTTCTCAATCATCTTGTCTTTCTTCAATCTCTTCTTGAGTTCTCTGTAGTGTGCTCGGCAGAGATAGCCCCTTCTAGCTCCGCCGATGTTCAAGCCCGCTTGAGCGACTCTCTCTGCTGAAATCGACCTAGCTGCCTGCTGATCACATCCAACAATGTTGCAGCGAATACCTTTCCCTATCTTGCCCATTTTCACACCAGAGCCCAGTAATGATGGAATACATAGTGAGTTGCGTAATTAACGGTTTTTGGAACAGCGGGCGGCGATCTCCCTGCCAAACCTTTTTCCAGCTGCAAAAACCGCCTCTCACTGGTGATGACGCCGGAACCCAAGGAAAACGTGACCTCTAGCCCTAGCATCAAGGTTTCGCTCGGTAAAGCGCACTTGCCATCCGAATACATTTCAAGGATCCTCTAGACTCTTCTCCGTTGAAGAGCTCAGAATATCATGTTATACGAGGTCACCGTGGCAACCGCGGCTGGAACCAGCTAGTCCCGGTCTAATGCTGAAGAGTGTACCCGGAGCCTATCACAGCTCTTTCGAGAGCCCTTCCGGGACCCCCCTAGTATATGAGGGGCCCTGTCGTTCGCAACATGAAAAAATAAGGGATCCCTTATTTTTCAAGTCTCTCGTGAGATGCTTGGATAAGGGCGTGTAGGTGTCTGTTCACGCCGTAAGCTCTCCCGCAAGCCTTTCCAAGACCCCCCTACCATACCCCCCTTTGCGAGTCCCTTCATGGAGAAGTTCTCTCCGCCAGAGCTTTCACGATCTCTGGCAAGGATTTCGCCAGTGCTCACGGAACCGGTCCTTGATCATCTTCAACTCCGCTCTTCAGAAAGCGTAAATAAGCAAAATGCATACCTAAAGCGCAAAACGCGTACCCGACGGTTTCTGGAGAGGTATTCACTATGGGTTTGAAGAGTTTTCGAAGAATGTTCCCTGTCACTAGGCGAATGATATACTTAGATCATGCGGCAAACGGTCCTTGCTCAACGGCGGTCTCGAAGGCGGTTCAACAGTTTCTGTCCGAATGGTCAAATGAAGGAATTGATTGGATGAAATGGTATGATCATGTGTCGAGAGCTAAGAGTCTCTTCTCGAGACTTATTCACGCGGATCCGGATGAAGTCGCGATGGTTTCTAATACCTCTGCAGGAGTCAGTCTAGCAGCCGAGATTGTGTGCGCAGGTCGGAAGGGCAACATTATCCTGAACGACTTGGAGTTTCCCGCAAACTTCTACCCGTGGATTGCGAGAGAGAAGCAAGGGTTTGCCGTCCGCTACGTGAGAAGTAAGAAAGGGATGATCACAGCGGAAGATTTTGAGAGACGTATTGACCGCGATACAGTTGCAGTGCCTTTGAGCCATGTCTCATATGTGAACGGTTTGAAGCATGACATCGCATCGATCGCGGAGATTGTTCACGAGCATGGTGGATTCATGGTCGTTGACGCTATACAGTCTGCTGGCGCCTTGGAAATCGATGTGAAGAAACAGGGGATAGATGTGCTGACGTGCGGTTGTTCCAAATGGCTTCTAGGACCGCACGGCACCGGTTTCCTCTTCGTTAGGAAAGCGCTAATCGAGATGTCTCAACCTTCGCTTATCGGATGGCACTCCATACAGAAGCCTTTTGATTTCAACCTGAGACCGCTGACGTTTTCGCGGACCGCGACGAGATTTGAGCCTGGAAACCCGAACTTTCTAGGGTTCATCGGAGCGAGAGCCGCTCTCGAACTGCTGTTGAAGGTAGGCCCGAAAAGGATAGAGGAAGAGATACTTGGCTTAACCGGATATCTAATTGAGGAGATGAAGGGCCTTGGCGTAGAGCTCAACACCCCAATCGATCCAAACCGACGAGCTGGGATAGTTAATTTGAAGGTTCGAAACCTTTCAGCGGTTATGAACCGTCTTCGAAGGAAACGGGTAGCCGTATCCTTAAGAGGCGGCGGAATAAGAGTATCACCCCACTTCTATAACACCGTCGAGGAGCTGGATTCTCTCGTTAGCGTTCTTGGCAGAACATAGCGGACGTCCTCGAAGCGAAAACCGCAGTGAGGTTGACCGATCCTGCTAACAAAGCTGAGGAAAAAGGTTGAAGACGCGTTGAGTCTCCTCGCGAAATCCCTACATGGTCTTGGGCTCAATCCATTCTCATTGAGTCTACTGGGACTTGTCTGCGCGTTCCTATCCGGCGTCTTATACTACATGCTCGCAATACGGCCTTGGATCCTATGGGTCGCGCCGATCTTCCTGCTGCTTTCAGGATTGCTCGATGCACTGGACGGCGCCATGGCGCGAGTCTACGGGCAGGCTACAAGGTTCGGAGGCGTAGTCGACTCAGTCTTCGACCGTATCGGGGAGGTATTCGTATACTCCGGCATAATTCTAGGCGGCTCATCTTCACTCTTCTGGGGACTCGTCGCCTTGGTTTCTTCATTGATGGTGAGTTACGTTCGCGCCAAAGCTGAGGCTGAAGGTGCTAAAATGGAAGGTGTAGGCATCGCTGAGAGACCTGAAAGGATAATAATTTTAGCCGTGGCGACCTTCATAGGTCAGATCGAGTTCGGTTTGATGGTGATCGGCTTCCTTGCGACATTGACCTTGTTTCATAGAGTTTGGCGTGCTCGGGTAGAGCTATCGTAACTCTATCTGTAAGCCTGATTCTTTCGAGGGTGATTCTCAAATACGAAAAGTGGGAACTGGAAAGGAAGGGAATGGCTATTCTCGGAAGCGTCTCTCTTCGCGCGCCCTAACCTTTGAGACTCCGAAGTGAACTGCGCATGAGACGCAGTAGTGTTTCACCACGGGCTGCCTAGCGATATAAGCTCCTTTCGACCTAAGCTCTCTAGCCAAAGACGGTTCAACCAGTGAAACCCATGTGGTGACTCGCTTAGCTTTATCCCTAGGAACGAGCATGCCACAATTGCTACATTGGATAAGTTCACTTCTTCCTTTTCCGCCCTTACTTCTTCCCCGCGACTTCCTCTTCTTGCCCAAGAATATTTCACGTCTCCACACCTTAAATCAAGCGAGATTGCTTAAAACATTGCGGTACCTTAAGAGTGCGGAACCGGATTGTATGACTTGGTGACGGTAGGGCACTTCGCTCTCGACTGGATCGTCAGGGAAGGTCTCGAGTCTAGATGGACGCTCGGAGGACCCCCGACCTACGTTTCCTTATCGGCGAAGGCTCTAGGCGCGGAAGTCGCAGTGATATCGAAGGTCGGAGCAGACTTCCCTGATGAATATGTCTCTTGGCTAAGTCGAAACGGGGTTGATCTTAGAGGAGTCAAGAGGTCAAGTGGACTTACAACCAGATTCAAAATCGAATACGGTGACACCTCGAGAAAGCTTCAACTCGTAGCGCGATGCAAGCCGATCGGTCTCGGAGATTTGCCGTCGGAACTCAAGGCGAAAGCCGTCCATATTGCACCCATAGCCGATGAGATCTCTCTCGAAGCAGCATTAGGTCTGCGCCGTTGCGGAGAGTTGATCTCGCTCGACCCTCAAGGTTTTCTTCGAAGCTTCGACCGAGCTGGTCACGTTCGCCCGAGAAGATGGCTTGACAAGGCCTTTTTCAAAGAGGTGGATGTTCTGAAGGCTTCAAGTAAAGAACTTCTCTTGACGACTCAGACGAAGGATTTGAGGAAAGGCTTGTCGAAGGCGAGGCGCCTAGGACCGAGAATTTGTATGGCAACGATGGGAGGACGCGGAGCATTGCTGGCTTCGGAAGATGCGTTCTACAAGGTGCCTGCGTATTCGCCCCTGCAAGTGGTCGACCCTACGGGATCGGGGGACGCATTCGCAGGTGCGTTCTTGGCTGAATATGTAAGAACCAGGGATTTGTTGTGGTCAGCTGCACTCGCCTCCGCCGCGGCCTCCTACGTAGTTGAGGGTGTAGGGCCCTCATGCTTCGGGACTAGAGGCGAGGCTGAAGAGAGAGCGGTCGAGATAATGGAGAAGATCGAGAAGGTCTAACGCGCGGAACCGGCTTTGTGCTTCAGTATGCTCTACCGAAGTATGCTACCTCTCGAGCTTCATTCCCGCAGCGGACGCATCTAGAGAAGGGTTCCTCTCTTTCAAACGGTGTCAGCCGTATATCGGCGCCCGTCTCCTCTTTGATCCGTGTTTCGCATGCTGTATCTCCGCACCAACATGCTTTGACGAAACCTCCGTCCTCAACAATCTTCTTCAATTCGTCATAGTTGTCCGCCTTCCTGGTATTCGCCTCGAGAAAGCTCCTCGCCCTTTCAAAGAGGTTTCTCTGAATCTCGCCAAGCGTCTTGCTAACTTCCTCGACCAGTTTTTCTCTAGGTATCGAGATTCTATCAAACGTATCTCTCCTCGCCAAGGTGACCTGTCTCTTCTCGATATCTCTAGGTCCCATCTCAATCCTCAAAGGAATTCCTTTCAACTCCCATTCATTGAACTTCCAGCCAGGCGTGTACTGCTCCCTGTCATCAACGTGCACGATGAAACCTGCTTGGCGAAGTGACTTGGAAACTTCTCGAATCTCTTCATAGACCAGTCTCTGCTCATCCTCGGTGTAGTATATGGGGATGGCAACGATCTGTATCGGCGCTATCTCGGGCGGCAATACCAGTCCTCTGTCATCTCCGTGTACCATTATAAGCGCCCCTATTAACCGCCATGAGACTCCCCAAGACGTCTGCCAAGCATAATGTTCTTTCTCATCCTTCCCGATGTACTTGATGCCGAAAGGAATTGAGAAGTTCTGTCCGAGATTGTGGGATGTCCCCATTTGAAGCGCTTTTCCATCAGGCATCAAGGCTTCGAGGGTTGTTGTGTAGAGCGCTCCGACGAACTTCTCTCTATCCGTCTTTCTACCGGCAAGAACAGGTATGGCTAGGGAGCCTTCTACCAGTTCCCTATATATGCCCAATGTCAACATAACCTCCTTGTCCGCTTCTTCCTTTGTTGCGTGGACCGTATGGCCTTCCTGCCATAGAAACTCACTCGTTCTGATGAAAGGCTTCGTCATCTTTATCTCAGCTCTGAGGACGGAGTTCCAGAAGTTTAGGAGGACTGGGAGGTCTCTCCAGCTCTTGACCCATTTTGAATAAGAGTAGTAGGCTATTG
>CAZHMI010000062.1:0-11241 GCA_964533795.1 uncultured Candidatus Bathyarchaeia archaeon
ATCAAGCCTTCCGGAATTCCCATGAATATGATATTCACTTGTAGCGGAATGTCTGTTAGAATCGGAGAGCTGGGTTGCGGAACATCGGGGAAACCCGACACGGTTGAGTTTCCTGAAACTGTTTGCGAGTATTGAGAAACCGTTAGAAGGGTTGATGAAGCTATGAAGAAAATGCAGAGAGCTGCGCAAGTCCAAATTCTTGAGCGAAACTTCAATCGCCTTTGTCTCCTAAATTTTGGTGCAGAAAGTACACTACATTCATTATAAATAGATTGTGTAACTCGTCGATAGGCATCAACTTGAAGTCGTCAAGCGGCAGAATCTGTGGTGGGAAATCACATTTTGAAAATAGATCTCAATGGATTGATGACTTCTCCGTTCAAAGGGGAGAGCTTTTTCTCGTAGTTCTGAACCATATGTGGCATCAACCTGAGCCTATCGTCAAAGGTATAGTCGAGTTGGCTAGAATGCTGCGTAGAGCAGGCTGGACCGTGCTGGCTGCGTATGATAATCTCCGTACACTGCAGACTTTCACTCCAAAGTCTTCGAGAATCGTTCTCGTGGCGCGTGCGCTATGATATTCATTCAAGTACTGGTTAAGATGTTAAGAAACTTCGCTTATCTTATAGGAGATGAGAAGACCGCGTTGGCTGCTGTAGTAGATCCGGCTGGAGCAGTCGAGAGAATCCTGAGTCTAGCCCAAGACAACGGCTTAAGGATCATCTACGTCATCAACACTCACTCTCACTCAGATCACATCTCGGGCAGTCGGGAATTAGCTGATGCGACAGGCGCAAAGATAGTCATGCATAAGAAAGCTGGAGCGATGAAACATCTCGCGGTCGAAGATGGAGACGTAATCTCAGTTGGAGAGCTCAAGATCAAAATAATGTATACACCAGGACATTCGCCTGACGCAATCAGTTTACTGGTTGAAGATAAGATCTTGACAGGAGACACCCTTTTCATTGGCGAGTGTGGAAGAACAGATCTCCCAGGAGGAAGCTCGGAAGAACTCTACGACAGTCTCTTCAGTAAATTGGTGAAACTGGATGATGAGCTTGAAGTATATCCTGGACACGACTATGGCGATAAACCGTATTCAAAACTTGGTTACGAGAAGAAGCATAACTACACGCTGAAGCCTAGATCAAAGGATGAATTCGTAAAGTTCATGGCTGAAGGCTAGTGTTCTTTGAATTTTCACTCTCTTTCGGCTCATTGCTAAGCGTAGTCTTCTCTTCACGAATCTGCTGTAGGATGCTACCGAGTTCTTTGAGCATCTTATGATGTGCGAATAGAACAGTCATAAACATGGTTTCAATTATCTTCGGTCTTACCGCCATGCCGCCCGCCGAAGCATAGAGCCTACATTGATCGAGCATGTTCTCAAAGATCTCGCGGTCTGGAGCCCTAAGCGCATCTTGGAAACCTTTCCAAGCCTTAATCTCTTCTTCCAATGCCAGACGGTATGATGGGATGGTTCTTCCCAAGTTATGTCGCCTAGAGAACGCAGTGGCATGTAAGATGATATAAGTGACCGAGAGGGGCGAAAGTGAGCGTAGTGCCAATGGATGGGGTCGACTGGATTAGGTTTGCAGCATAACTAATAAAAACGTTCCAGTTCTCCTATACTCTTCAGATTGATCGTGGGGAATATCCTATGGGCGAGCCGGTGTTCTATGTCAATGGTAGGTTTGTTCCTGAAAGTCAAGCGTCAGTGGCAGTCTCGGATCTAGGTCTCCTTAGGGGATATGGAGTCTTCGACTTCACGATGACTTACAACCGTGAGCCTTTCAGGTTAGAACTGCACTTGGAAAGGCTGCAGAATTCCGCGAGGATTATTGAGCTTGACCTTCCGTGGAGCAAGGAGGAGCTAGCCGAGCTCATTCATGAGACTTTGCTGAGAAACCCTGAAGGAGAGAAGGGTATAAGGATCGTAATCACAGGCGGGGAGAGTCCAGATACTTTCACTCCTTCCGGTAGACCAAGCCTCATGATAATGGTTAAACCCTCACCGGTATTCCCTCGAGAGTTCTTCACGGAAGGTATCAAGGTCATAACGTTTCCTGCAAAAAGGGAGATCCCTGAGGCTAAGACATTGAACTATATTCATGCCATCAGAGCCTTGAGAAAGGCTAGACAGGAAGGCGCTGAAGATGCGATTTACACCTGCGACGGAGTTTTGTATGAGGGTACAATATCCAGTTTCTTCGCGGTTAAAGACGGGAGGGTAATCACCGCTGGAAGCCGTGTTTTAGATGGGATAACCCGTAGAACAGTTCTGGAACTAGTCAACGGAAGGATACCCGTTGAGTATAGGTTCGTAAAAATTTCTGAAATACCGTCTCTCGATGAAGCCTTCTTAACATCATCTGGCCATGAGGTTATGCCGATTGTAACCATCGATCAGGTTAAGATAGGCGAAGGGAAACCTGGACCTATAACGAAGGAGGTTATGGAGCTGTTCGGAGAGTATACAGGGAAGAAGCATCACGACAAGCCCTAGAGTCATGGCGGTGATGATGAGTGGATAGATCGGTTAAGGTAGCTTTGTTCGGTGTTGGAGCGGTTTCAAGCATGATAGCTAAAGCTTTGCTTCAGAAGAAAGGCGTAGAGATAGTCTCAGCAGTAGACATAGCTGATGAGAAAGTTGGAAGGGATTTGGGAGAAGTATTAGGCTTATCTTACAAGCTCGGTTTGAATGTGGTTAAGGATGTAAGGAAGGCTTTCTTGGGAGTTAAACCTGACATAGTTATTCATGCTACATCGTCAAGCCTTAAGCATGTGTATCCGCAGATAAGTGCGTGCCTGAGAGAAGGTGTGAATGTAATTTCAACATGCGAGGAGTTGGCCTACCCATACCATAAGAATAGAGCTATTGCGGAGGAGTTGGACAAAATCGCTAAAAAGTATGGAGTCTCGGTTCTGGCTACAGGAATAAACCCCGGCTTCTTGATGGATACTCTACCTATAACATTGACGGGGCCATGCTTGGAGGTGAAGCGGATAAAGGTTACACGGATGATGAATTCCGGTAAAAGGAGGATACCTTACCAAAAGAAGATTGGGGTGGGCCTGACTGAAGAGGAGTTCAAAGAAAAGATCGACAGGAAGGAGATCACAGGGCATGTTGGCTTGGATGTGTCTATCGCTATGATAGCGGACTCTCTAGGATGGAGACTCGATGAAATAGTCGTTTTACCTGCCGAACCCGTTATAGCTAGCAGGACGATACAGACCAATTATACGACCGTTGAGAAAGGCGGTGTGGCCGGATTGAAGAGCGCTGCCTACGGTGTGAAAGGTGGTGAGAAAGTCATAGAGCTTGAGTTCATATCCCACGCTGAAGTGGAGGAAGAATATGACTTGACTGAGATAGAGGGCCTGCCGGACCTAAAAGTGAAGATTGAAGGCGGAATTCACGGCGATATAGGAACAACAGCCATGATCATAAACTCTATTCCGAAGGTTATGAACGCGCCGCCAGGTTTGCACACTATGAAAGATATTCCCATACCGTCAGCAATTACAGCCGAGCTAAATGGATATATCAAGTCCTAGGTCTAAGAAATAGAAAGCTCAGCGCAATCATGTAGCCTACGTTCCTGTCAGCTGTTCCGTTGATTCGATCTATTTCTTCGCGAGTGGATAGTCGAAGCTTTCAGAGGCTAAACTGTCGGCAAACGTTGCAATATCGCTGCTAATTTTATATGTCGCGTGAACTAGCCTTCCTCATGCTCCAAATCTTTTACGCTGCGCTAGCAGGAATTGCAACAATCCTGAGTGGATTGCTTCCGCTCCACCCAAGAATTGGAGAAAGAATAAACCGGTACATGGTCGGATTCGCTTCAGGCGTCGTCGTGACAGCGGCTTTGGTTGAGATGTTTCCTGAAGCCGACATTGAAAACAACTATCTCTTAGCCGTATTGGGCTTCTTCATTTTCTACTTTTTGGAGAGAGCCGTTATGATTCATGCTTGTGGCGGAAATGAATGCGAGGGAAGAGGGATGACATGGGTCTCTCTAATTGGAATAAGCGGAGACAACTTCATCGACGGCATCGCCATTGCCGCTGGATACCTCACCGACCCGACACTGGGCACAATCATTGCAGTAGCTGTAATCGCCCATGAGATTCCGCAAGGAGCAACAAGCACTATCGTCATGAGAAACTCAGGCTACGGATTGAACAGAATCCTCGCCGTCCTCTCGGTCGGCGCGGTTCTTTATCCTCTGGGAGCATTCTTCTCATTCCTTGTCTCAAGCGCATACTATCAGTTGATTGTCGCTTTCGTTGCAGGGGAATTCGTTTTCATAGGAGCAGGGGAGCTCCTTCCGGAAGCTCACCAAAGATTCAACGTAAAGGTGATTCTTGCAGTTGTACTTGGCGCCGTTGCGGCCTTGGTTCTTGAAGCTGCTCTTGCTGGGCTTGCGTAATCTGCTATCCAGACCTATCTCTCGGTGCGCCCCTACAAATCCATAATCGTGTTGTGAGCCGATTTTCGGTAAATATATCGATTTTCTACCTATCGCTTTTAAGCAGGAAAACCAGTGCTTCTTGCAGGCGTTCGAAGATGAGTTTGCTGGAGAGAGTTTGCAATGGGATCGGACACAAGTTGAGGAATACGCTTGTAATAACCGAGTCTGACGACTTTTATGAGGTCGATTGGGCTAAATACTGCGTCCGCTGCGGAGACATCGTAAACTAGTCTCTCTCACCTATTCACTTGGAAATCATACAGGATCCTCTTTGTCATCAGGTAATTTGCTTCATAAGCTCATGCCATCTTCTCATATATCTCGTGGGTTCCTTTTCAATGCCGCAGAGAACCTTAATCGAGTCGCCTATCAGTATCCCGGGCGGAGGACATCCCGGTACATAGCTGTCCACCTTGTCTTGGATCGGTTTGCAGCAGTTACCTATCGCTAGAGTTCGTTTTCCTCGCGCTGAAGGCTTAACTCCTCTTCCCATCAGTATCTCCAACCCTTTTAGGTCAGTCAACCTTCCATTCTTGTCTATACGGAAGACAGCTACGTTATAGGGCGCTACGCAGTTACTGCAAGCCTTCCCCAGACTGAGACTGACTCCTTTAGGAATGTTTGCAGCTGAACTAGGAGCAATGAATCGAGCAGCGTCCTTCCTAAGGTCTGCTCCCCTCAAATCGATCTCACTAACATTCATCGTACCTAGTCCTTGTTCACCTGCAAGTCTAAGATGTTCCACATCTCTCGGTTTTATACCCATGAGTTTGGTAGCGATCGAATCAAGCTCAACAGCATATCTGCTCATTAGTATCCAGTTCATCCTCTTCGGCGTTCCGCTGATTGGGCCAAATCCTTCCATTCCTACAGTAGCGTCCAGAATGTTCAATTCAGGCTTCAATCCCTTGTAGATGTCAACTATGGCTTGGCTCAGCCTTGAGAGGTGAGCTTTGACTTTATATCGCTTGGATAGTATTCCCATTAGGTTCTTGAGGCAAAGAGTCACGGTTGTGCAGATGCTTGTTTTCGCCACAGGAACGTTTACTAGGACATCATAATCGAAGAGAGGCTTAGGGACCTCAAGGTCGTGTAAAGCTAGCCCATCGGGCACTTCGACCTTCACTTTCTCTGAAAGATCGAAATCGACAAGTCTCGCACCAGTCTTCTCAGCAACTTTGTCATATCCTGTAGTCTGGAAGATCCTTGAGGTATCCGACTCTATCCCTGAACCTTCACCGATCGCAACCTCGTCCGCTCCTGAATCCATAAGCAATTGAACCAAGCTTTCGATTAAAGCCGGATCTGTGTTGACGCCTCTCTTCTTCGTCGCGAAATTCACATTCGGTTTAATCAAGACTCTATGACGATCATGAAGAAAGTTCTTGATCCCTCCGAACGACTCGAAGAGACTTGAGAGTGCCCGCTTATAAGATTCTCCTCGTCGACATCGAGTTGCGTAAACTGACCTTGGTCTCATAATCTCACAAGATAAGCCGCTTATCCTCGGGATATGTCTCAAGAACTGTGATGGAATTGCCTTTGTAAAGTTTTATGTTACTGCAACAGCAAACTGGAACGGTTGGCGCTATGAAATGGGCAGAGGGGGATCCCTGAAAAACACCCGAGAAGTTTGGGAGCGATTTCTTGAACGGTCAGCGAATTTCTGGAGCATCGTGAGGAGTATCGAGAAAGGGGCTGTCTGTTTAGAGCGTGATTTTGATGTTAAGCTACTGACGCCTGCTTTGCGGGAGGTGGTGAAAGCTCACGAAGTAAAATATGATCCAAGCATTGTTATACCGGCTGACTGTAGCCTAGCTGACGATGTTTACGAAGCTGCTCTTGAACTATGCCTTAGAGTTGGGACATACGTCATTGATGCACGAAGATATGTAAGATTCGAAGAGAAAGACCTTGAGTATGCTGTGAAGCAATCGCCAAATGAATTGACGTTTGGAGAAGGATCGGACGCTTCCGTAATTACGCCGAGAAAGGTTGAGGATGAAAGACCTCCTTTTTGCATGTTTGGAGCTGGCAGCCCAGTTTCTGAGGATATTTATCTTGATGTCCTGCGAAGCTACGCAAAAGAGCGATTGGCTAACACGTTCAGCGGAGGTATCGGTCTAAACTCCGTAAACGGGGTGACGATAAGGAGCGGTAGTCCTTCTGAGGTTTATGCAGCCATTTTGAATGCGATTTTGACCAGACAGGCAGCAATAGACGTACGCAGGCCAGGATTAGGCGTACATAATGTTATTGGTAGCGCTGAATCGACAGCGGCTATTATTGCGGCGAACCGACCGGAGTTCGGAGTCAGAAAGACGGATGGATTCTTGGTTGCTTCATTACCAGAGTTGAAAACTGATTATGAAAGGCTGAATAAGGTAGCTCATCTGCTCAGCAGTGGTAATATTATCGGAGCCTTGTACGGGCCTATCATGGGCGGGTATTCAGGAGGTCCTGAGGGAACTGCAGTTGTCACGGTCGCTAACGCGCTTCAAAACAGCTTGATCTACCAACCGCATTATCACATGTGCTTTCCAGTTCACATAACTTATCTCTGCAACACAGTCCAAGAGCTCTTGTGGGTGATTAGCGTGGTTGGTCAAGCTGTTAGTAGAAACACGCATTTGCTAATGGCTATTGCTGGTGAACTGGCATCTGGGCCATGCACTCACATGGTCTTATACGAGGCGGCGGCTTACGCCGTCGCAGGTACGGTTTCGGGTTTGAACCTGATGGCTGTTGAAGTAGCGAAGAACAAGTACCTCGATCATTGCAGCGGAATGGAAGCCAGGATGGCTGCTGAAGCGGGTCACGCTGCATCAGGTATGAAACTGGAGGATGCAAATGAACTACTTAAGGAGGTCTTGAAAAGATATCGAGACCGTATCAGATATGCGCCGGTTGGCAAGAGTTTCCGCGAGTGCTATGACCTGAAAACCTTAACACCCACTTCTGAGTACAATAGCATATACAATAGCGTTGTAGCCGATTTGAAGAATCTGAATCTTCAGATCTGAATTCCGCCAAACTTCGGATCAGTCCATGCCTCGGAAGCACCCTATTCTTACTTGCTGCAAAATAGTCGGTTTTCGAGAGATTCGAATATTCAGTGAAAAATCTGTCTTATGTTGTTGGAAACCGTTATAAACACGCGGTCAAGCCTAAAAAGGTTCGAAGGGATAACTCGATTGAGCTTAGGAACATTGAATGAAAAACTGAAGGAACTTGTCATTAGCGGTCAAGAGGAAGCTGCTGAAAAAACTGCAATTGAGATTTTGAAAGCAGGTGCGGATCCGCTAGAAGTAATCGAGAAGACTCTTTCTTCAGCCATGAGATTGGTGGGGGAGAAATTTGAAAGAGGAGAGTATTTCGTACCAGAGCTTTTGTGCGCAGCTGCGGCTATGGAGGCCGCGGTGCGTGTTCTAACCGCTGAAATGAAGGAAGATAGCAAAGAGAAGCTTAAGGCTAGGAAAATCGGGAAAGTGATCATAGGGACCGTTTCAGGCGACATTCATGACATTGGAAAGAACATATTAGCCCTGTTGCTAGAGGCGAACGGTTTCGATATTTATGATTTAGGGAGAGATGTGGACTCAATGAATTTTGTTGAGAAGGGGACAGAGGTGCAAGCGGATATAATAGCCCTATCTGCTTTGATGACAACTACAAGACCGGCGCAGAGAGAAGTAATAGAATTCTTGAGTGAGATGAGGTTAAGGGACAAGTATATCGTTATGGTAGGAGGCGCTCCAACATCAAGGGAGTGGGCTGAAGAAATTGGAGCGGACGGATGGGCTGAAACAGCTGAACAGGGAGTCAGGCTAGCTCAAGCACTCATCCGAGATAGGTGATCTTGTGGTTCCTCCTTGGAGAATAAACGAAGTATTGGAGAGAGCTGAAACTGGACCGATTTGCTTAGAAAAAGACTTCGAACTCAAGATACTGCTTCCGAAACTCCGGGACATGATAAAGATATACCAAATAGAATTCGATCCGGAAAACGTCATACCCTCCGACGATTCTCTGGCAGATGATGTTTGGAGAGCCGCCCTTGAACTGTATCTGGAAGTTGGAACATACTGTACGAGCACTCACAGAAGGATCTTGTTCGATGAAAGCGAAATAAGAGAAGCTATGAAGAACTTTCCTGGCAAATTCGTTCTAGGTTACGGTAGAGATTCAAGAGAACTGTATCACAGAAAAATAGAGGATGGAGCAAAGCCATTCTGCCTATTCAGTCCTGACATTACTTGCGACGAGGAACTTTTTGTCCCAATGTCTATGGCATACTTACAAGAGCCTCTTGCGGACGGCGTATGCGCTCCAATCCTGGAAGAAGTCGAAGGTAGAAGCATTAAGGCTGGTGCGCCATTTGAAGTGAAAGGCTCAGTGGCTCACGCTATGATGTTTAGAGAAGCTGCGAGGAGAGTTGGGAGGCCAGGTATTTTCCTGCAAAGCGTGGGAACCGCTCAATCCGATGCGGCTCAGATAGCAGCCAGTAACCCTGTTTGGGGCGAGAGATTGACAGACGGTAGATTTGTTGCTTCCATATCGGAGTTGAAAGTGGATTTCTCGTTATTGAACAAGATGGTTCATTTTCATCAGTACGGCTGCTTTGTCGGCGCGTTGACGGGTCCAATTCTCGGAGGCTTTTGCGGAGGGGCTGAGGGTACAGCCGTAGTTGGAACAGCATACCATATTCAAGGTTTAATGGTAAATCAAGCTCACTACCAGACCTATTTCCCATTTCACATCAAACACATGCATAATACGACGAGGGAGCTACTCTGGGGGATAAGCGTGGTATATCAGGCACTAGCTAGGAATACGCCATTGATTTCTCTATCGAACGGATTCGCCGCTGCTGGCCCTTGCACTCCAATGGTCCTATATGAAGCTGCAGCGCATGGTCTAGTGAGCGTTGTCTCTGGGGCGAATCTCTGGGAGATAGCCGTTGCTAGAAACAAGTACAGGAATAGAGCTACGCCGATGGAAGCCAAGATGGCTTGCGAAGTCGGATGCGGAGCAGCGGAATCTGGCATTAAGCGATCAGAAGCAAACGAGCTTACTAAGATGATAGTGTCCAAATATGAGAAGGAGATAGCTGAAGCCCCGCTGGGAAAAACATTCCAAGAATGCTATGATACAAGGAAAATAACCCCGAAGGACGATTACATGAAACTCTACAGGAAAGTGAAAGGAGAGCTCCAAGAGTTGGGCGTTCCTTTTATCTACTAGTACCTTCTGACTGCGCTTACTCTCCCGAAAACACAAGCAAGAATCGATTGCCTTTGACCCACAAAGACATCTCGCAAACTTATCCTTGTTCTTAAATCGTTTTGCAAATTGACTAGTAGAAGGAAAGGTGTATACCGACGACGGACAGTATTGCTTAGAAGCTTCTACTTCGCTGCATTTCCTCTGCAGAATGCGCAAGATTGGAGCCTATATAGAAATCGCTACATATTGAGGCGTCTATATTCGAGTCTCCACAAAATAGTCTTTGACAAAGATGAGTTTTGAACGCGCGCTCGCGAGAACTTAGAACCAGATGCCTTTCGCAAGCGGAAGTAGCGGCAAAGGAAGCCGGAGAGACCTGTACGCCTCATCCGTGAAGTGCGGCCGTTCAGAAACAACTTCGATCGGAATAGTGGGCCCACCCGGGATCGAACCGGGGACTTCCACCGATCTCAACAATCCAGACGGGTTCATCTAGAGCATTTGTGAGGGTGGCGTCCTAACCACTAGACCATGGGCCCACAGAACATCTACCTTCAGGGAACTGTCTTAAATAGATTCGAGGGCGTCTTTAAAATGGTTCTCTCATAGAATACGTTGAGAAACTTGATTCAGCAATTAACCGCAACCTTCTCCTTAGTTGCAAGATGCCCTAGGACAAATGAGTTAGGCGTATGCGTAGCAACTGCCATTCCGGCCGTGGGGAGTGTAGTTCCTTGGGTTGAGGCAGGTGTCGGCGCGATTGCAACTCAAGCTTTGACCAATACGATCTATGGGACCCGTGGTCTCGAACTCTTGAGATCACGTCTCTCACCGCAAGAGGCACTGCAGAGAATGTTAAAGGACGATCCTGAAAGCGAGTCTAGACAAGTGATAATGATCGATGCTCAAGGTAGAACCGCAGCCTTCACAGGAAAAGCATGTGTAGACTGGAAAGGACACTTGACAGGCGAGAACTACGCAGTCGCAGGTAACATGCTTGTCGGCGCGCAAGTCATAGAGGCGACGGCTGAAGCATTCGAAGCCAGCGCCGGGGAACTCGAGGAGAGATTGTTGAAGGCTCTTGAAGCTGGGCAGAAGGCAGGGGGCGACAAGAGGGGCAAAAGATCTGCAGCTCTCCTTGTCATGAAGCGGCCTGAGTATAGAGGCGTTAGACCTTTCATCGATTTGAGAGTTGACTACCATGAAGATCCGGTGGAAGAACTGCGAAGGATCTTCGAAGCCTACAAAGCTTGGAGCATTCAACTCTGAGAGAGCTGACTAGTTGTATACCGTTCTCGTTGTTGAGCCGTAGCAAGTCCCGACGGTGTATTCTGAGTAGGTCCTTTGGATTCAGCTGAAATTTACCTGTTGTCCAATCGGTGCAGTAAGGGAACAGTCATCGACAATAGATCATTACCTGTCATGCGAAACCTGAGCACAAGCGAGACTCGGCTTCAAGAGATAACTAAGAAAGCCGATGCTAGGAGGGCTACGCCTATCACCGTTCTCTGGATTAGCCTTCCTTTAAATCGGG
>CAZHMI010000063.1:0-11123 GCA_964533795.1 uncultured Candidatus Bathyarchaeia archaeon
GCTACTGATCGAGGTAAATTCTACAGCATGGAAGGAAGGAGAAAGGGTCATAATTGCAGTCAGACCTGAGAACATCAAGTTGGAATCTTATGCACCCGCCGACCTGAATTTCCTACCGGGCGTGGTTGAGAGAATACGCTTCATAGGTGGAATCTTGAGGTATGAGATTAGACTAGTCAATGACGATATGGTTACTTCAAGAGTGCCAGTGGAGACTGAGAAGAAGTTTGAAGTTGAAGAAAAGGTGGCTACTATGCTCGACAGCGGGAAGATTCACGTTTATCAATATCCGAAGGAAGGGTTAAGGGAAGCTATTAGAGTCGAATAGTTCTTTCGCGATATCCCGTTGTGTTTTTGATCTGCTCGAAGTGATACTGTGCATACCTGTCTAGTTCTGTATTGCTAGCGCCTCTTTCTTCAAAGCTTGAAGGGCGTACTTTCCTCTTTGAATTTGAGGATGTATTTAGGGCATGACCTAAAATCTTGCTCTGTAGCGCATAGTTGCTCTATCTTGCTTTTGTTCAAGCGTTCTTGAGGTATCGTTGCTATGCAAGATTGGCCGAGGAATACCTTTCGAAGATATGGGCATGCCATAGGCGAGACACAGTATCGTGCATATGCTTTTGACTACTTTAACGTTATCTATTCTCCTTGTTGTAATATACCCTAAGCCTTCTCTTCAGATCACGAGAGGCTTACTCAAGTTTCGCAAAGGCTTGACTTTCAGAAGGATTTTTTATGGCGTTGCGCTTAACGATAGGATAGTGGTTCCGATGAAGAAGTGCGACGCCTGCGGCAAGGAGCATCCCGGCATCCGAGAGTGCCAGTTCTGCCATAAAGCATTCTGCCCCGACGACTATGCGAGACACATGGCTTGGGAGAGAAGACACGAGGGGCTTTCAGAAGAGAGCTCCAAACTTTGGCGTAGGAAGAGACGATAATCCCCAGGGTTCACTCGGCGGCATATATGGGCCATTCTGTGGCGTTTGGAGCAGGTCAATGTGAAATGTGAAAAATGTGGAGTCGACGTTGATCTTCCTTTCAAGTGTTCTTATTGCGGAAGAAACTTCTGCGTTGAGCATAGACTTCCTGAGGGGCATGAGTGCTCAGAGTACTGGAGAGTGAAGATTCCGCGTCAACCGCCAGCCATCGAGTCTCCTCCCATTCGTAGCTACGGTGTCGAATACAGGTATCCCACGGTGTTTCAACCTGTAACTAGACCAAAGATCTTCTGGTTCAGCTCTATCGAGCTTAAGCACCTTCTTCTCGGCATCATCTTAGTCTCCCTTGTAGGAATATCGTTCATCACCCGAAGTATTCTCTTCTCTAATCCTGTCATGCTTCTCCTCGAAAGCACAGTCTTCATTCTAAGTTTCATAGCTCACGAGCTGGCTCACAAGTTTGCAGCCCAGAAGTTCGGGCTTTGGGCGGAGTTCCGTTTAAGCATCTCGGGCGCATTGATCACATTGATCTCAGTTCTACTGCCTTTAAAAGTGATAGCGCCTGGAAGCGTAGTCATCAGTGGTTTCGCAGGTAGAGAGACTGTCGGCAGAACCGCCTTGTCCGGACCCCTTGTTAACGTCATCTTGTCTGTCACGCTTTTAGTAGGCGCCACTATCTCGCCTATTGGAATGCTATATGATGCTCTAATGTTCGGAGCTTGGTTCAACGCTTACTTGGTAATATTCAACCTTCTACCATTCGGTGCCCTAGACGGCTGGAAGGTCTTCATGTGGAGTCGAAGAAACTGGATCACAGTCTTCTCAATTTCGATCCTAATCGGAGTCTACAGTTTCATCACGCTCAGCTGAGTCAGCTTCAGGGAACAACGATAAACTTTGAAACGTTCTCAACAGGGATCTTCCTCTCAACAGCCATCAAGCAGAGCATTACGTTGGCGACTTCAATGAGCCTAAGGTTCAATGCAGCTATTACCGTCGCCGCGCGAAAGGGATAGCCGGCTAGTGCAAGTCTGCTCTTTTCTCGAACGACACTCAGCTTAAGCTTCTCTAAAGATTCATCCGTAGGGCCATTACTTGGAAAGTCGCTAAGATATCCTCCGAGACCAGTTCCCTCAAGGAGGGGCGTCAGCTTCTTGAGGTCGCCGCAACGGGTGCCTCAACATCGCAAACAGCGGACCCAAGCGATTTGTTTCAACTGCTAACTTGACCTGCTTTGCACCTTCACGAAAACCTTCCTTACCCGAGATGAGCTCAAGAGTTCTTACGAGATCATGAGAACTCATTTCGTAGAAAGACCTGTCGAATAATCCGCATGGAATGATCTGCGCTTCTGCTGCGAAGTTTGGCTGGAAGAATGAAGCTCGAAGCGCATTTATGAGGCTCCAGGTTTCAAGCAACTGTCGATAGGACAAGAGTAAAGGACCTGCAGGCTTCGGGCTGGATGATATCGCCCGCCAAAGAATAGTTATAAATGAATCCAGAATGGTTTGTCGAATAGAATAAAGGTCCAAGCGAGATCGTCTCGGCTCAAGGTGCCGTCTATATCCTGTCTGTACAAGAACGTCGACTACGTGTATAGCTTTAGAACATCCTAGAAGAGCGTGATAATCTTGGATCTCCAGCAGGTTCCCTATGATCGCCCGGACGTTCGCTGTTAAGTAAGCGTAAGTTGAATCGTCTTTTCCCCACATTTGCTGAGCCTACTTCTTGCCCTTCTTAAGTATCAGCTTCTCAGCTCTGAGTATGTCGAACCAAATGAGAAATATTCCGAGGAGTGTTCCTAGTAAAGCGCCAACCATCTCTTTCCCGTACTCTTTCCCTACAGCATACCCTAAGAATGCCATTATCGGCACCGTCGTAGTAATCGCCATGTACCAAAATGCTCGTCCAAGTTCGCTTCGAGTTGCCAAACAATCTTCCTCTAGGCAAATTATTTATCCTGAGCCTTTATGAGTTTTGATGAAAAACCGCGAGGCGGAGCGGATGGCGAGTGACAAACAAAAGACAGTTAAGGGCGCTCAAAAGAAAATCCTTTTCGCCTTGACGGTTGGATTGATAGTTCCGATCCTCACAGTACTCTTAATGTACTATGGCTATGTTCTTGGAAAAGAGTTGGGTAAGCCCTTTGATGCGTTGCTCGCGCTTTTCGGTGCGTTCGGGGGTTTCGCTGTCGGAGCAGCGATTGTTTGGAAGCTAATAATGAGGATCTAGCGATCCTAGGATGGGTCAAGGTTTGCCTAGTAGAGCGGATTCGTTTGCATTTGCAGTTTCGTTTGTCAGGGCGCTGAAATCAAAGCTACTTACTTCCAGCAATCTGGACATGATTCTGAAGTCCAAGGATGAGGTGGACGCTATTAGGGTCCTCTCGGACACAGTCTACGGCCCATACGTGGCCAAGTTCATCGGTAAACCTTTTGATATAAGACAGTTTGAAGATGCGATTCAAGAGAGTTACCATGACGACTATGTGAGGGTAGTTAGAGCAACCGCTTCAGCCGCTGCAAGAGATGCGCTAATGCTAATGCATAGAAAGCATGAATTGGATTGCCTGAAGACTATTCTGAAATGCGTGATGGAAGGTATACCCGTCGAGCAGGCTAAGGACCTGATCACGCCGATGGGAGAATACACTTACGACCGATGTCTAGAACTACTCAAGATGAAAGATCCCGCGATGGTTGTGGAGGATATTAAGGATAGAAAAGCAAGACGATTAATCCTCGACTCGCTTCCAGAATGCAAGAAGCTAGGCTCAACGATCCCCCTTGAAGCGTCTATTGACAAGTATTATTACACCAGCATCTGGAATGCGACGCAGAAGCTGCCGCGATCTGATAAAGCGCCTATAGAGAATATTCTTGGTGTAGCGATCGATTCAGCGAATTTGGGGATCTTGATTAGAGGGAAAGAAGCGAAGATTCCTATCTCATATCTTGAGAAGTTCATACTGCCCATAAAGTACAGACTTGCTTCAGAATTTGAACAGGCTGTGAATGCGCCCACATCTGGCGACGCATTAAGGATACTCTCCTCAGGCTTCTATAGCGAGGCGTTGCAGAGAGCCGCTGAGACGGTCAAAAGCGTTGGAAGCCTATTCCCGGTGGAAATCGCCATGAAACGGTATTTAGCTTCTAGAAACCTCTCAGTCTTCACGGGTTATCCATTTCATGCGGGTACGCTCTTGGCTTATTTGAACTTGAAACTTTATCAAACGCAGGATATTAGAGCAATCGTGCTGGGAAAGAAAGATCGGATAGCCGCTGACAGGATTAGAGATTTCCTAATAACTTACGGTCTAAGTTAACAGAGAACTTCCAGAGCGATACTCGTCTCTCACGCCATCTAGCGTTCCTAGAGTAATGGTCTCTCAGCTACGCGGTTGACTGATCCCTGCTGCATACACCGCAGAACTTTGCGTCGCTGGGAATCTCGGATCCGCAATGAATGCAGTACCTGGTTGTGGGAGCGCGACTAGGCTTTGTTGGAGTCGGAACTTGTATTACCTCAGTCGGGATGGCACGTCTTTTTCTTCTCAAACTGAATGCTAACACCAAAAGTATCGCAACTATGATTGGGGCTCCTATAATGATTGCATACGCGTTTCCGTAGTCTTCTCTCCAGAGAGCGGTAACAGTTTTGGGGCCATCCATCTCTACGCTCGCTGAAGGATTCGTTGATGAAGAATCTCCGGTCCATCGTTCAAAGACATATCGTGCTCCTAAAGCTCCAAGGGCTCCCTCAAATGAGATCGACGATTCGTCGATTGAGAAACTGGCTGTAGAGCCTGCCGGATACCAACCTGAGCCTTTTGCATTGCTGTACTGAGAGTTAACGGTCAAGTAGTACTCAGCAACATACGTGAATGTATGCGTACCGGACTCCGTAAATGCCACGTCGTTGTCTATGCAGTGATATCTAACGCCAGCATCGCCTTCGACGTATTCATCGACTGAGAATTTGTGGGAGGTTCCCGCTTCAAACTCGAAGGACGATGAGCTACCTCCAGTCATTTCGCCAACTATCCTATCGTCTATTACGACATTCGTCGCATAGGTCGACGGAAGATCGGAGACCAATATTGTAACTGAATAAGTCTTTGGAGGAGTTGTGGTCGTTAAGGTGAGGGTGAAAGCGTCCCAGTAGGCGTTCGCTATGATCACGCTCCAGTAATGAGCTAAGTCTGCGTAGAGACTTATCGTTGACAAGGAGTATTCAGATGCCGTACCGAACCGGGATTCGAAATCAGACTTCAGGTCTCTTTCAACATGATTCCAAACGCCGATCTTGCAGTCTCTTATGAGAATGTAGGTCGTGTCCGTTGTGTTGAACCTCGGGTTTTCTGGAACGTGAAATCCCCATGCGATGTAATAAGCCAATCTGAGAATCTGTCCATCTTGCGTATGGAATTCAATCCAAGTTCTTATTTGGGTGAACTGGTTCTCCCCGACGATTCCTGGGCGTACCCAGAAGCTGAATCTCAAGTCAAGGGTCAAGTCATCTCTCTCTATGATTTGGTATGCACCTCCGCCGTAGGGAAATTTCGGTACTTCAGGCCCGGGAACGGTGTAGGTTCTCAAAGAGTATTCGCCGTCGTAGGCTACTCCAGGAACAATCTCAGCATCACCGTAGCCGTAGCTGTATGTTTTCCAACTCTGCAAGCCGAGTTCGAAACTGCCGTTGTCTATAATGAGCTCCTCTATGGATGATGTATGGTAACAGTGCAAGCTTGATACAATCATGGTAAAGGCGAGTAATAGACTAGGAATGATGTAGCGAGTTCGCATCTATACTCCTCTCAATGCATCATGGTCCTGTCGTAGCTATATTGAAGTTTTCCGTAGATAACCCTCAGCGACGGGATCTTCTAAACCCACCATCTGTCCGCTATAACTGGATCATCGACGGAGAATTTTCCTTGCGAAAGTTACGTATCCAGTGTGGCCGATCATGGTTGTTGAAGGCCGGGTCTTGCCTTCTTCCACACGCATTGTCCTTACTAGACATTCGATTGTCTCTACGTCAATGAACCCGACTTGCTCCAAAGCCGTAACAGTTTTCTCCACTTGATTAACTGTCGGACTGAAGGAAGCTAACGGGCAGCCACCTTTCAAGCAATCATAGGCTGGGCTGAGGAGTCTCCACGGTTCTCCTACGTCAATAGTAATGGCGTCAATATCTCTTTCTTGAATCCCTATCGAGGCATCTTGGTTTCTGATAGTCACATATTCCGCCACTCCTGCTCGCCTTAGGTTTCTTTCAGCTGCCTTCGCGAACTCTGGTCTAACCTCGTATGTGTATAGATGTCCTTCAGGTTTGACCGCATTCGCGATCGCTATTGTCATCGCTGCGCTTCCGGTTCCCGCTTCAACTACGATCTTCCCTGAACAGACTCCAAGCTTCAGAAGGATTATCCCGATGTCTTTAGGATACATTATTTGAGTAGGTCTCTCCACTCGAATCACATAATCGTATGTAGTCGGCTTCAGTATCCAGAATTCGGAGTCTAAACTAGTTACGACCTTCTCTCCGTAAGATCTTCCCAACATGTCGTCCAGTTTAACGATGCCTTTATGAGTGTGAAACTCTCTCCCTCGAATAGCCTTAATCAGCCATTTTCTCCTCTGGTCAGAATACAAAAGAACATAATCGTTCTCTCTTACCTGTTCGACGTTCAATCCCACCATTCAGAGCCCTCTTGATGAATATGAATCTCTAGATGAAATATCTCGCCAAAGTTTCAGCCTTTTTCTTCCAGACAAAGTTCACAGTTATTTCTCTCTCATCGATGACAAGGCCTATCTTTAGCGTGGCGAAGAAAACTCTCCATGTCAAAACGACCATACATAATCCTGCCAAAGTGGTAGTGCTTTCTGCGATAATCGAGTAAGGGTAAGGGATTCTTGGTGGAACGGACCAGAAACCTATTGCCCCCCATATCCCAATAGTAACTGCTATACAGATTACTAAGATGACAAGCGGTGGCATAATACTGCCGCTCAAGACTTCCAACAGTCTTATGTTCTCGCTGGTAATCTCCATTATCTGCTTTCTGAATGGCCATCTTCTAATTAGGACTAGGCTTGTATCAGCTGCAAGGACAACATAATTCAATCCCGAGAGCTTGGTTCTGAATCCTCGTCCAGCGCTTTCGAATGAGGTGCGTTGATTCAATACCCTTCACTCGCCTATCTCGCAGTAATTGAACTTGATAGTGGGATATTTGTCTTATATCGTCATCCTTAAAGCAGGAGGAGTGCTCTGTAGACTTCGTACATTGTTGATAGGTATGGAAGATCTTCTCAATTGTTCGACTGTTCGAGAAGCGCTACTCTATGAAAAAGAGGTTGACTTGAAGGTTCGATGCAAACTTTGCGAGCGAAGGTGCTCCATAGTTCCAAGTCAGAAAGGCTTCTGCCGGACTAGGGTTAACGTCCAAGGAAGATTGTATACAGTCGTCTTCGGAGATGTCAGCTTACTTCAGAGCAGGCCGATAGAGATCAAACCTTTCTTTCACTATTGGCCGGGATCAACGGCGTTGACTTACTCAACTTGGTCTTGCAATTTCCGATGCCTCTGGTGCCAGAACCATGATCTCTCAAGGGTCGAACCGGATCCTTCCAAAGCGAAATACCTACAGCCTGAGGAGCTGCCCGCAATCGCGGTTAGAGAGGGGGATGAAGGCCTCTGTGTAAGCTTTCAAGAGCCAACTCTGTTCTTCGAGAGCTCCTTGTCGTCCTTCAAAGAGGGGCGCCGTCGAGGCTTGTATTGTTGCTTTGTGTCAAACGGCTATATGACGACTGAGGCTCTGCGTATGCTCAAGGAGTCGGGAATGACAGGGTTAAAGATCGATGTCAAAGGGGATCAGGAGACGTATGAAAAGTACTGTGGAGGCGTAAACATCGATTTCGTGTGGAGAAATGCTAGAGACGCCAAAAGGATGGGCATTCACGTTGAAATAGTGAATCTGGTCGTTACAGGAGCGAGCGATAGCGAGTCATGTCTAGAATCCGTCTTAAGTAGACATTTAGAGATGGTGGGTGCTGAAACACCATTGCATTTTACGAGATACTACCCCGCTTACCAATTTAGAAACCCTCCTACAAAGATAGAGACCTTAGAGAAGGCTTACGAAATGGCGAAGCGAGCAGGAGTTCTATACCCTTACATTGGAAACGTTCACGGACACAGATATGAAAATACTTATTGCCCTAACTGCGGCGAACTGCTGGTTAAGAGGCTCGGCTACAGTATCGTTCGATACAACATTACTGCCGCGAACGAATGCCCGAAATGTCGAGTTGATATCCCTATCACAGGTAGATACATCAGAAAGTTGCCTCCGCTATTATAGAACGATCTAGACAAGGTGTTCCAGTACGTCTCTCAAGTCGCCGCTATCTACAGTTATATCCGCGATCCCTCTGACATCTCTGCTTTTTGGGTTGAAAGCTATCTTCAATCCTACAACGTCAGGTAAATCGAAAACGTTATCTCCAATCACCGCGCAGTTCTCCAAGTCTACGCCTAGCATCCACGCCATCTCTTTGATTATCTCATCCTTGTTTCTTAATGAAACCTTCACCCTTACTTCTCCGGTAAGTTTCCCTTCCTCAGACAGAAGCTTGTTTGCGACAGCGAAATCTGCTCCCAGCTCCTTTTTCGCTCTATCCGCAAGAAGAGAGATTCCGGCGCTCACAATTCCGCTGAAGATCCCGCGCCTCTTCAATTCTTCGAAAGTCTCAGTAGCGCCTTCAACATAGGGAATCTCGCGAAGTATCGAGATGACTTTCTCAACCGACACATCTCTCCACAGTATAGAATCCTTCTTAGCCCATTCCTCGTAGCTTATCTCGCCTCTCCAGTACTTCTCAGCGGAAATCCTTCCTGTTTCCCAAGTTCCGAGCTTGACGTGTAAGTACTGCCATGTACTCTCAATCTTCGTTAGAGTTCCGTCTAGATCGAAGATAGCCAGTTGAATTCGCTTCCGGCTCACGGAATGACTTTTTCGATTCGAACTTCCCGCCTTAAGGGATGGTTGCTTCCACATGTAATTTCAGCCCTATTCCAGTGCTACGGGTTCGTCAACTGACCAGTCCAATGGGATAAGACAAACCATGGCATATGTCTAAGCTCTGCTTAGCGTCTGAGAGATCTCCCGAATTATCAGTGGTGGTGTCCAGAATGAGAACACTTTCAAGTAGTTGATCCCGCTTGCTCTTCTAAGTGATTCAGCATCGCCGACGAGAATGTAGCCCTCGATGAAGCTCTTCACAAATTCATGGAGGCCTCCTGATGGGCCAACGCCATAATGACCTGCGTAATACAAGAACTCGGAAATATCCCAGACCTTATCTCCCGCTTTTTTTGCTTGCTCAAGATCTAGAGCGTAAACTTTCTGATCTGAGCCCAGTATGAAGTTCTCGGGCTTAGTATCCCCAATGCCGACCCCTAGTGAGTGTACTTTCGCCATAGAAGCACCAACACTACGTATAACGTGCTTTTGTCGTTGGGAAAGGTTGCTCAACATTACGCTCTCTTTAACTATCTCAACGATGTGCGTGCCTTCGATGTACTGTTCGAAAAGCATTCTGTCAGGGATGCTCACATGGATTATGTTCGGAACGGGGATCTTGTTCTCTGACAAGAATCGATTCATGCCGTACTCATTTGCTAACCTAGTCTTTCCGGCAAGAGAGAAGATCTTTGTTCCTAGCGCAACTAGATTCAAGGTGAACCATTTGAACCCGTGCCAGTCTGTGAACCTCTTAGCGACCAGCTTCTCTTCGCCCGCGCTGATAAGGTAGACTTCATTCAACACGCTTGCAAGCGGAGTTACTGCCACTCTCACGTCCGGTCTGAGTTTCCTTGCCACGTCGTAGATTGATGCTCTCTCGTTAAGGCTTGTGAGTCCTGACGACGTCCTTAGAAAAAGAAAGTTCTTTGGGTCTTCGAGTTCACAGCCGGAAGGCGCGTATAGGAGCTCTCTTCTAATCTTTGAAGCCAATTCCTTGGCTACGATATCTATACTTACTATTCCAGCCGTTCCATGGGTAAGATAAGAGTAGAGTGCTCTTCGACTTTGCTCCACGACGTTTACTACTCTTTCGTAAGTTTTTCTCGAGAGAATTCTGTCTATATGCTCGTCTGCAAGGATTACATGACCGTTTCTCCGTCCAATAATCTTAGACTTCGTCAATGTGTCGATGGCTTTGTCGTATCCTTCAAGAATCATTCGCATATTCTTTTCTTTGAGATCACCGCGAAAGAGCTTCACATAGCTATATCGAATCGGCGGGTAGACCTTCGCTCGCTTCTTCATTCTTACGAGCGGAAAGTATTCAGGACTTATTTCTAGTCCTCGAGCCAGTTCGCCGTATTCCAAGACCAGATCTTCTGTCTCTTCCTCTACTACACGCCTCTTCACTTGAAGTTCAGCTGATTCAAGATATTCGGGGTTCTTTAATGGAAGATAGGGCGACATCAGCCTTCCCGCTACGAAGTCTCCGAGACCACCTTTCTCAACATCGAGCTCGAAAAGTTCTTTGTCAACCGCTAGCACAGCCGCGTTGATGGAATCCAGTTTCCTGTAGTGGTATCGTACTGCATCTCTGTAGTTCTCAAGTATTAGGAGGCAGTCGTAGTCGCTATCTTCTCTAGCATATCCTCCGACGCGAGAGCCGTAAAGGCATGTAGCCGTAATTACGCATGATTGCGCGATTTCATTAACGACGGACATTAGTCTCTCATTGATTCTATTCGAGATCACAAACGCTGCCTCGCCTAGCTTTTCCCAATTCCTCTCGATGTCTATTAGGCTTTGGTTGAAGTCTCGCTCACCAACGATCATCAGATCTTTATGATCCTGATTCCTCCATTACTTGGGCAAGACGATCTCGTATATATGTATCGGCTGAAGTTCAGTTTGGACAGTGTACTTCAACTCAAACTCTATTTGGTCGACCGTTGCACTCTTACACTGTGCTAGTTCTGGGAAGAGCCACCACGTAGCTGAGTATGAAGCGTTTTGCCAAACCAGATATGTCACATGGTTCTGCTTCAGCCATTCTCGTAGTTCAAGCTTGTTCCATGTGCTACCGTACCAGAAGATGTAGTTGCTCGAGTAGACGCTTTTGGGATCGAGTTGACTATAGTATATTATGG
>CAZHMI010000064.1:0-11111 GCA_964533795.1 uncultured Candidatus Bathyarchaeia archaeon
GTATATCCCTGAGAAGCCTGATTGGCATGTTTACGCACATTGGAGAACAATTCTCGAAAAAAGAACGTTCACACCCGAAGGATGCCCATATACATGCAAGTTCTACAAAGGAGAGATCAACTATAGTCCATCGATATGCCCCAATACACTAGATCTACTAGGTAGGGCGGTCCACATGGATGTGAGCCCGCTCTTGACAGAAGAAGATATCGACGACATAGTTGAAGGAGTGCATAAAGTGGCGGCGGCGCTCAAAACATAGAGAAATCGAGTTCGCAGGCTATTTGGAAACTACGATGCCTGAAAGACTTGCTGATACAGATGCCTCAGGTTAACATTAGTCAAAGAGATCCTTGATGTAGAACCGAATCGCCCGAGGTGCTGCTTGAGGTAAGCCGCAGAATATTCAAACGCGTTCTCAAAACTTGAAACGTTTTCTGTTTGAGCTCATAGACGCTTGACGAGGTAGTTTGCTATAGTCATAGCGATACATCAGTGATTTCCGATGAGCTCACAACACTCACGAATCAGAATCTTCCTCTTTTGGTTGGTTCCTTTCATAGTCTACTCTATCGCCTATACGGTGTTCGGTTCCGCTATTGCGGTTCTGGCGAAAGCATTCGAACTCAACCCTATTGAAATCGGTGCCCTCGCCAGCGGACTTTCAATAGGTTTTCTAACGACGTTTCCAGGAGGAATTCTCGCTGATAGAATTGGAAAGAGAAAGATAGTCTCGACCGGACTGGCTCTCTGTTCAATCGGGCTCGCCGCGATCGGCGTTTCCAGCTCATTCATAGGCTGTTTCCTCTCAGCCGTACTCCTCGGGATCGGCGCAGGCTTCTATGAAGCTGCGATAAACCCTTTGATTCTGGAACTCTTTCCTGAAAGACGGGCTTTCGCACTTGGTTCCGCTCATCTTTGTTGGGGGATTGGAGGGTTCATCGGACCTCTAGTAGTAGGGTACACATATTCGACTTACGTCGACTGGAGATCGTCATTCTATGCGACATCGATCCTCGTCGTTTTTGCTCTCTTACTCTTCTTGGCTGTACGAGGTCCCCCTTCAAGCAAGATTGATCCATACATAGCCAGAGAAGATTTCAAACTGAGTGACCTGAAAGCTATTTGGCGCCTTGTGTTCGGAAACCTTCTAGCTTGGGGAATTGAAGGCTCTATTGTCGCTTGGGTAATCATATTTCTCACAAATGAGAGAGGCCTCAGCTTCCTCCTAGCAACCTCTTCACTATCCATCTTCTTCCTGCTGCAAGCAGTCGGGAAACCATTCTGGGGATTTTTCGCTGACAAGTATGGCTATACTGTGGCCGCCAAGATTTGCGCAGTAGGTGGAGGAGTTCTACTCTTTTCGGTAATCTCTAATGCGCATGGTGTTCTCCCCATCATCTTGATGGCTCCGACAGGCTTCTTCCTAGGTGGGGTGATTCCTAACATTACTACCGCTGCTTGCAGTAGGTTTCGATCAGCTAGCGGCGCTGCCTCAGGCCTAATAAACTTAGGCGGCGATGTCGGGAGTATTCTACTACCTTTCATATTCGGAGTCGTTGTATCTTTAAGCAGAGCTTACTGGGGCTTCGTATTAGTATCATCACTAGCGATTCTACTCGGATTGATCGCGAAGTAGCCTCTCTATTCCATGCGTCTCACGGCAAACGTCATTCTTTGGCTATCATAACCTCAGTTGCCTTCACAATAGCTTCAACAACATCTCCCGGCTTGATATCCAGTTCCTCCACCGCCTCCTTAGTTATAACCGCCGTTATCGTCGCCGGGACTTTCACATCTATCTTAACACTAGTCGTAACAGCTCCTTTCTCAACATCCTTCACAACGCCTTTCAACCTATTTCTAGCGCTCAACTTCAAACCTACCGCCTCCCAAGACTCAGAATCATTCAATACACGAGTGACGTACGTTTGGACTCGCCTGTGAAGTTTCAATAAGGCTCTTCCCGCGTCAGTGAGTTCAGCTCCGCCACCGCCAGTCTTCCCGCCTCTTCGGGTCCTGATGACCGGTACACCCAAAGCTCGTTCCGCCTCAGCAATCTGATCCCAAGCGTATTTGTATGAAACTCCTGCTTTCTTCGCCGCCGCGGTTATGCTCTTGGACTCATCGACCGCTAGGAGAATCCCAACTCCCCCCTCTCCAATCACATGTTTTCCATCAGATTCAAGCCAAACCTTGAACGACGGCTTTAGAGAGGATTTAGAAGAAACCAAATAGGGCAAGTCCGTAGTCAAGTATTTGTCGTAATATTTATAAGAATATTTCGGCGTCATATACTGAGAAATATAACGGGACCACTCTATGAACAAGCGCACAATCTTCCCAGTTTTCTCCACCTTTGTGATACTTGCCGTGGCGGCTTTCTCGATTTTCACCTACTCTCAAAACCTGCGGCGGCAAGACTTGGTCCTAGCTACGACTACGAGCACATACGACTCTGGACTGCTGGACTTCATTCTCCCTGTCTTCGAGAAGCAGCAGAACGTTAAGGTAAGTATCATCTCAAAAGGCACCGGAGAGTCCATCGAGATCGCGAAACGCGGCGATGCTGATTTGGTGCTCGTTCATTCGAGGAAGCTCGAGGAACAATTCGTGAAAGATGGGTATGGCGTACATAGAGTTGGTGTCATGTATAATGACTTCATCATAATCGGCCCTATCGCTGATCCCGTAGGGATAGCAGGAGGGTCGAATGCAACTTTCGCGTTTGAGCAGATTGCTAAGGCTGGTACTGAAGGGAAAGCTATGTTCATCTCTAGAGCTGATAGATCAGGCACAAACATGCTAGAAGTGAGCATTTGGGATTCCATTGGCTTGAACCCTTCGAACAGGTCTAACACTTGGTATGTAGAGGCCGGCGCAGGGATGGGCGCGGTCCTTCGGATGACGAACGAGAAGAATGCCTATACGCTTACTGATAGAGCAACTTGGCTTTCATTCAGATCTCAGCTTACTCGTTTGACTGTGCTTGTGGAGAAGGACCGAATCCTGCTCAATCCTTATGCTCTGATCTTGGTCAATCCAGATAAGTATCCGCAGAGAAACTTCAAGACAGCCGTAGCACTGGTGAAGTTCATGATATCTGATGAAGGCCAACGACTTATCGAGAGCTTCAGGAAGGAGGATGAGGCGCTCTTCTTCCCAATCGCTAGAGACTTTCAGCTGGCGCATAGCTTGGGCTTTCCGAATCAGGAGTACGAGGTTGAGTGGTATGATTCTCAGGAGATTGAATCGAGCATCGTCGGACGGACTACTTTCACATGTTGTTAGCAATGAAATTGTGATGGAAGGCAGTTCCGGGAGGTTTAGATTTGAATCTCATCCTTGAGGGCCTTGTTAAAGCTTTCTGGCTAATCGCTTCCTTCGACCGTGAAGTCTACGAGATAATGTTCCTCTCGCTAAGGGTTTCGGGCATAGCGGTCTTGATAGGCGCACTTCTTGGCGTGCCTTCAGGCGCTACCGTAGGACTGAAGGAATTCTTTGGAAAGCGCTTCCTAGTGAGCGTCGTCAACACGCTCATGGGGCTGCCTCCTGTAGTTGTCGGGCTCCTAGTCTACTTGCTATTGTCGACATCAGGACCGTTGGGCGCTTTCCAGCTTCTTTACACGCCTGAGGCTATGATAATCGCTCAATTGATTATGGTTATACCGATCGTCATGGGAGTTACAATAACTTCTGTGAACTCTGTGAGTAAAGCGATTAGGGAGAGAGTTATCTCGCTCGGAGCTACGAGTTGGCAAACGACTCTGAAAGTCCTAAAGGAAGCTAGGTTAGGGATTTTGACGGCTCTTATCGTTTCTTTCGGAGCAGCCATTTCAGAGGTCGGCGCAGTCATGATCGTTGGAGGGAACATCCGATGGGCTACTAGAGTCTTGACCACAGCGATCGTCTTTGAGACTGAGCTTGGAGAATTCGGCTTAGCGATAGCGCTTGGACTAATTCTTCTGCTCTTAGCATTTGTAATTAATTGGATTCTAACCTACCTACAATGGAGCGGCTTGAGAAGATGAGGCTGCTCATTGAGACGCGCAATCTGAGCAAATTCTACAATGGAACCGAAGCCTTGAAGAACGTCAATCTGGAGGTTGATAGAGGGGAGGTTCTAGCGATCGTTGGACCCAGTGGAAGCGGAAAGACTACTCTACTTCGATTGTTGAATTTGCTGGAAGCGCCTACAGCTGGGAAGATCTTTTTCGATGGCGTGGATACCGCTTGCTCATACAATGATCAACTCGCTTTACGTAGAAGGATGGGCATGGTCTTTCAGCAAGCCGTCCTATTCAATGAGACTGTCTACGAGAATGTTGCTTATCCTTTGAAGATCCGAGGTTACTCTAAAGAGACGAGTGATCCTAAGGCGAGAGATGCGCTGAAGCTTGTAGGTCTCTCAGGGTTTGAGAAAAAGCGAGCCGCAGATCTGTCTGGAGGAGAAGCTCAAAGAGTAGCTTTAGCACAGGCGATGATATCTGAACCTGAACTGCTTCTATTAGATGAACCTACTGTAAATCTCGACCCGAGAAACGTCTCGATCATAGAGAGCGTGATCTTGAAGGTTAACCGTGAACGAGGAACGACGATCCTGATCGCTACTCATAATATGCTTCAAGCGGAGCAACTCGCGACTCATGTGGCTGTTCTACGCGAGGGTGAACTGACTGAAATAGGAACTGCCAAAGAGATCTTCAGAAAGCCCTCAGATTTCTTAGCGGGCTTCGGACGAGTTCTGAACGTATTCACTGGGCAATCTCAGCTCACTGGAGCAGGTACAACAATGATCGATATCGGCGGAGGAGTCAAGATAGAGGCTTCAACTACGAAAACAGGAAGCATAACAGTATTCATCAGACCTGAAGATATCATCGTTTCGAAGAACCCTATCGTCTCCAGCGCTAGGAACATGTTGAAAGGCAAAGTTGAAGAGATTCTTGATCTCGACCAGCTGGTACAGCTAAAGATTGGCACACCGAAGCAGTTCACAGTCAACATTACTAAGAGGTCATTCCAAGAGATGAGGATCGAGCTAGGCTCAGACATATACATAAACTTCAAAGCATCGTCAGTCCACGTCGTGTGAGCACGAAAAGTGCAAATCTAAAGTTCCTAGAGAAACATTCGTAAAGCGTACCAAGGCCTTAACAGTCCAATCTATCGCAGAGAACGACCAAAGATAAATATCCTAATATTGTCTAACGCCTAGACAGGCGACTCGAACAAGATATAGCATGTGCGCCAATGCATCATGCTTCTGAAATTCCTCGACCAATATGAGGCAAGTAAGGAGTAGTTTACAACGGTGAACGGCGGAGAAGAAATGAGCAAGTACAAATGTACAGTTTGCGGCTACGTATATGACCCACGAAATGGAGATCCGAGTTCTGGCATAAAGCCTCGAACACCTTTTAAAGACTTGCCTGATGACTGGCTCTGCCCTTCTTGTGGGGCGGACAAATCTGCATTCAAAAAGGAGGATTAAGAATGGCAGCTCGAAAAATAGGACCGGGCATTTACTCCGTTGGCGCGGTGGACTGGGACAGACGGCTATTTGATGAACTTATACCGCTTCCAGATGGAACAAGCTACAATTCCTACTTGATACAGGGTAGCGAAAAAACAGCGTTGATAGATACTGTCGATCCGACCAAAGAGGATGAACTGATACATAACCTTGAGGAGCTGGATACCAAAAACATCGATTACGTTATTGCTAATCATGCTGAGCAAGATCATTCCGGAGCGATACCGAAGGTTCTCGAGCTGTATCCAAAAGCCGAGCTAGTAACCAATCCAAAATGCAAAGAAATGCTCAAAGACTTGCTGCTGATCCCTGATGCCAGGTTTAGGGAGGTAGATGACAGAGAGACCATATCGCTAGGAGATGGAACACTGGAATTCATATACGCCCCCTGGGTTCACTGGCCGGAAACAATGTTCACCTACCTAAGAGAAGACAAGATTCTATTCACCTGCGATTTTCTCGGTTCTCATCTTGCAACAAGCGATCTTTTCGTAAAAGATGAAGCGCTAGCGTATGAAGCAGCTAAGAGATACTACGCGGAGATTATGATGCCTTTCAGGGCGGCTATAAAGAAGAACCTAGAAAAGATAAGAGATATCGAGATAGAGATTTTCGCGACTAGCCACGGTCCGATCTACGACAAGCCAGATTTCATTCTGAACGCTTACAGAGATTGGGCATCTGACGAGGTGAAGAATGAAGTAATTATCCCATACGTCTCGATGCACGGTAGCACAAGGAGGATGGTCGACTATTTCGTGGAAGCTTTGATTAAGAGAGGCTTAACCGTGAAACCGTTCAATCTGACTAGGACAGATGTCGGAGAGCTGGCAATGGCTCTCGTAGACGCGGCTACCTTGGTAGTTGCCTCGCCTACAGTTCTGGTCGGTCCGCACCCGAGCGCTGTCTATGCGACCTATCTTGTAAATGCCTTAAGGCCGAAATTGAGGTTTGCATCTGTCATTGGGTCCTATGGCTGGGGCGGCAAGATGCTAGAACAAATTGCCGGTGCTCTTACTAACTTGAAGGTGGAGATGCTCGATCCGGTTGTCATAAGAGGTTTCCCGAAAGAGGAAGATTTTAGGGCGTTGGACAGATTAGCGGACAGGATTCTGGATAGACATAAGACTCTGAACCTCATCTGATTTCGAGAATTGGAATACTGCTTGATGAACCTAGCGTATATGCAACATCAGCGATTATCTACTTCGCGAGGGAGGTTGGACTAGAGCTTCCTGCGCGTCTTGGACATCTTGTTCACCAAGATAACTCCGACAAGGATCAGCGATCCTCCGACGGCGACATTCAGATCCACTTTCTCACCTAGGACCAGCCATCCCAAAACAACCGCAACAATCGGCGTGATGAAAGTGAAGAGAGAAACTCTCGTAACCTCCATCCGAGTAAACAGCCAGTACAAGGCAACGAACGCGAACGCCGATCCCGCGACTGCAAGATAGAGGACTGCGAATAGAGATGTCGGATTGAAGCTCATGGAAACTTCACGCTCAAAGACTACTCCTCCCACTGTCAAAAGAAGGGCGCCGAAACCCATCTGAACTACGACATTAGCTATAGGATTGATGGACAGAGAGTACTTTTTCCCAACTACATTTGCGCATCCGGCGCTTCCAGCGCCCAGAATCAGTGCGAGTCCACCCCAAAAGGAATTGTATGTGACCATAAGCTCTCTGGAGAAGATTATTGTGACACCTATGAAGCTCACAAGGATACCGGACAACTTCCATGCGGTCAGACGCTCGCCAGGTATAATAAAATGGGCGAAGAGCGCTACGAAGAAAGGCACTGTAGCGAAGAGCACAGCGGCCAAACCGGCTGTAACGTATTGTTCTCCCCAGAAGACGAGAGCATACGGCAAAGTGATCTGGGTTAAGCCAAGAAACAACATAACTCGCCAAGTCGCTTTTCCTCTTGGAAACTCTATTTTTGTGGCGAGAGCGTAGATCAGAAGGAAACTCCAAGCTATGATGAATCTCATGCCTGCGAAGAATAGCGGAGGTAGAGAGCCCAAACCAACCTTGATCGCCAGCCAGGTTGACCCCCAGACGAAGCAGAGCGAGCCAAAGACCAGCACTGGAAGAAATTCGCCAAGACCATTGTTTCGCACGAATATTTCGCATCCCCTATTGTTCAGATGACTAGGTGCCCCCGGGCTTTTGCCACATGGATGACTTCATTGAATCTAAACTTTCCGATTAAATCCTTTCCGTGGAAAATCATGTGCTGTGATTCTACTGATTGCGTAAGGTCGCTTGGAGACCTAGAAACAGCGTCTCAGGTCAACGTATAAGCTTAAACACAAGATCGGTTAGACGTTCGAAAGGTCCGCCTATCAACTTGTAGATGCGAGCTCCCAAATATCTTCTAAGCTTGAACTGCGCAGTGGCTTTCAGAATGGTGAACTTAAGCTTTGCTTCAGAGAAAGATGAATGATACAGTAGTTTGTGTTCTATCAGGTGCGGACGTTTAGGTTCTTGCCAGTCGTCCAATATTAATCTGTCTTTAACTCTCTCGTAGAGAGGTGTCCCGGGAATGGGATACGGCAAGGTGAAAGATAGGTAATCTAAGGGGAGCGAAGATGCGAATCTCACTGTATCCAAGATGGTCTCGTCGGTTTCACCTGGGTATCCAAGAATGAAGAAGGCGCCAACTTGAATTCCAGATAGTTTCGCGGCGTTCACCGCTTCCTTCGCCTTTTCGATTGTTGCTTGCTTCTTCATCAAGGCGAGAACCGAGTCGTTTCCAGATTCAATGCCGAAAAAGACGCGTATACATCCGGCTTCCTTCATTTTCTCAGCAACTTCTCTGTCTAGTGCATCCACTCTCGACAGGCATTCCCATCTGATCCTCAGGCCTCGTTGAACGATCCCATTGCATATGTCAATGAGCCTTTTGCGACTCAAAGTGAAGCAGTCGTCAGCGAACCATATTACATCGTATCCGAGTTCGAGCACCGTTTCCACCTCCTCAACAATATTGGTTGCCGACCTAGTTCTGAAGCGATTGCCAAAGATAGGTCGACTGCAAAAGTCACATTCGAATGGGCAGCCTCTAGACGTTATCACAGATGTGATCGTATAGCCGAAATTCTTTGAACAGTAATTCTTGTAGGCTTGGTTATCGAACAACTCTCTAGCTGGAAAAGGTATACGATCCAAGTTCAGGATAAATTCTCTCGTAGGAGTGAGTTTCGTTTTATCCTTTTCCCTATATGCGATTCCCCTCACTCTCGACAGATCGGCGTCCTCCTCGACTACGCGGGCCAATTCGAGCATGGTTTCCTCACCCTCTCCAATAACGACAGCGTCAAAATCGCGGAGAAAGTCCTCTGGGTTCAATGTGGGTAATGGTCCGCCAGCAACAAGCAGCTCGCAGTCTCTTCTGAGAAGTCTAGCTAGTTCTATGGTTTTTCTTCTCATCGAGAACATTGAAGAGATGCCGACTATTTTCGGTTCTGAGCGTCTGACTTTTTCTAGCGCCTGTTCTTCAGTCAGGAAGGTGCAATCCACCAAATCAACGGATACGCCATGCTGTTTTAGGTAGGAGGCTATGTAGCCTAGTCCTAGGGGCGGAAACCTAAATATCGATTTGTCGTTGGAAGGTCGAAAATACGGATAAACAAGCGTGAGGATTGTCATCTCTTCGCATCAGCTTCCTAAGATCTCGATCTCATACTCAAAAGTAGCTTTTCTCGGGTCGATTTCGTAGTCCAGTCCGATCCAGTCTAAACAGCCTTTTAGAAATTCTCGCCCTCTGCACAAGACGCTGTTCCTAACGTCCCATAGACGAAATCCGACTCTGCCTTGTAGATCCGTTATGCTGGCCCACACAGCATCGACCTTGCCCCAACCGCCGATTTGTCTATCTATCAATTCCATGCCGTTTGAATCCGAGTATCTTCTGAAGTACCTCGCGGACTGTTCATTTGACATAAGAATCTTCTCGAGGTCTTTCCTCTTCAGAAGGCTGAAATCCACTATCACTTTAACATGATTTTGACTTATGCTGAAAGTTACAATCACCTTGCCTGCCGGATCAGTCTTTACAAAACTGCTCCAAACGCCCATCCTAGTGGACAAGCTTTCGATGGAGAGAGGCATGAGAAATCGAAAGCACCGATGCTTCTGATACAGCTCAGCCTGATATTTCGCTATGGCACGTAATCTTCGACTTTCTAAGTTGACTTTTCCAATTTTCTTACTCTCAACCCTATCCATTAAGAACTCTTTGCGAACAATCTTGAGATCATTTCGCTGAGACAAGTAGACCTGAGACGATCCTGAAAAGTATATTTCATCAGAATATACTAGAATTGGAGCTCCGAACCCCGTTCCTTCTCCAACAGCTTCCACTCCTTTGTAAACAATGATCAAGCCTTTCTGCAAGTCAGCTATCCGCCAGTTATGTGGTTTCGTCTCTGAATAAACTCGAAGAGCCAAGGAGCCAGAGAGAGGGATTGTATAACCATTGATTTTCAAGGTCGGACACTACGTGTTATAGTCAATCGAACTCGGTTTTGCGGATTTTCCTGTCCTTGTCACATGTTTTTCTTCCACTCGATTTCTCGCGACCGCAATCGGCTCGTCCGGATCACTGGTATGATATTTGTTCTGCGTCGTTTTCAAAACTTTCATTTTTCCTCAGGATCTCTTGGGCATCAATCTTCGACCACATTGCTCTCTGGATGGTGCGGCCGCCGGGATTCGAACCCGGGTCGTTGGCTATCCTCGCCTCATTCTTGGAAGGCCAATGTCCTAGACCAGGCTAGACTACGGCCGCTTCGCTTTCGTGCGTATTCTATCATAGTATTTAGAGTCCTTTTTCTTTAGGTCCTGCTCGGTCTTCATCCCGGCTATGTGAGTCTCTCTTATCTTATTGCTTTTTCTCTGAGTCCTTTCTTGCGGACTCTCATAGCTTGGTCTGCGATTTCAACTAGGAACGCGTCTCCAACCCTCATCTCTGGGCCTTGGCAACCTCTTTGGGTATGGTCATTCTGAAACTTCCAGCGACTGCTACGACTTTGATGTACACTCGCAACTCGAGTTCCCAATCTTGCTGCGCCTCTACCTGGATGTCATTCATGAAGCCGCGAAAAGCGTCTTTACGGACTGATCCACGCAACTGAAGATTCAGCGCTTAGAGCGTGGAAGAGCCTGCCTCATCGGCGGTAGAAACTTTCGTTTTCCCGTCCTAGACATTCCAGTCAGTCTTTCAAAATACAAACAAGGGGATAACATGTCTTCCAAGTCTGCGAGCGCTACGGGCTTCCGCTTCTCGAATACAAGCTTGTAACCGTCCTAGGCATGAGCAAGCGGAGAATCGAGCAGGTCCCAACGATACGCGATACTCCGGAGGTCTTCGACGCAGCTGAATACTTGAACCGCAACTCAATGTCTCCCGGAACCACCTACAAGTTGCTCTCGCTATTTGCAAGACAAGGCTTACTCGAGCGTGTGGAGAGAAGCCGCTACCGTATGCCTGTCAAAAACTGATAGCGAGGATCGAATGAAAATGCTCTCATCATGAGAAGGCTTAAGTGGTCATTTCGCAAAAC
>CAZHMI010000065.1:0-10481 GCA_964533795.1 uncultured Candidatus Bathyarchaeia archaeon
AGGTACCAAGCTTAGGCTTTTCTAACTACTAGGATAGCTCACATAGCGAAAATTTTGGGAACATATTGTCGGATGAGTCGTCTTCAAGTTCAACTTCTTGTAACCTCGATGAACTCATCTACCGTTCCGAGTTGCTTGGACCTTGCACCTTTCGTAATGCTTTCTATCTTCTCCTTCAAATTCCGCACTTCTTCGCCTGCCAACACGCCTACTTCGATATGGAATTCCTTTATCTCTTGAGGCTTAAGATATTGCAATGTACCCCATTTCTTCTCCTTATCCCTACCCATAACCAGTCCGTTCGCAGGCTCCATGCCCACTACGTATGTGCCCTCACCCATCATCTTCCACTCTATGAATCTAGGCAGCTCCCTCTTACGGTACTTCACGTATACCGCTGTACCGCCCAGAAGCTTCTCGTTCACTACGGCTGCGTACGAGTAGCCGTCGTCGTCTGCCAGCACGTCGTGGAAATACACCTTCTCCTTATAACCGCTCATAGGTTGATGGAACCTATCGAAGCTCTCTGCTTCAGCTCTAGCTTCATCATCCCTAGGCACATATAGGCAAGATGTCGAGATGAGACTGGAGCCATCTTCCAAAACCGGGAACCCTATGTTAACGTGATATAGAATCATTAATGGTTGAGTCTCCCAACCCTGATTTGTGACCTCGTCGTGTATGGCTAAATGTCGTGCGCCTAACCTCGTCTCGATGCGTCTTCTGAGGGCCATATTAGGTCCGAATATCTTGGCTTCTCTCGCTTCACCCTCAAGCGCCGTAATGTACTCATCTTCATCCCAGTAACCGCCTGCGTACGTCAACTTAGCTGGACTGTAGGATATCCGACCATGTAGGCCTAGAGGCTCACCTTGGTCAACCGTGGGCGCCCCCATGTAGGTCAGACCGCATGTAGTCAGCAGCCCGCCTGGAAAGCCCCTAGTCCAACCTATTCCTTCAGGCTCAAAGAAACCTGGAGACGCAATGCCAGTTGGGCTAATCCAGCCTAGGGGTATCCCCTTATATTCAGCGTTTACAATATCCATGCCCCTATCTACAGCCACAAAGAAGCTCAGTTCGCCGGTTCTGATTGAAGCAACTCTTACACCACGTTCCATGCCATCTGAAAGTTCAAGAAGTCTGACTCCGCCGACCTGATCCATGTCACCTATTCTCTTCAGGAGATCTCTCTTGCCGTAGGCCCGCTCGTATAGATGAACCATGGTCGCTCAGGGTTACTTCCTATGGGTACGGTAATAAGACTAACCTTGTTCGGTCTATAGAGCTGGAGAATGGTAAGGGCGGTTTCCAAATGTTGGGTAGGAGGTGAGTCGAGCAACCAAGATTAGGCTTTCTTAGTTATGCTTGCTTTGTCAGTTTGATTCAATTCGATGATCCTATCTGGACCATGGATTTTCGTGATGAATCTTGCCACAGTCTTCGGCACAAGCTGCATCCAATTTTCGTCTGCGAGCATTCTCCTTCGAATCTCCGTGGCTGAGTAGACATCTCTGTCGAAGAACGGTATCCCCTCCAGCTTGAATCCAGCTTCCTTGAAGAGCCTTGAAGTCAAAGGTTCATTTGTGAAGACGATATCGAAGCGGGGCGTGTAAGAACTCACGTGAGCCACCCAAACCTTATGAACATTGACATCCGGAACAGGGATGATGTAGTATAAGGCAGGGTTTATCTTGGATTCATTCATTGCCAAGCGGATCATGGTTACTCTTTCGCCGGCTGTGAAAGGGTTCTCAAGGGTATGGCTGTATTGAGCGCTACCGACTAGAATGACGAGTTCATCGGCTTTCTTAAGGATATGCTTGATGGCGTGGAGATGACCGAGGTGAAATGGCTGGAATCGCCCTACGAATAAGGCTCGGTACGCTTTCTTCCGCATGAAGTTCATCCCGCCTTAGGTCTCCACAAACTCCTAGACGACACCTTATCACCTTCAAACTTCACGCCTTCTCTCTTCAATAGCTCAAGCTTCACTTTGCTACCGAGGGTCTTTCCCATGAGCGAGAGCCCATAGTTGCCGACGCGCATTGTCGAAAGCACAACCCTATGGCATGGAACAAAGAGAGGAAAAGGGTTGGTAGCCATTGCGTTGCCAACAGCCCTTGAAGCACGGCTCTTCCCCAGCATCGATGCTACTCCTCCATAAGTCAGAACGAAGCCTCTCGGTATGGATCTCACCAGTTCATATACGCTTCGAGTGAATCTTGGAACCGTACCCAAATCAAGTTTGACTCCTCCGGATTCTCTACCAGAATGTTTCCGGTTCAACGCATCCAAAGCTCGAAGAGTATTCTTGTCGCTTTGAAGCCTTACCTTTGCTTTTCCTCGAATACTACTCCTCACTTCAGCGACGGCTTTGCTCTTATCCTTCGGATGGAACCCTGAAGCCAACACTTTTCCTTCATCATCCACAGCAACTGCGAACCAAACGCCATTGAACTTTTGAGAGTCCAAACTTATCAAAACTTTAACATCCAATCTCTTGATTAAGGTCAATAATCTACTAGACTCTTGATTTAAGCTTAGGGATACTTCATGGACAGGATCGAGATCGACGGGAGCTTCCTCGAGGGCGGAGGCCAGATACTTCGTATGTCGGTCGCAATCTCAGCCGTAACAGGTAAGCCGATTCGAATATACAACATTAGAGCGAAACGTTCGCCTCCGGGATTAAGAGCTCAACATATGAATGCTGTCCGCGCATTAGCTCAATTGACTGACGCAGATGTGAAGGGTCTTGGAATAGGCTCGAAAGAGATCGAGTTCGATCCCGGTTCACTCAAAGGCGGAAACTTCAAGATAGATGTTGGAACAGCAGGCTCCACAAGCCTAGTCCTTCAAGCTCTTATGCCCGCTATGTCTTTCTCGCAAGCGAAGACTTTCGTTGAGATAACAGGTGGAACAAATAATCCGATGGCGCCAGCCGTTGAATACTTACAAGGCGTTCTCATACCGGTAGTCTCGAAGATGGGATACAAGGGTTCGATCGAGCTTCTACGTAGAGGCTTCTATCCTAGAGGGCAAGGCGTATTAAGAGCCGCAGTGGAACCGATCAAGGCGCTAAAGCCGGTTGTTATAGAGAGGCTCGGCGAAATCGAAGAGATTAGAGGAATCTCCTACAGTTCAAAGCTACCAGCACACATTGTTGAACGTATGGCTCGAACCGCTGAGAAAGCCTTGACCGAAGAAGGCTACAAGAATGTGAAGATAGATCTGGAGGCCTTACAAGGGAATGATAAAAGATGCGCAGCCAATCCGGGATGCGGAATAATCCTGTTCGCGAAGTCGAAGGAAGACGCGATACTTGGAGCTGACAGCTTAGGCGAGCTCGGGAAACCTGCGGAGGTAGTAGGAGCCGAGGCGGCTAAAGGGCTCTTGAGACAGTTAGCGGTTAAGGCGCCTGTCGATAGGTATCTAGCGGATCAACTTATTGTCTATATGTCGCTGGCGCATGGAAGATCGGTGATCCGAACGAGCGAGTTGACTTTGCACACTCTTACCTGCATCCATCTCTCAGAAAAGATGGTCAGTGCAAGATTCAAGATTGAAGGAGAAGAAGGTAGGCCGTCAACGATCATATGCGATGGAGCGGGTCTGGAGAATACGCTGATCAAGGTTTGATATTGAGCAGTCGAATCGGCTACAGCGCTGCCGTTCATGTCTTCCTCGAACGCCAAAGAACTTCTTTCGACTTGACATTCTTGATCTCGACTATACGATGAAAGGGGATGACAGTCGGTTCTTCTTCTCCACTAGAGTAGGTGAACCAGGATGCGCCAACCTTCTCGATTGAAGATGCGGAGATACTCTTGATATCTCCCGGCGCTCCTCTATGGATAAAAGTGACTGAGTAGTCTTTCGGGTTCTCTCTTTTATCCCAGAAGATTTTGTTGAAGACATTCCTCAACGGGTGGGTCATACACACCTTCTAATCAGTATGCAAAGCATGAGACTTAAAGATCGTTTTATTGGATTTCTTGTCTAATCAAATGGTTTGTAGATTGGATACGTTCTAGAATTGCTTTCTTTAATTCAGGTTGATCTTGTTAAGGATCGGCTTTCCAGTTATGATCCCGTTAGTCACTCCGTTTTGAGGAGCCTTGTTCGGCGTTTCTAAATTCCCGTTGCTATCCAAATACCGTGTCTAGAACCATCATAACAGAGAAGCCTATTATGAAGCCGAAGGTGGCTTCAATATCATGTCCTTTCCGGTGACTTTCCGGGATCATTTCATGGCTTACAACGAAGGCCATAGCGCCCGCTGCAAAAGCCAGCCCACCCGGAAGTAGAGGACGAGCCAAAGCAACCACGGACACTCCAATCAATCCTCCTATTGGCTCCACTAAGCCGGTTAGGGTCGCGTACCAAAGCGCTTTTCTTCGACGGAAGCCTTCCCTAATCAAAGGGAACGCGACCGCGGAGCCCTCAGGAATATTCTGCAATCCAATTGCTATTGCAATAACCAAACCCGCTGCGACGTCTCCACCGCCGAAGCTTACTCCAACAGCTAAACCCTCAGGAAAGTTATGGATGGTGATAGCCATTATCAGAAGAGTGATTCTTGAAAGAGAGGAAGATGGCCCCTCATGCCCTTTAATCAGGTGCTCATGAGGCACAAATCGGTCTATTAGGTATATGAGAAGCCCGCCTACAACGAAACATGCCACCGTCATCCAGACCCCACCTAATTCGATCGCTGGGACGAGTAAACTGAACGCTGTGGCGGCGAGCATAACTCCGCCAGCAAACCCGAGCATCGTGTCCAATGTACGGTGCGAGATATCCTTCATGAACAATACAGGGATTGCGCCTACACCGGTAGCCACGCCTGCTGCTAGGCTGGCTAATGCGCCTAACCGAATGAGTTCAAACTCCATAATCGCAATTATTCGAGAGCTTGAACTTATAACTATTCAACAATCTACGAAAGCTGGAAGCATAAGAATCTAAGACATAGAGATGATGAAAGCTGGTTTCCACGATTCGTAAGAGTCTGAATTCCCGTCAGCTCTCTTCCTGACAATCTCCGCAAATTCCGTACAGATCGATTCGCTGTCCCTCTGTCCTGAAACCAAGTTTCTCAGAAAATTGATGAATGAATTCCTCCACTTTTGGGTCTATTACATCTTCTATTTTCTCGCATTTCAGACATACCAGGTTGATATGAGGCTGCATGTTGGCGTCGAATCTGGTCTTTTTGTCATAGAGGGCGAGTTCTTGAACTTTCCCTGATTTCTTTAGTACTTGGATTGTCTTGTATACGGTGGCCGGGCTGATTGTAGGAAACTTCTCTTTAGCCTTATGGTAGATTTCCTCGGCTGAGGGATGCGTTCGGCTTTCAATCAGTAGCCTAGCTATCTCGATTCGTTGAGCTGTAGCCTTTAGCCTCTTCTTGTGCAGAACCTTGATGAAATCGTTTAGCAAATTCGTCTCCGACGCTCTCTATCTGGCGCTCCTATATGTATGGAAGCGTTATATAATACTCAATATCTGTTAATACACACTATCCAAAACAGCAAGTAGGAAAAGGAGGTGAAAGAATGGGTAAGGTAGCGCGAGAATTAGTGGAGATATCCGGAGTGAATGTTGATCAACTCGTGGAGCTGTTAGTCAAGAATGCCGCGGCGGAGCTCACGACATACTACTACTATACTATCCTCAGGTGCAATCTAATAGGACTGGAAGGAGAAGGAATCAAAGAGATCGCGGAAACGGCCAGAATTGAAGATCGGAATCACTTTGAGGCTCTTGTACCCCGCATCTATGAACTTGGAGGTAAACTCCCTGAGGACATGAAGACTTTCCATGATGCCTCAGCCTGTCCACCCGCAAGACTGCCAAAGGACCCAAGGGATATCAAGGCGATGTTAACAGTGTTGGTCGAGGCGGAGAGATGTGCAGAACGCGGATATACCCACATCTGTAATCTGACAGCCGGCAAGGACCATCGGACCTACGATTTGTCCCTAGCGATCCTCAACGAGGAAATCGAGCATGAATCTTGGTTCTCTGAATTCCTAGGCGAAGGCCCGTCCGGACACTTCATGCGTAGAGGCGAGACTTCTCCCTTCGTTTCCAAGTTCCTCAAGTAGGCTTGAACAGAGCGAAGACGAGACTCCACTTATCTAAGGGTTCCCCCCTTTTTTTGCCAAACAGTTACGCGAGGTCCATCGGGATGAAAGAGTTCACTAAGGAAGAGCTCACCCGATACAATGGCAGAAATGGAGCTCCAGCGTATATCGCATACAAGGGAAAGGTATACGATGTTTCAGATAGTCTTCTTTGGAAAAATGGCAGTCATCAAGTTCTCCATAACGCTGGTGCAGATTTGACCGAATCCATCGAACAAGCCCCACATAGCGCGGACGTGCTCAAAAAGTTTTCAGTGGTCGGAGTCCTACGCGATGAAGAACAAAATCGACGGAAACTCATTTTCCGAAAGAATATTCAAAACTTGAAACCACACCGACGCAATCGCCTTTAATAAAGAAGACAAAGACATAAAAGAACGGTTTATTAAATGGCTTGATACAACAAGCCTTCTGGTGGACGATTATGTCTCAAGAGATGCCTTTCGTTCCAGGTGCGACTACAATAGGGATCGTCTGTAAAGATGGCGTCCTACTTGCCTCGGAGAGGAGACTTTCATACGGCTACTTCGTTATGAGCAAGACCGCCAAGAAAGTCTTCAAGTTAACAGATATGATTGGAGCCGCCTGCGCCGGGCTGGTAGGAGACATGCAGATACTCATTCGTGAGGTCGCTGCATACACCAACCTATACTCATACGAACGCGGCCGACTTGCGAGCGTGAGAACAGCAGCGAAGGTCATGGGAACACTACTATTCGAAAGAAGGCTCTTCCCATACTTGACACAGACCATTGTAGCCGGAATTGACGAAGAAGGTCCAAGCCTGTTCGTGCTCGATCCGATAGGCTCGGTGATTCAAGATAAGTATGCTTCAGTTGGAACTGGGGCAGAGATAGCTGTCGGCGTTCTTGAGGCTGAGTATAAGGATGGCCTGACTGTGGAGCAAGCGAAAGAGCTTGTCGGCAAGGCTTTGAAGGCTGCTTTGGCTAGAGACTCGGCGAGCGGGGAAGGCGTAGACCTCCTCGTAATCACCAAGGACGGCGCAATAGAGGAATCTCTTAAACTCGCATAGCGTTCCTCCCTCTTTCATTGTTTCGGCTGAATACTCCGCCAAGACTTTTATCGAGTTGGAGCTGACCAAGGCTCGGAGAGTAATACTTGAGGCTGCTTGCTTGCGCCGACTTCCATGGAAATCGAGAAGCTGTTGAAAAAGTTTCAGATCTTGCGCTCAAAGAAGAGACAGACCTCATAGTGGTAGCTGGAGACATAGCTAACAACAGTCTGCAAACCACAACAGAATTTCTAGGAATCCTGAAAGAGACGAATCTTCCGATACTGTTCGTCCCGGGCAACCTTGATCCTAGATCTCTAGGAGATTGGCATGATGCATCCGTGAACTCTATTCATGGAAGGACTTACAACTATCAAGGCTTCGTTTTCTTAGGGTTGGGCGGAGCATCTAGAGGTCCCTTTTACACTCCATTCGAGTATGAAGAGAGCGAAGCCGCATCCATCCTAGATGAATCGTATCGGAATGTGAAGGAAGGGAGACTGATACTAGTTTCACATAGCCCCCCGAAGGATACAAGCCTTGACAGGACATTCGTGGGGTTCCATGCCGGTAGCATTTCGGTGAGAAGATTCATCGAGAAAGCTCAACCGATCCTTGCTATATGTGCTCACATACATGAAAGTAGAGGAGTTGATCATATTGGCAAAACGAAATTGGTCAATACAGGCGCCGCTTTCCACAGTTACTACGCTAGGCTGATGTTGAATGATGAGTTGAAAATTGATTTGGCGCGTTTCCCCAGGTAGGAAGCCACAGTAAAGAATAAGTAGAATCTCTTCAATCAAGGTATGTGCTTAGGTGGATTTCGATGCCTATCAAAGCTGGAGACTTCATACTTGCTGACTACACGTGTAAAGTGAAGGAGAGTGGAGAAGTAATCGACACTACGATTGCGAAGGTTGCTGAAGAGGTTAAGCTCCATAAACATGACGCAGTCTATGAGCCTATGTTCATAGTCGTTGGAGAAGGCTGGGTTACAAAAGGTTTGGATGAAGCGTTATCAGGTTTAGAAATCGGGAGGACCGCGACGATAGAGGTGCCTCCAGAGAAAGCACACGGGGCTAGAGATCCCTCTAAGATCAGACTGGTTCCGCTTCGACGGTTCAAAGCAGACCGCGTGACACCTGCTCCTGGGACGCAACTTGAAATCGATGGGAAACCAGCTCTAATAAGGGCTGTAGGAGCAGGCAGGGTCCAAGTCGACTTCAACCATCCTCTAGCAGGAAAGACCCTCATCTACGAAGTGTCGATAGCTTCTGTAATAGAAGCGAAGGAAGAGAAGATCAAAGCCATAATCCATAGACGTTTGCCCAATGTAGCGAAGGAGAAATTTGGATTGACCCTGACGGAGAGGGAGTTGACGATTGAGATTCCTGAGGAAGCTTTCTTCCTTGAAGGCCTTCAGTTGGCTAAAAGGATGGTACTTACCGATCTTGAGAAGCTTGTTCCTGAGATAGAGAAGATCTCGTTCATTGAGGTGTTCAAGAAGCCTAAGCCTCCTGAGGTGAAGCCGACCGTAGAAGCCAAGCCTGAACAAGTTCAAGCCTCTCCGGGCATTGAACAACATGCCCAGACTCAATGACTTTACATCGATCACCAGCCATAAGCCCAACCGGGATACACTTCTCATAGTTTCCACATTCAACGATACCGCAGGTTTGAGGATTGAACGTGATTATCGCATCTCTTATCGCTAATCTTCTATCCAAACAAACCTCAACGGGGCTCTCCTCAACCTCCACGACGAAACCTTCTTCTTGAAGAAGCTTGCAGAACAGTCTCTTCTTGCCTACATCTGTTATCCTGTAGATTCTGCCAGATTCAAGGTTCTCTACGCAAACGTTGTAGATGTCGCAATTCTTACAAATCGAAGCTGGACCCTGGAACAGGAAAGTGTAGCCGGATCTAGCTTGATCAACTCCTACTACCGTTATTCTTTTTCTCAAACTCTCTCGCCCAGCTACCGCATACGCTGTGATGTATAAAGCCTCTTAAATTCTCATCGCAAAGATGCAAACCGGTGGGCAGGATTTCAGGTTGAATACAGTTGAAGGTAGGGCACAATTGCTGATAGAATCTTGTTCTCCGCCTTCCTCAAATGATCCTCGAAAGTCATACGAGAGAGATGAATTTTCCGAGCTAGCTCAGCAGCGGTAATCCTCTTAGGTATCCTGTAGTAGCCGTTGTCAAAAGCCTCCAAGAAGGATATCATCTGCTTCTCAGTCAATCGCGAGAAGAGATCGCTTAACGAGACGCATAACGAGTCATGTATCTCGCCTTTGTACAATTGTCTGCTTGAAATGATCTCCAAGCTAGCTCTGCGGTTCAGGCTTTCGAGTAGTTCCTTCGCATCTTTACGGCTGAAGGATATTATTTTGTATAACTCCCAGCCGCCGACGTATATTGTCGGAGGGATTTGGAGGCAGTTGTGTTGATCGATATGTCTAACTATCGAGTTACTCAGATTGCATAAGCACTTCATCGTTGCAGCGATCCTCCCAGTCTTTCTGCTGAATACCTTTCGAATGACACTTTTCATGTCTTTGATTTCTTCATAGATTAGGTTTGGCGATTCGATATTGTCGGATTTGACCTCGAGGATCTCCCTCCCTCGGTTGAACCATAAAGCCATGATCGCTGAGGGGAACCTCTTAGAGAGGTTACTAAATGGACAGTCGTGTTGAGCTTTGAATTCGATCCGTGTAAGGGTCATGGGGGCTCTCTAGAATCTATGGCTAGGTCTGAGTTATAAGTTGTACCAGCGTGCGACGGTCATAAATCTATACGTAAGCTGGCGAATATGTCCTCCGCGGTGAATCGGCCTTGAACGCGCTGATCGTGAAGAGAGGCGAAACGAGCTCGATCGAGATGTTTCGTGGGATAAAGAGGACCCTCTTGGTCTTCGGCGAGAGATTGATGTTAACTGTTTTCACTTACGAGAAGGGGGCGGTAATGCCTCTGCATAAGCATCATCATGAACAAGCAAGTTACATTGTTGAAGGTAGATATAGAGTGAAGATCGGTGAAACAGAGAGGGTTATGGAAGAAGGAGACTGCTACTTCGTCCCTGCGAATGTTGAGCACTCCCAAGTTGCTTTGGAGAGAACGATGTCCATAGACGCGTTCTCACCTCCTAGAGAAGAATACAAGAGTAAACAAATTCAACCGAAGAGTTTTTTGTCATGAACGATTATTCATACGTCTTCCAAAGAGTTAGCCTTCATGTCTAGCCTTGTGATATTTTAGTTTGGAACTCAAGGTTTAAAAGAGTCAAACATTTATTAAGCAAGTTCGAATAG
>CAZHMI010000066.1:0-10440 GCA_964533795.1 uncultured Candidatus Bathyarchaeia archaeon
TAATAGTTTCAGCTGTCTTCATCGCATCCGTTATCTCGAAGCTGTCTATTGGATTATTCTCCAGAGGGAGGCGGATCGGTCTCCTACTTGCCTTAGGTCTTCTTGGGGGCTCAATATTTCCTTCCGCTTACGCTCTAGCCGGAGCCCCACTTGCTCTAGCGTTCATAAGAATACTTCATGGATTTGCGTTCTCTCTATTCCTGATCGCAGGCTTGACGGTGGCTTCAACAATGACATCTCCTAGAAAGCGTGACGAGGCTTTAGGGAGCTACACTGCGGCTCTCGCTCTTGGTCTGATGGCGGGCCCATCCATAGGAACCTTGGGCGTCGCTTTCATTGGAGTCAGGAATACATTCTTCTTGGCATCTACAGTCGCTTTTGCGGGCTTCATGTCTAGCTACCCCTTACTTAGAAGATTTGGATCAAACCCCAAAGCTGAACACAACGGAGTCTCCAAGAGGAATCTCGTATCCGTTTTGGCGAACGAGGTTTTTCGAAGCGCATTCATGTCGTACTTAGCGTTCTCTTTCCTTTACGGAGTCATCTTGGCCTACGGGCCGATATACGCCCACGAGAGCCTCGGTTTTCCGAGTGAGCATGTTACATCCCTGTTCTTCAGATACTTCACTTTCACGGCCGGCGTGAGGCTCTTCATGAACAGGTTGACGTGGCAATAAGGCAAGAAGTTGCTCGTCTCTGGACTAGTGGGAGCTACCCTAATCACTTTCATCATGACACTTTCCGGTTCACCAATGGTGTTTGCACTGGCTTTCGTCTTCTTGGGAATATCGTATGGAGTCATCTACCCTACAAGTGCGATGATGATCGCTGATAGTGTTAGTTCGGAAGAGTTGCTTATGGCCAACTCGATCTTCTTATCGGCCTTCGATCTGGGCGCAACGCTTGGCCCAGTCTTAGTCTCGGTTGTAGCTGAAGGCTACGGCATCGTCTCCGCATTGTCCATCTCCTCGATCCCGGCTACATTAGCAGCTATCTTGGCTGTCCGCGCAAGATCTTCTGTAAACGGATGATCGATAGCCCTTTTATCTCCGCGCGACAATCACCTTCATTGGAGAGCTCCGGTTGTTCTCGAGAATTCTGGTTCCTGTTGATGGGTCACGATATGCTGAGAACGCGATTAGACATGCCTCGGACTTGGCTGGAAAGTACGGGTCGAGTGTAACGCTCATTCACGTCGTTGCGACAAGGGTCTATGCTATGGCTGAAGTTGGCGTTCTTATCAGTAAGGACCTAGAGAAGGAGGGAATGGAAATCCTGAGAAAAAGCCAGGAACTGGCAAGCTCTCTCGGAATATCCGCCAACACAAGACTGGTCTCTGGGGTTCCTGCGGAAGAGATTCTTCGTTTTGCGGAGAGCGAGAAGTTCGACTTGATAGTTATGGGCAGTCGAGGCTTGAGCGAGGTCAAGGCATTCCTTCTGGGAAGCGTCTCCGACAAAGTCAGTCATCATGCTAGATGTCCGGTCTTGATAGTTAGGTAGTCAGATCGGATGCACAATTGTTATAAACAAAAGTCATTTGTAGTCTCGTAATATGCAAGAGGCACGACCAGTCTCAAAACATGTAAGGAAGTCTTCTTACGTAGCCTTGGTAGCTGCGCTAGTTGCTTTACACGTGATTCTCCGTTTCATACCGGGTCCGTGGCGAACGATGAGCATTCTTATGGAACCGCTCGAGGGAATAATCGCCGGTCCTATCGCGGGTTTCATAGCAGGTTCATTGGGCTCTATTGCAGGCCGAATGGCTAAGCCTGACGTTATTTTCGTTGAAAATCTTTTCGGTGTAGGCGAGGCGATCGGTGCTCTTGCCGCGGGTCTGATGTTCAAGAAGAAAGGGGCGTATATTCTCGTCGCGTACATTGCTCTTTTGGCGATTTTTCTTCTACATCCCTTGGCGAGGATTATTCCACTTTGGACGCTTTGGGACATCTACCTAGCGTTGGTGGCTACTGTTCCAGGCGCTATGTTTGTCCGTAAGTATTGGGCGGACCCGTCGAATCCAAAAATGATGATGCTAGCAGTGGGTTTCACGGCTTTCATTTCTGTTGAGTTAGATACGTTGGTTAGAGTTTTCCTTTTCACGGTTTGTGGGCTTTACCAAGTGTACGGCTTGACGGTCGAGGCGTTACCCGCTATCTTTGTCTTGGGAGCGTTTCAAACTCCAATTGAAGCAGCATATACTGTCGGGGTTGCTGTTATTGTTGGCGTGCCGGTGCTTTCCACTCTGCGGAAGAGTAAGCTTCTGCGTTGGCCTTTGACGTAATATTCTATCGAAGCGCGGAAGTGCGTTCGGTTCAGGTTTCACTTGGCTTCTTCGGCTTCTCAATCAACTTCTTCTTTGTTAGGACAGTCCCGTCGTCATAGTGCGGCGTTCTAAGAACTTGATCAATCCCTTTCTCAATTTCTCTCGCTTCGTCCGCCATTCTTGCCGCGGATCTCATCATCTCATGGGCAGCAGCGACTATTTGCGTGTATCTTTCCCATTCTTTCACGATGAAGCAGCCTTCAACTGTCAGGTCTGCGACTCTTCTCGCCATTTCGTATGCGGCGTAAGCTTTTGCTCTCGCATATGGGTTTTGGTAGCCCGCTGAAGCCAACGCTTTCTCTCGGTCGACAATAATTCTCGGGAGTTGAGGAGTTTCTCCTCGCTTCGCTGCTTCGATGACTCTGTCTAGCTCATTGCAGAGGATGCTGAAAGCTCCTGTGGCGGCTAGAACTCTCATTATATCCACGTTGAACAATGCCATTTCAATCGGGTCTAGGAATTCCCTCCGAGCTCCTATCATAGCGTCAGCCTCAACGATTATATATCCGAATCCAGCCTCTTCCATCTGCTTGACAGCCTTCTTAGCTGGGCTGTCTGAAACGACCACGGTTGAAATCCCAGCGTTCTTCAATGTCTCTCGAGCCTTAACGGGACCAGGCAGAGACGCATTCGGACTTGTGACCACTGCGAAGTCAGGTTTAAACTCAAGCATTTTTTGAGCCACTTCCGCAGCCACTTCAGGACTCATCTTCGCGCCTGAGCTTACCACTCTGACATCTATGTCTTGCCTTTCAGCTCTCTCATCAAGGAGGAATTCGAGTAGTGGCGCAGATCCTATATTACCTACTTTTACGAAACCTACTTTTACCACCTTCAATTGCTTATTCCTCGCGATATGGTTGATCTTGACAGGGACGTTTCCGAATATTCGCAAGTTGTCAATATAACACTTTTCAATCGGTAGGTAGAAGGATTTCCTGAAGGACAATATTGTTAGGCGAACCTTGGTCCGATGAAACAATAGTCAACCGCTCTAGGATACTTTCGGATTCCTCTAATGGATAAATATCCTTCATTCAGAACAATGGAATTGGAGAGTTCATCTTGCTCACTAGGAATGGTCGGCATGTTCAAATTCTACGGAAACGTCACTGCCCAAAGTGCGGCTTGTTCACCGATCAAGTGTGTTTCAGCGTGAAGTACTCTTGCAAAGAAGATGATCCTAGAACTACGATCAAGAGGATGCTTTGGGCATGCTCAGTCTGCACTGTAGAAACCGAAGAGGTAAAGGAAGTACCGCCTATCAGTGATAGAACCAAGATAATTCAACGTGTTCTTCGAATGCAAGAGGACTACCCAATTGAGTCCATGAACATAGCTTGTGAACCGGAGAGACTGGTTATCGAGATGAGAATTTGAAATGCTTGCGTCAGGGGCTATCTGAACCTCCAGTCATAGCAATTCAATAAGGCGGTTAGCCGCCTGTTGTTCCGAATGCTAAATTTTAAACGATAGGTTCTAGAATTAATTGGGCTGAGTGGGTTGACTTGTCAGCGGAAGTCGAGGTTGAAGACACTTTCGCAGAAGCTTTTCCCATGATTGCTTCAAGAATTCTGATAACGGCTGAAAGTGAGAAATGGGCTACAACCGCTGCGACGAGCGCGACAGGGTTCGCTTCTTCCATCATTATGTCACCTGCGGAGGCTGGTATAGAGGGCATCACGATCCCTCCAGAGAAGACGCCTGACGGTAGGCCAGGCGTTATGATTCAGATATACCACAGGACGGGCCACGAGTTAAAGATGCAGATGCTCGGTAGAATAGGTCAGTGCATCTTGACCTGTCCAACCACGGCTGCTTTCGACGGAATGCCCATGGCGAAGAAAAGAATCAAGATCGGGAGGGCTGTTCGACTCTTCGGAGACGGCTTTCAAAAAGCTGACACATTAGCCGGAAGAAAGGTCTGGAGGATACCGGTGATGGAAGGCGAATTCATTATTGAGGACAAATTCGGAGTGAGACGGGCCGTGGCAGGCGGTAACTTTCTCGTGATGGCTGAGAACCAGAAGGCAGGGCTTGAAGCAGCGGAGAAGGCTGTTGAAGCTATTAGGAAGTTTCAAGGCGTTGTCTTAACCTTCCCAGGCGGTATCTGCCGTTCGGGATCGAAGGTAGGCTCTATGAAGTATAAACTTGGAGCATCAACTAACCACCCGTTCTGCCCCCTGCTCAGAGGCGCTGTCTCGAACTCTCTTGTTCCGGAAGGTGTGAAGAGCGTTTACGAACTGGTGTTCAACGGCTTAACCGCTGACCTCCTCAAGAAAGCTACTGGAGAAGGCATAAGAGCGGCGATGAGTGTCCCCGGCGTGAAGAAGATCACAGCGGTGAATTTTGGAGGTAAACTCGGGCCTTTTCAGATAAGGCTGAGAGAGACGCTAACCAACTAAATGTTTCGGAATGATGTAATCTGTTTCTGAAGCTTCAAGAGATCCGACTAGAATCCGGCTGTATGTTTCCCCTTCCTTTCTATCATTGACCTGTTCCAACTTTCCTCGACAGATCACCTCTTCTCCTTCAGATGCGATGTCCGCGTACAGTCCTTCATACGTCACTATTTCTCGAATATCACGTGCAGTTGGTCCTTCAAGAACTCTGATCTCTTTCGCTCGATACATTGCTGGCATGAAGAAGGCTTCGGAAGCGTCTGAAATCTTCGCTTTCACCGTAACGATTCCAAGAGGGAGGTACGTTCGATCTTCATACCTCTCGGAAACCTCACCTTCGGTCTTCACAGGGTGAACAGAGAAGAAGGTATTCTGAAATTCCCCCCTATTCCACTTTCTTTCGTAAATCCTTCTCGCCTCAAACGAGGTTAGGCTATGAACTCTAGCTTCTTTTTCGGACAACTCGGAAAGCTTCGCGGCACTGAATCTTCTAATGGATGAGTGCTTGACTTCAAAAAGGCGTCTAAGGGTGTCCTTGAGGGCAACGCTGTTTCGTTTACCATAGACAGTTAGGTCGATGTCTGAGAACTCCTTCCTATGAATCCTCAGTAGGACCGACCCGGTGACTCCGAAACTGTGAAAATCAACTTCACTCTCGTCTGCCAACAGGTGAACCAAGTCCAACACTTTCTCTTCGAGCGTATCAAGTTTACATCCCTTCAGCAGTTGTTCTAATCTCCTTTCCGGCTGATAGTGATGCGTTATAAACTTCTTGGGCACTGCTGAGAAGGTTAGATTTTGAAGACTCGAGTGAAAAACGTACTGAGGATAATTTCTCTTAAGGAAATCAAGACTTTTTCCTATTTGGAGCGTTGAGTAGGCATCTATTGCCCGCCCATACCTTCTTCTCCTTCCCCACTTTCCAGACTTATCAGGAACGTACTTTAGATAGGAAAATACTCTGTCTCTCGGGTGTACGTTACCAACCGTCGTGAAGTAGAGCAATTCAGGAGTCTTCAAATGGTCTCTGTCTCTGAACGCTCTCTTCAAGGCCCAACGCCCAGCCTTTAATCGATGCATGTAACCGTAGCCAGTTTTTTCGATACTCCATACTTCCGATTCAAGCTACAGCATCGCCTTGATCCATCCACCGTCCACTTGTATGACCGCGCCGGTCACGTAGCTAGCTCTTTCAGAAGACAAGAAGACGACGAGGTCAGCGATCTCATGCGGTTCAGCCAGTCGACCTAAGGGGATCTCCTTCTCCCAACCGTGAAATACCTGTTCATAAGTTACACCTGTCTTCAAACTCTGAGTTCTTGCCAACTCCTCCGTTCTCAAGGTTAACGTGTAGCCGGGACAAACAGAGTTCACCAGAATGTTGTCTCGAGCAAGTTCGTTTGACAAAGTCTTGGAAAGTGCTAGGATTCCGGCTCTGAGGCTATTGGATAGAACAAGGTTTTTAACAGGCTGTTTCGCTGCTATGGAAGTCATATTGATGATGCGGCCCCAGTGGTGTTTTTGCATATGGGGAACAACTTCGAGGCAGAGTAGTACCACGCTCATCAGGAGAGAATTCACTGCTCGACGCCAATCGCCTTCAGATATCTTTAGAAATGGAGCAGACGGCGGTCCTCCAGTGTTGTTGATGAGAATATCGATCCTACCGTATCTCTTCACGGTTTCTTTTACGAGCCTTCTTAAATCACCTCTTTTCGAGAGGTTCATCCTCAGGGCCAACACTTCCGCCCCGAAAGAAGATTCTATCTCCGTGGCTGCCTCCTTCAGCCTTGCTCCACTTCTAGCACATATTGTTAGCAAGGCACCTTCTTGAGCCAGTCTTAAAGCTATGGCCTTGCCCAGACCGCTACTTGAGCCAGTGACTATGGCTACCCTTCCTTTCAAGCCTAGGTCCGTCTGAGACTCCCCCTATTTTCGAAGATAGCTGTCAGATCCATCCAGCCAATCCTTTCTGATTGGACTAAAGATGTCGAGGTCTGAAGTGTCCTCAAGCGCTATAGCGCTATGTTCCATGTTGCTCGGAAGATGCAGAAGCTCTCCTTGTCTAACCACAATCTCACGTCCTTCGACCCAGAACTTCAATGCTCCCTTCAGAATAAACGAGATCTGCTCACTCTCATGCTTGTGAGCCGGAACGAATGCGCCTTTCCTTAAAGTCATAAGAGCCACCATCTCATTCTTTCCGACAACTAGCTTTCGTGAGAGGAGATCAGTCAACTTCTCCTCAGGAATATCCTCCCATCGATGGAAGCTCAGCTCTACACCCTCCTCGGTACCTCTTGACCACGGAGAAAGTTACTAAAGAATCTTGCTACGGAGTCTCGATGACGTCTTGAACTGCTAACTCCTGTCTATGAAAGCTTGGCCTTATTCTCTTAGCATTCCTTAACTCCAGAAAGCCATGAACGATTGTCGTTACGATGGCTATTCATCGAGCGAATCTCGTCAAAGCTTTAGTTTCAAATAGTCAAAGCGGCTCTCGCCTATCACTATTCGATACCATTCGCCGCTACGATTAACAACCCTTTCCAGTCTTCCACGAGCTCGTACTCGTTCACCTTGAAAGGCCTGCTCGCAGAATCTTCCTCTGAAGGACACGATTTGACTTGGCACCGCTTTCCTCTTCCCGCGAAGAATCTTCACTTGGCTGACTCCATACGTGCAGGGCGTCAGAATGTTCTCTGAGTCGTCCTCAACTACCGCTTCGAGGGTACATGAACCTACTGGATAATATGATCTATCTCCGTATTTCTCTTTGATCTCGTTCCAGTCTTTGATGCAACGGATGAAGTAGTCTCTTGTTCTAAATCTTCCTTCTAGGAACTTCCGCTTTTCGTGCATCATGAATCTGTTAAAGCTCATCGCGTTCCGCATCGACCGAGCTTCGTACAGCCGCTCTATCCCAGCTTTGTCGTATCTCTCAATAAGCGCATCATGCTGTGATCCTTTTAGTGCGTTCAGCACTTTATGGGATTCACGCACGCCATATACAATCAAGTCTATGTCAGAGTTTTCATCATGCAATCCCACGAGGAGTGACCCGGAAATGCCAAATCTTCCCGAATCAAGCCCTGTCGCAGACCTAAGAAGCTCCACCAGCTCAAGGGTGTCTCTTTCCATAGGGTCGAAGCTTCTCTTTGCCGACAGTTCTTCTAGCTTCTTTTTTGGTTCGTAAAGAATCTTTATCTTTTCCAGCGGAACTCCTTGTAGTCTTCTGTGGGCGATGGAATCAAAGTAAAGGTAACAAGGAGCGTTTTTCCTCAGGAAGGCTTCCCGTCCGCTTAGCCCGTATACTTTTCTATATCGAACTCCGAGTCGCGTTCTGCCTCCTTTTTCGTCAGGCACGTACCGCAAGTAGGCGATAACTCTGTCCGGTGGATGGACGATACCCTTGACGTCGAAAATGAAGTTGTCGTTAGTCTCCAGAAAGTCTCCTTCACGTGATCTGTGCATCGGATTTTATGCCTCTCAAATGCCTTCCGTAGCGTTCGTAACGTATGCTTTCGAAGCCTTTCAACTTGTAAAACTTTTCTTTCGGGCTTTATTAAGAGTTGAGTGATTTCATCTGCAAGGTGAAACATTTGAAGACATTCAAAGCCGACAAAAGTATCGACGAAATTGCCGGTTGCATCCAGCTTGCGATGCTCCTCGAGGTTAGTGCCTGCCCCAAGCCTGGAAACGTACATCGAACAGCTGACTTCGAGGAAACGAGGTATGAACATTTTCTAGCTTCAGCTATTGGGGCTGGGTCTCATTTTCGAAATGCAGCTAGACAAGGCATTCTGCTCGGTTCCATGAGGATTCGGGCCATTGAGGTAGGGATCGGAGCGATGATAAGAGGCGCGGTTCGCGATGTTGCAGAATGGCAACACGGTGGAAACACGAGCTTAGGGTCCATTATCCTTTTGATGCCTATCGCTGTTGCTGCTGGTTCACTTTCTCGAAAAGGCATGTTTACGCTGGACGACTTGAGATCCTCGATCAGAATAGTGACTGACAATACCACTCCTAAGGACACTCTTGCTCTTTATGAAGGTATAGAAATGGCGGAGCCGGGGGGGCTTGGAGAAGTTCCTATCTTTGATGTGAAAGAGCCGGAGACCAAGGACCTTATTGTAGAGCAGAAGACTACAATCCTCGATGTTTTCAAAATAGCTTCAACTTACGACTAGATCGCATCGGAATGGGTGAACAACTATCATATAACCTTCGATCTTGGTTACCCATACTTCAGCGAGGAGATGGCACGCTTCAAAGACGTGAATACCGCGACCGTCCACACATTCTTGAAGGTTCTGTCCCAAGTTCCTGACACGCTAATCGCACGGAAGGTAGGGGTAGAGAAAGCGCGGGAGGTTTCCCTTGAAGCAAGTAAGGTACTCGGCGCCGGCGGGATGGTCACTGCCGAAGGAAAAAAGAGGCTTTCCGAGTTTGATTGTTCGCTGAGAACTCTCAATCACAAGTTCAATCCTGGAGCCACCGCTGACTTGATGACGGCAGTTCTCGCCGTGGCTCTTCTGATGGGGATGAGACCTTGATCCAAGAGGGGCGTAGTATAGAAAAGTTTTGGCCTTACATCCTGCCTCTCCCCAAGAAGACTGCTCAACAGTACCGAGTTCTCCTCTCAGCATTCGGGTCAAAACTGTCCTTGGAGATTTTGAAGAGAACTTCGCCGGAAAAGAAGGTCTATCAAAGAGATCTCATCACTGCGTTGCCATACTCCAACAAGACGGTCATCGATTATCTCAACAAACTGGTTTCGACAGGCATTTTAGAATCAGGAATGGAGAGGATCAAGGTTAAAAGTAGGACAGTTTGGGCGAGATGGTTTTCGCCAACAGCTCTCGGAAGATGGTTCGCACTCCTTCTACTGCCGACGGATGAATTCGGACTAAACGAGTCCAAGAGAACCCTTTCAGAGATCTTCGACATATACTCCGAGAACGTGTCAGAACTGTGCTCGAAAGTAGGGTTGAGTCCAGCATATCTCGCGTCAAAACTCTATCAGGCTTATGTGGCAAAAGCGGTTGAGATGGCGCGAAGTATCCGTCGCAGACCTGACGTACTCGTTTTCGGTTCAGCTGGGGTAGACTTTTCTTTCAGTTTCGAAACGCTTCCGGGCTTGGATGAGAGCGCAGTCGTTTCCGAGCCTTTCGAGGAGCCTGGAGGATCGGGCGCGAATGTGGCTGTTGCGTTGTCGAGGCTTGGCGCTGCAACTAGTTTCATCGGCAGGATTGCGCCAGACATCTATGGGTGTTCGGTTGTTGAAGCGCTGAGAAGGGAGGGCGTAGATCTCTCTGACCTTCAGATCTACCCGGACATGCGAACGTTGAGAACAGTAATACTAACTGATAGGAAAGGGGGGAAACGAATACTATCTCCTATAAGCGAGTCTACAGCGGTTTCAATAGTCGCGCCGAACGAGGTTAATTGGAAGCGATTTGAGGAGTGCAAAGCCGTGTATATCGGAGAAGCGTATCTCGAGGTCGCGGAGCTAGTGGCAAGCTATGCGAAATCAAGGAATAAACTCGTTTTCTACAGGTTGCTGGAGCCGTACGCTCGCTTCGGACTCCAAAGGGTCAGCAAGGTACTTAAGAATGTCGACTTGCTCTTGATGAACGAGAAGACTTTCGATAGCCTGAAGAGATCGTCGGTAGGGCTTGATTCGCCTAGAGACCTCTTACAGTATGGATC
>CAZHMI010000067.1:0-10439 GCA_964533795.1 uncultured Candidatus Bathyarchaeia archaeon
GACCTAGAGTACGGTCCAACACGATTTGAATTTGTGACACTAGCGAAAAAGAGGTTCTTCGGCTTTGTGGAAGAGAATGTAGCTGGTGGCAAGTTCATCATCTCATCTAAAGAAAAGACCATCGTGGATTGCCTGCTCTATCCGAAGTATTGCGGCGGAATCGAGGAAGCAGTGAAAGGAATATGGAACGCACGGAATAGGCTGGACTTCTCAAAGTTGCTTGAGTTCTCGAAACGTATGGAAGTAAATGCGGTGATGAGGAGGCTCGGGTACATACTTGAACTGCTGCGCATCGAAAGGAGCACTCGCGAAACGATAGCATCCAACAAGTTCAAAGGATTCATCCGGCTCGACCCTTTGGGACCGAAGAAAGCTCTCGAATACTCGGCAAAGTACGGGCTTATGATAAACCGGACAAGAGATGAATTGACAAGTTGGATGGGACATTGAATGGAAGCGGACGAATTAAGAAGACTCGCGAAAAACACTGGCTTGGATGTAGCAACACTTGAGAAAGACTATGCGTTGACATGGTTGCTTAGTGGCATTTATTCAAAAGATTCGAAGCTTGCTGATGTGCTCATTCTCAAAGGAGGCACTGCAATAAGAAAGGTCTACTTCCCGGAATGGCGTCTCTCCGAAGACCTTGATTTCACTGTTCTGCGCAGAGTCTCTCCAGCGACAGTAAGAAAGGATTTCGAGAATTCGTTCCAATCGCTCAAGGAACGGAGCAAAATCGAATATTCCTTCGACTCCTTTACAAGCGGCGCCTATACAATACTTGCCGACGTTCAATTCTTGGGCCCTCTTGGATTCAAGAATAAGATTGCTCACGACATTTCGCTGAGAGAAAGGCTAATCGAAGAGCCTCTATGGAAAAAAGTGAAGCATGAGTACGAGGATATCCCTGAATTCAGGATGCAGGTCTATTCGTTGAATGAGATCCTGGTGGAAAAGATACGCAGCATAATGCAAAGAGTGAAGGCACGAGATTACTACGATCTCTGGCGTCTGATGAAGGAACACCACTTCGGTCAGAGCATAATCAAGCGACTACTGATGAAGAAATGCGAGATGACTGGAATCGAGTTCAAACCCGATCTGGTCTTCGACAATTATAGGCTTTCCGAAACGGAAAAGTTCTGGAACATCGCAGTTTCAAGACTCACGAAGGATCTTCCAGACTTTCAAAGCGTTGTGACAGAATTGAAGAACATGTTGGGTTTCGTTCAATGAGGAATCCTAGCTTTAGATTGTCTGCGACGCCTGTCGTTTGTGCTTGATTCCATAGTCGATTCCTATTCCCACGCTGCCGACGCCACTCCTACAATAGCCAGAGAGAACGCAGAGACATTCTTCACCTTCAAAAAGAAAACTGTCAATGAGTTGGATAGAATCAAAACGCTGAAACATCCGAGCCTCAATCTGATTCCCTATTTGGAAGAGGGATTCTTCACTGATTTCAGAGGACTTTCATCCTGAACCTTTCTTTGTTAAAGCTCCCAGGATCGGTAGTCTACTGAAAGAAATTGTCCCGACGGCAAGCGAGGTTGAGCCTGCTATGATTACTGCTATGATCATACCTAAGGAGAAAGTGTCGTTTCCCCTTGGTAATAGTGGTAAGGGTGCTCCCCATCTTGGTGGTATTGACCAGCAAGCTGTGTGTAAGAAGTGCGGTTACCGTTGGTCCGCAAGAAAGGCCTTGGGGCAGGTCAGGGAATGCCCATCCTGCAAAACTAGAGAATGGAGATGAACCTAAGGCTCATTTAGCTGTCATTATGACATTCGAACTAAAATGTGACTCGACAATAGTAGCGAGAATCTTATTGATGCAACCTTCGAAGTCTTTTTGATTGCGTGTTCTAAACGACAGCTTGTAACTAACCGGGATCTCCATAATTACACTTTCAAAACGCAGTCATGCCAAGTCAATACCAAACACAACTGAGAGAGCTTTCCGTATTCGTATCCCAAGAAATCTATCCTTTATCCACGGCGATAGTTGTTTTGGAAGGGGGAATCCTACGGACATGGTTCACTAATGGTTCTCCCATTCCATTAAAACGGATCTCGATCCGATCTCCTGTTTGAAAGTTGGGTCGATTTGGGAAAGAGAATCTCATTGTCCCGAAGAAGTGCAGGTGCACATCTCCGGGGATACGAAACTGAGAATACTTGAAATGGTGATCTTCAAGGTTTGCAAGGCAATGACTCATGTGATCTTCACCCGTGACGAGCTCACCAGAGTTGTAAATCTCTTCCCGGTTCCTTACGATACGGCAGCTTCCTCGGATGTCCATGAACGTTTGATCCGTTATCAACTCTGGTCCGACCGAGCAGACTCGCAATTTGGAGGGGGCTAGCCAAAGGTAGTTCACCCGCTCCATGCGATGGTCTGACCATTCGTTTCCAATCGCAAAGCCAAGCCGACATGGGATACCGTCGTCGTCAATCACGTAGCAGCCAACTATTTCCGGCTCCTCGCCGCCATCTTCTGCGAATTCCGGAATATCTAGAAAGTCGTTGTGCCCCCTAAGATCGCGCCGCTTCCCTTGTAGAACCATTCCGGTTGAACGCCGCGTATACCCAACTTAGGCTTCCCATCTTTTAACCCCATTTCGAACATCTTCTGGGAGTCCGTCTTGGTCATCTCGTCTTTTCTAGCAGCGATCGTATGCATTTGGGCGCGTCTCTCCATGCTTCCCAAGTGTGTCAACCCTGTTCCTGAAACTAAACAGTGTGCGGGATCCGGATGGTCGAGCGGAGGCAAGATCCAACCGCTTGCATCTCCTGGAACTGCTTCTAGCAGCCGATCATACGGCAAAACATCTGCCTTCCTCACCTGAATATCAGCGAGATAATCGCTAATCGTCTTACGGCTTCTACGAGCCTCAAAGAAAAGCCTGTATATCTGCGTCCATGTCGCGTTAATGCTGGTCAAATCAATGAGGTACTTACCATCAACGTATCCGACACGCCTTCCTTTTTCAGGCAAATAGAACTGAACAAGTCTCATGTCATGATCTTCCCAAGATACTGGTATTTGAGTTGCTCAGATTTGATCCTTATTAGCCGTTCAGCTTTTCAAGATGAAGATGAACAACGCTTGTCAGTGGGGTTTCCTCCAGAACTGAGTCGACCTTGAGGAAATCTTTTCTTGTGAAGCCAATACGAGGATGCCCTCAACCAAATAGGGAACGCAAACAGAAATTATCATAGCCCAAACTATTCCTATCTTCATGATCAGTGTAGCCGCTATCAAAGGCGCGATAATCTCTGCTATTATCGACACGTTCTGTACTAGACCTGTCACGCTCCCTATCGCAGCCGGATCGACAGAATCTTGAGCCAGAGAAATGAAGAGGCTCCAAAAAGCAAAGGCTGTGAATCCAAGAGTAGCTGAGAGCCCGATTACGATCAAGAAAGAGTAAACGCTTATGAAATAGAAGTATGCAATGATTGCGGCAAAGATTCCGGAGGTCAGGATGACTATTCTTCGACCTAACCTATCAGATAGCCAACCTAGAGCAATCGTCCCGATCCCTCCAGTCAGAGCCCATACGCCGAAAGCCAGCCCGGACTCCGCTATATTCAATCCATCAATCGACGAAAGGAACGTTGGCGTCCAAGATGCAAATGAGCCAAACCCAAAGTTTGCTACAAACAAGGCCATAGAAACGACTATCACATTTCGCGTTTTCAACATTCGGAGGTATGAGATCTTGGGGTTTTCCACCTCTCGCACCTTAACGGTTTCTGAGAACGATCTGGGCTTAAAGAACCAGAGGCGTAATGCGATCGGGATGCCTACAAAGCCAAGCATGTAGAATGGTATCCGCCACCCGTAGTAACGTGCAACGTTGCCGGAAAGCCAAGGTCCTAGGAAAGCTCCAAGAGCATAGAAGCTGTTTGTGAGACCGACCATGAAACCTCTTGACTTCGGAAGAACTTCGCCCATGGCGGCATACAATGAAGATACGAATACTCCAAGGCCAAGACCAGATAGGTAAAATGAGCCCAACGACATCAAGTATGAACTGGAGTATCCTGCCGAAAGAAGCCCCATCGAGACGAGAAGAAGCCCAACGCCGCAGGTGACCCCTCTTCCAAGACGATCGGAGATGTATCCCGCGATCGCCATGGTCATAGCTGTGCCTAGGAACAAAGAAGAGAAGAAAGCCCCGCTCTGAGCTTCGACGAGGTTGAACTCCTTAGCCATTTCAGGGAGCACAACACCTATTGACATTCGGAACATTGCAGCGCAGACATAGGCCAAAACGAGGAAGAATAGAAATTTCAAGTCGATATTTCTAATGGCCTGACCTGTTCGACTGGCCCCTTCTGACACGCAGATCATCTACTACCAGATACATCGTAGCTTGGCGCTGGATTATCGAAAACATTGCGAGTTTTTCTATAGTTAGGCTTGCAGAAGATCTTGAAAAGCATGGTCATCTGAGGAACCAATGAAATATGAAATCCTTGTACCTCCGCTATCTTTTGCAGGCGGCGACCGACCACCGTCGAGATCAGATTCGGCGTGACTTTACGCAGTTCAATTGTGCTTGAAGTGCTCCCATCCACGCGGTTCAATTGATTCAACTCTTCCTTTCGTTTTCAGCTCTATTCTTCCTCTTCGACTCGTAACTCTACCTATCTTGAAGAACGCTCCGTTTGTCGCTTCGCGCATTCTAGCGATCTCTCTGGGTTTAAAGGTGAAGATGAGATTGTATTCCTCACCTCCATAGAATGCGAGTCCATCTGAATCCAATCCTCGAGATTCGGCGAGCCTCTTTGCTGAGTCGGCTACTGGAATATCGGTAATTTCGAATCCGACTCTGCTCATTTTCGCTAGCTCATAGAGACTCCAAGCAAGTCCGTCGCTTGAGTCTATACAAGAAGTCACTGCGCGCGTCTCGGCTAGGGCTAAGCCCTCTTTCAGGCATGCTTTAGGCATATAGACGGCCTCCACTAGCTCTCGCTTGATTTCTGGAGGCACTCTTAATCCTTCGCCGATCACCTTTAGTCCAGCAGCGGTTTTCCCGAAGGAACCAGTTGTTGCGACCCAGTCTCCAGGTTTGGCGCCGCTCCTCTTCATGATACGAGCTTTGTAGCCCATTCCGAAACCTACGCAGTCTATGATTAGGTCTTCAGCCTCATTGGTGTCTCCTCCGAGCACATAAGTACCGTATTCCCTTGCGCCAGCGTTGAGGCCGAGACCTATTTGGACGATGTCCTTTCTCTTGAAGTAATGAGGCAAGCCCAATGAAGCCAGTAAGCCCAAAGGCTGAATCCCCTTGGCTGCAAAATCGCTGACCGTACTTACCACAGCTTTCCTAGCAGCTTGCCAGTAACTCATACCTCGCGGTACATCAGTCTTCGCGACGAGCATATCACACTTGATTACTGCAAGCCTCCCTTCGCCTAGCTGTATGGCGGAAACATCGTCCCCGAAAGGGATGGGCATCTCAGGCATTCTCTGAAGAAGTGCCATAAAGATCTCAATGATCTTTCGTTCTCCAAGCTTTCCCGCAGAAGACAATTCTGGACACTCCATAAAAGCATTGGAAACAAGTATCTCGACGAATCCTTAAAAGTATGGCTCAATATTCATGAAAGATGTTGTGCCCCGGATTTCACGCCCCGGTTCCTTTCGTTCTTGAAAGGCGGGCGGGCTCAGTTGGTAGAGCAGCGGCTTCGTAAGCCGCAAGTCGCGGGTTCAAATCCCGTCCGGGGCTCCACCGACTTCATGTCGACGTAACGATAGAGATTAGACAAAATAGTCAACAGTGACACGGCTTAGATCGTGTTGACTTGGACTTGTAGGTTTTGGAGATGAAAAAAGTACTGCTAAGGTGAAGCCTAACTATCCCGAGTTTCCGTGAATTCTTCATAACTAGGTACTTTTATGAATCATCACTCACAACTATTCAATAGCAGTCGAGGCAAATAGTATGATAAGGATACTCGCCTGTGATAAACAGAGCGCCCGAGAGTTTAATCAAGGTGCGCTGGAAGAAGCTCTGAATTATCCGGTGACGTGGATAGATCTCGTCAATCCTTCGGGGCTAGAACTTCACTTCATTCAAGAAAGGTTCAATCTTCATCACCTAGCCATCGAGGATGTAACCCATAAAGGTCAGAGTCCCAAGATAGATGACTACAATGACTACCTTTTCACAGTCCTCCACTCCATGAAGTATGTTGAAGACAAGATTCTTGTGGAGGAAACCTTCCTTTTCGTCAACGATAAATGGCTGATCAGTATCCATAATGACAATAAACAAATCAATGAAACCTTTGCCAGAATGTCAAAGATGACTACTCCACCGGCCCAAGTTAGAGGCCCCGATTCAATATACTACTTGCTAGTCGACAGGATCGGCGACGACTATCTCACAATTCTGAACGAAGTCGAGGAGAGCATCGCCGGCTTGGAGGAACAAGTCGAAGAAAATCCTACAAAGGAGATGCTACATGAGATGGATAGTTTGAGAAGAGACCTTATAACTATCAGAAGATCCGTCTGGCCGTCCCTAAAGCTCATAGGAGACATCTTGAGGGGGATCTACCCCCTGGTCTCCGATCAGAACATAGTCTACTTCAGGGATGTTCGAGATCATTTTGCGCAGTTGATCGACCTCATTGAGGTATATCACGGTAGAGTGAATAGTGTTGGACAGCTGTATCTTGCGTCGGTCGCTGCCTCAACGAATCAAGTCATGAAGATCTTCACGGTACTAGCCACGATCTTTCTCCCGCCGACACTTATAGCAAGCATATACGGAATGAATTTCGCACACATGCCTGAGCTTCGTTGGGAGATCGGATACCCGCTCTCACTAATGTTAATGCTTCTCGTTTCAATCGTCCCTTTAATATATCTAAAGAAGAAGGGAATGATCTAGTTCTATCCGATCCTTCACCGTAATAGGAAACGCGTTCTTACTGCACGAACAATAGTCATGAAGTTTGAGCTACGCTAATGAGTTTGACCTCGATCTTTCCTGCTATCAGAATCTCACTGGCGAGTACCCTCGCTTCTCTATTTCGCTTTGGAGCCTGTGAATTGGCCTAGCCAGCTCGAAGATAATGACTTCGCCCATCGGTTTGATCGATAAGCCCGGCTGCAAATGTCCCCCTTGACATACCCCGTCCTTCCCTGAGAAAGTTATGCGAGCATGAATGAACGTGTCCACTTGCTTGCCTTCATCGTCAACGATCTGTACAATGTCCCCTACGCATGATGTTATCTCGAATAACCCTGTCTCCTCCATGTTCACGAACGCGCTCTTCTCCAACGAGTAGACTGAGTATACAACTTTCGAAGTTGCTCCTATGGCATAGAAGAACGCGGACCTAATGCCCTGCTCGATAGCTATCCGCTTGACAACGGGTATAAGATCATCACCCTCATCAAGCCTGACAACCTTTACTCTCTTTATTTCGGTGCTAAGGACACCTGCCATTGCAAAAGACCTCTGCTCTAAGATTCGTTTACTGGTAAGGTAAAAAGCGTTGGCTTGATGGTCTTAGGCGAAGAGTCTGAGATCTTCTTTGATGACTGTCAGCACGATATGAGTGTTCGTTCTCTCAACGTAGGGCATGCCTAGGAGAGACTTCACAAATTGGCTTAACTCTTTTCTATTCGGAAACTTTGCTATGATTATGGCATCCGTTTGCCCAGTTATATCGTAGACTTGATGGACTTGAGGCATCTTCGCTATCTTATCCTCAACCTCAAGCAGTTTTCCTTTCGAAACGACTATCTCTATTATCGCAACAATGTCATAGCCTAACTTCTCTGAATCTAGGCGTGCAGAGTACCCTCTTATTATTCCGGCTTTCTCCATAACCTTCGTCCGGTTTATCACGGTTGCGATCGACACCTCTAGTTTTCGTGCGATATCCCTGAAGGATTGCCGGGCATTCGCTTCCAGCTCCTCAAGAATCCTGCGATCCAGCGCGTCGATTATCTTCATGGTCAATCATCCGTCTGCAAATAGGGCTATTTGTGAACAAATGTTTAAGTTTTGCGCAAAAAAGCTTATATTCATTCACATGATCAATACTTTGCCTTATGACAAAGCCACCAGACATAGTTGAACTTCAGTTTACGAACCTGTTAGGCGAATTGAAGTCGATCGACTTAGACTACAAGCGGTACAAAGAAGCCATTAAACTGGGAAAAGGAGTCGACGGCTCATCAATACACCTTGCGCCGATCGAGAGGAGCGATATCGTTCTCAAGCCGATAATAGAGACGTATTTTCATGTGCCTTGGAACAGCGTTGAAGCCGCTAGGGTTTTATGCGACCTCTATCATCCCGCTGAAAGCATAAGCGAGTTTCAGAAAGAGCGAGAGTATGAGTATGCTCCTCGATTCATATTGAAACGAATGTTGAGAGTGGCTAAGGAGGCAGGCTACGATTTCAATACTAGCGCTGAAATGGAGTTCTTTGCTCTGAACGATGGGAAGCCGTTGGACTCTGTAGGATACTTTTCTCCACCGCCGTTGGATAAAGGAGTAGCTTTGAGGAGAGATACATTCAAGACGCTGATGCAGGTTGGAATCGACGGTGAATATCTGCATCATGAAGTTTCTAATGGTCAGTATGAGATTTCGCTAAGGTACGCGAATGCTTTGAACACCGCCGACAATGTAATGAGCTTCAAGTACATCGTGAAGAACATCGCATCTCGAAAAGGTTTAACGGTTACGTTCATGCCGAAGCCTTTCGCCGGCACGAATGGAAGCGGAATGCATATACACATGAGCTTGAACCAGAGAGGAAGAAACGCATTTTATGGAAGAGAAAGGCTGTCTGACAAGGCGAAGCATTTCATAGCGGGGCTACTCGCTCACGCTAAGGCTATAGCCGCCCTAGCAGCCTCAACCGTGAACTCGTATAAGAGGTTGGTAGCTGGTTACGAAGCTCCTGTCTACCTCTGTTGGGGCTTCATGAATAGAACCGCCTTGATAAGGGTTCCAAGCTTCAACAGCGCCAAGTCAGCTCGAGTGGAATTGAGGATGCCTGATCCTAAATGCAACCCCTATCTCGTCGAAGCAGCTGTACTGGCAGCAGGCTTACACGGACTGAGAGAAAAGCTTGATCCGGGTGAACCCACAACAAAGAATGCGTACGAGAACGAGCAGGATTTCGAAAAATTGCCGTCAACACTGAAAGACGCGCTGAACGAGCTTGAAAGGGACAAGGTCATCGGGGAAGCGCTGGGCGAGAAGGTTAAGGAGAAGTACATTTCCCTGAAGATGAAAGAATGGCAAGATTATGAACGGAATTATCCTGAATGGAAACCGTTGGAAATAACAGAGTGGGAGAGAAACAAATACCTAGACACGTTCTGATTTTGAAAATTCAATCGACTCTGACCGCCTCCTTCGTTACAGAGCTGTCTGCGCTTCCGCAAAGCTACCGCACCCTGAAGAGCTACGTCCTAACAATATTGCCGTGAAAAGAGCTCAAAATTAATTCTTCGATTCACATCCCTAATGAGAGAGAAAGATTGTCAGAAGAAGAGAAGATTGAGCCGATACGGAAGTTGATAGAAGACGGTCGCCTAGACGCTGAACTCGTCTGGCATAGAGATAAAGCTGTGCTGAGCATTGATGATGCTGTTCAAGTTCACCGGATGGGTCCTGAGAAGATAATGAAGTGCTTATGCTTCATAGATAAGAAAGGAGGAACGGCGGGGGTTATCGCGTCGAGCGAAGTTAAGATCGATATGAAGAAGCTGGAGGAAGTTACGGGGCTTAGGAAGCCGAGGCTTATGCTTCCAGAGGAGCTGAAAACTAAGTTCAACAAGGAACCTGGGGAAATCGATCCTTTAACGCTGGCCAAGAATGCCAAGTTGCTCTTCATCGAGAGCAGTCTTCTCAGTAAAGAGTTCGTCATCAGCTCCGCAGGATCAAGGTACTGCGGGCTAAGGATTGCACCGGAGGAATTGTTGAGAGTTACAAAAGCAAGAGTTGAGGTTCTTTCCTAGAACCCCAGAATGCCTAGCAGAGCTATCCCTAAGAGTGCGCCTAATGCTATCGCGATTACGATGAAAATCACTATGGCTAGCACGGCTATAAGTAGAGACCTCCCCCAACCTGTATCGAAGAAATGCTTGATCAACGCTAACCAGATGATTAAAGCTAGAAGCCAACCTACTACGGGTATGATGTTTTGCACAGCAGCTCCCACTAAAAGCCCAAGAATCGTTATCCATATGGCATCCGTGAACTTTGCTTTTTGCTTCCCAACGAGGGCTCTACCTGAAGCCCAAAGGACGAGTGAGATCACGATAACCTCAATGATGAAAGCGACAAGGTTAACGGTGCTAATACCGAAAGGCATCAAACATCACCTTGCAATTAGGTAGTTGTCCATAGATTTAAAATGACGCTTTCCAAAGAGACTTATATTCTTCTCAAC
>CAZHMI010000068.1:0-10065 GCA_964533795.1 uncultured Candidatus Bathyarchaeia archaeon
CTTCAGCGTCGCGATGGAGGCTGCCAAGCGTTCCGGACTAGCGATTGTGGCTCCTCCAATCGTTTTCGGGTACTCACCACATCACATAAGCTTTCCCGGAACGGTAACGGTCGACCCGCATACGCTAATAAACCTCATCGTGGAGGTCATCCTCTCTCTCGTTCATCATGGATTTAAGAAGATCCTTCTACTAAATGGGCACGGCGGAAATAGAGGACCTGTGACAACTGCTGCAAGTGAGGCTCAAGATAAGTCGGATAGAAAGGCTAGGATAGCTGCAGCAAGCTATTTTGACTTTGGTAGAGAGAAAGTCTCGTCTTCTCGAGATTCTGAACTCGGAGGGATGTGCCATTCATGTGAGTACGAGACGTCCTTAATGCTGTTTCTCAGACCTCAATTAGTGAGGAGGGAGAAGATGAGAAGGTGCATGCCGCCTGAAGTGATCAAGGACTACGTTTCCTACGACCTACTGAAACCCTCAATCGTTAACATGTCGTTAGACACGAAAGAGTTTTCTCCTGAGAGCGGCGTATGCGGCGACCCCACCGTGGCGTCACCTGAAAAGGGAAGGATATTCTTCAACTCGGTTGTGGATGACATGATAGAGTTCCTGAAGAAGTTCCACGAGTTGGAAATCAGATGAGTTTTCAGCTTTGTAGATTGCGAACTGTCGCAAAACAGTTCTCTTCCGTTACTATCCCATCACTGGCATTTTCAGCGGAACCAATTTGCTCCCATGTTCTATTTCTTGAACATATCGTTCTAATATCTAGCATTTTAAATGTGTTCTCACTTACAAGTTAGTGACGAGAATTGTCTAGAAAAAGGTTAGCTGCTATATCGGTCATCGTGGCTATCCTTCTAGTAGCGTCTTTCTTCATTGGCACATTATATTCTCCTTATGGTGGGTTCATGGAGATACGTCCATGGGGACCGGAGATCGCAGAGTATCCGACACCTACACCAACGCCTACACCTGGACCGAAGGGCGTTGAATACGCGCAAGAGCGGATGGTTATTTACAACGCATACTTGTCCCTTGAAACAGGAGATATCGGAGCTGCTCTAGCCAAGATTAGAAGTTTGGCTGAGAGCTACGGCGGCTACGTCGCAGGTTCATCCCGATCTTCTTACGGAATGCAAGCCACGGCTGAGATTACGATTCGAGTTCCAAAGGAGAAGTTCCATGTAGCGGTCCAGGAGATAGAGACCTACGGCAAGGTCCTAGATGAGCGTACATCAAGCGAGGATGTTACTCAACAATACGTAGATCTAAAAGCAAGGCTGGAGAACTTGCAGAGGCAGGAGAAGAGGCTTAACGAGATACTCGATATGGCTCGAACAGTGGATGAGGTTCTCAATGTTGAGAGGGAACTGGAGCGCGTCAGAGGTGAGATCGAGAGCCTTCAAGGGCAGATAAACTATCTTGAGCGCAGCGTAGCCATGTCGGTTATAACTATTGGTCTAAAGGAGCCTCCGCCGCCTTTCACTCCTCCAGGCATGGATTGGGGAGAAACGTTCGAGACAGCGCTCAGAGCGTTCTTCGCGGTAGTCCGTGGCTTGATAATCCTAATCGTTTCGCTACTTCCACTGGTTGTGATCGGCGTTCCAGCATACTACGTGTACAGGAGAAGAAAGCTGAAGGCGAAGAAGTAGACGCACACCGGCCATTGAAACCTCCAGTCTAGCTTGACGCTGAAAACACTATTTCTATGCTTCGGGTTCGCAGGAGAGATGGGTGCCGCTGACGCATACAAGGACGTTAGGCGTAGACTTGCATCCGGCTCGCTTGATTTGAGTTTAGGAAGGCGCTCCGAAAACCAAATCTCTTAGAGAAGACGTAATAAATAGGGGGTTAAGTTTATGGAGGATCTTGATCCAAAGTGCCCTAAATGCGGGGAAGAGATGGCGTTCTTCTCTAGCGATACGACGAGCGAACACTACGTCTGCTCAGACTGCAACAAGTTTCTAACGGTCCCTAGGCCTATTGGATTCTACCGAAGGAATCCGTTCAAACCGGATATCTATTAGCCGATACCGGAAGCATCGATTCTCCTAGGCGTTTGAGGGCTTTCCTCGTAGCTCCATTGAATGTGGTATGCTACACGTAGGAGAAGCTGAGAGGGCAGAGAAGCCGGAGCTCCCGAGGAAAAGGTTGCTCAAGAGAGCGCCAAGATAAATAGGAGAGCTCCATCTATTCGCTTGATTCGCGTAGGTCGTCTAGGAGATGCGTTCACAAAAACCTTTGATACTCGTCTTCCTCCTTTTCCTACCAGCCATTTTGACAAACGTAGCTGGGACCGACGAAGAGCCCGGATTCAAGATAGAATACACGATATACACGACGAAGATGCATGAAAGACTTTACGAGGCGGGATTCGAAGCAGTTTCGAAAGAACAACTGCATGACCATGCTGAGCTGACAGAATCAAACTTACGTGTTCTCTACGCTCTATTCAATGGATCCCTCGAGAACTTCAACTACCAATTTATAGAAGAAGATCGAAAACTAGTAATACGATATGACTTCGACATCTATGGGCTCATAGTAAACCCGAGTCCATTCGCATACTACGCTAACTTCTCGTTCTTATGGTGGTGGGAATCAGAGAGCAGGCTAAGATACAATCTTCTACAATTCGAGCGGCATGAGAACACCTTAATAGACAACGGTTTCATGAAGATCACCGTAGCCGAAGGCTACATCACATCAATAACCGAACATGAGATCCACTTCACATATATACCCACTTGGCTTTACGTAACCGCGATCTTGGCGGTGTGCATACCGGTCGCTACCCTAGCGATTCGGAGGAAAGGAAGCCATAGATTTGCAGAGACGAAGAAGATGGATTCGTAAGATACTGGCGATCGACGTCGGAGCCGGAACGGAAGACATCCTGCTTTACGATGAAGCAAAGAACGTAGAGAACTGCGTGAAGATGATTCTGCCGACGCCATCGATCGTGCACGCCGCCTCAGTCGGCCATGCCACAAAGCTTGGAAAAGACCTCTTCATAAAGGGCTACACGATCGGCGGTGGGGAATTCGCAAACTCAGTGATAAGGCATTTGACGAAAGGTTTCCGGGTCATAATGACTGAGAGCGCTGCATACTCGATAAGGAACGATCTAAACGAGGTTAGCCAACTCGGGATAGAAGTTTGGAGAGGCGAGGCGCCTCCCAAAGCCTTCAGTGGAGATGTCCTGAATATCACTGAGATAAATCTCAATGAACTGGATGATTTTCTCTCAAGGAAGAACGTGCACGTGTCTGATGTTGACGTAGTTGCGATAGCGGTGCAGGACCATGGAGCCTCTCCTAGGGGGATGAGCAATAGAAGATTCAGAATGAAAAAGATGATGGAGCAGCTTTCGAGAAAGAGAAGACCTGAAGAACTCGCTTTCAAAGAGGATGAGGTTCCCAGATACCTTATCAGAATGAACTCAGCTGTCAGAGCGGCAAAGAATCAGCTTCCAAAATCAAAGGTCATAGTTATGGATACGTCGCTTGCTGCGATAGCGGGCTGCCTCGAAGACCCTGTGGCAGCAGGAGAAGACTCAGTCCTTGCGGTAAACATGGGCAACGGGCACACCGTGGCTGCGTTAATCTTGAAAGGAGAAATTGGCGGAATCCTTGAACATCATACAGAACTCTTGACTCCTAGGCGGCTTAAGCGACTACTCAGAGACTTCGCGGATGGTAAGCTGACCAATGAAGATGTCTTTAGTGATGGTGGACATGGCTTGGCGTTTGCCAGAAAGCCTCTAGGATTCTCAAAGATAGATTTGATCGCAGTAACCGGTCCAAATCGACATCTGATCGAAAAGGCTGGGATTGAAGCGCACTTTGCGAGCCCAGCTGGGGATATGATGATGACCGGGCCGATGGGGCTTGTAGCGGCTGCGAAGAAGAAGTACCGGTGAGGGAGCGGAAACATGTCCAACTTTGAATCTCAAAGCCGAGAGATAAAGACCGAACTGACACAAGGCCAGACGAAGAACTTTCTCGAATATCTAGAAAGGTATTATCTCCTCACGAGAGCCCCTTACATTACAACTATCCGAAAAGCGGTGATCGACAGTAAGCCTGTTCTCTCTTTCAGAGAATACGACTCTGAGATGAAGCTCTGGGTCGAGGTCACCGTTGTGGGAGATGATCCTCTCACAATAGTCTTTACACCTTGCGATCCAAGGTTGTTCAAATCCATATGTGAGGTTATAGTCAACGACATACGTTTCCACCTCGAAGGATACAAGGAGGAGTTAAGACGCACAACATTATACTTCACTTTCCTCAAGCACCCTAAGATAGTTCCAGTCCGAAAGCAACCCATCATAGCTAGAATGCTTGGACGTATCTTCACAGACAGTATGATAAACTTCTACATGATCTTCCTCTTCATCGGGTTCTTCATACTCTACATCTTCCTTGGCCCCTACACGCCGATCGCTCTCGTAGCGATACAATTCATTCTAGTCGCCTCGTCAGACAGAATAATGATGAGACTCGGCGACTGGATCTTAACCCCTGAAAACCCGGTTGTCGTTCTACTGTCATATCAAACAAGCCGTGAGGAGTATAATCAAATCGTTGCGAAATATCGCTCAAGGTTCAAAGAGATGAAAGAGAAGATCTATCAGGCGACCCTGGCTCAAGGCAAAGAGATCGACTGCGAGACCGCTAGGCACGTTTTCGAACAATATGGAATCAAATGTCTTCCGGAGAAAATGTGGGTTCGAGAAGTGAACGTATACAAGATAGCTAGCGAAGCCGCGAGAGACTTTGGCTTGAAGGTTCCTAAGATCTCAATCGTCAATACTTGGATTCCCAACGCCGCAGCAACAGGGATCATGTCCAGTAGATCCACCGTACTGGTGACATCCGGTCTTCTCTTAAGGCTAGGCGAGCAAGAGGTCAAAGGAGTATTGGCTCATGAGTTGAGCCACGTTCGAAGCCACGACACTCTAATCCTCTTCGCTCTCACTTCAGGCGAATACCTGCTAAGAGTTTACTTCCTCTGGCAGTACCTCTTCTTCCTAGGGTTCTTCTATCTCTTCATCATGTTCACAATAATCTTCTTCATCGGAAAGTTCCTTGAGACAAGAGCTGACACAGAATCCGCGCTAGTCACAAAAGATCCCAAGAGTCTAGCCTCAGGCTTAAGGAAGATAGGTTTTAGAAGACTATACTACGAGCAAGCCCAATCCGTGAGACTACAAGAATGGCTGGGATGGGATCCGCACCCCCCATTGTACTTCAGAATAGCTAGGCTGGAGAAGTTGCCGGAGAGAATTAAGCATCCTTGGATTCAATCGATCAAGGATGTCTTCAAAGGTCTCCGTGAAACATTGTATTGACCGAAAGCTAGATTTGCCAAGGAAGATCAATAGCTGAAGCAACAGTAAGGAAGAACAAGGTCCATTGGACGCGGTAAAGAGGCCTAGAATGTATGGAAGCAAAGGAAATTGAGACGACAGTTGAACTTTTGAAAGATTATGAATTCAAGGTTAAGTTCGACCTCGAGAATGCCAGTGAGCTGATAGTTGACGAGCCGCCGCCCTTAGGTAGGAGTGCAGGTCCAAACGCATTACGAGTCTTATCTGCGGCGGTAGGCAACTGCCTCAGCGCAAGCCTGCTGTTCTGTTTGAGGAAAGCTAAAGTCGAAGTGAGCCAACTTAAGACGGTAGTGAGGACATCCCTCGCAAGAAACAGTGAGGGCTACTGGAGAGTCAGCCACATAGAGGTTAAGATCGCGCCCAAGATCAATCCGGAAAAAGTTTCAGGTTTTAGGAGATGCCTAGAGATATTCGAACGGTACTGCGTTGTCACACAAAGCGTGCGCGAAGGAATAGATGTCGCAGTTCAAGTATAACAATAGGATTATTGTTCAGCCGCTTCGCGCAACACAGCCCTCGCAAACTCTTCGAGATACTCCACCATCTTCTCATAGATTCATCGATTATGCTCTTCATGGTCTCCCCAACCTTCTCCGGCGGAACAGCTCTATACTCGTAGACGTATCCGCCACGACCGATGAAGCTTTCAGCCCGAATCGCCAAACCTTTACTAACCAAATCCTTGAAGAGCCTTCGAGCCGTCGCTCTGCTCTTCCTCAACTTCCTCGCCATATCCTCAACACGCATCTTCTTCTCGCCAAGTAGAGCGAGGTAAACCTAAATTTCAGAGCTCCTGACAGCGAGAGCGCACCGTAAGTGCTGCCTAGGCTCAATCTCAGGAGCGACAAGGTATGAATGCATCTCTTCTGAACTTATCATCCGTATCGGGCGAAAGCTGTGCGCGGTTGATGAGCATACGAGAAAACCTTTATACGTATTTCTGGGCTAAGCCTAGCAACCCGAATTTGGGCAAAACGAAACGGCTTTGAAGGAAGTAATGGAAGATGGATGAGCTTGAGGAAATTCGGAAGCGAAAGATGCAAGAGTTAATGAGCAGATATAAAGTGGCGGGAAGGAGCATGCTTGATTCTCCGATACATATAACTGATAGCGATTTCGAAAGTCTGGTCCAGAAGTATCCTTTGATGGTCATCGATTGCTGGGCTGCTTGGTGTGGACCCTGCCGTATGCTCGCGCCGATAATAGATGAACTCGCTAAAGACTATGCTGGACGCGTGGTCTTCGGAAAATTGGACGTCGACGAGAACCCTAGGACGGCTATGAATTTCAGAATCATGAGCGTGCCTACGTTGCTGATAATCAAGAATGGGAAGCTCGTCGATCAGATAGTTGGAGCAGTTCCGAGAGAGTATATAGAGTCGAAACTTCGAAAACATGTGTAGAGCGATAACTTATTTCAAGTCTATGTGCGTATTCTAGACTACAGGGAGCCAAAATGCCGGGTGCTGTAAAACGTCTAGTCTTGGACGTTCTCAAGCCTCATGAACCACCGATATACGACCTCGCCTCCAAACTAGCTTCATGTCATGGGATAGACAATGTTCACGTAACCTCTGCTGAAATTGATCAGAGTACCGAAAGCATCAAAGTGGCGATAGACGGAACTGACATCAGTATAGAGGTCGTCAAAAAGTGTATTGAAGAATTTGGAGCGGTAATTCACAGTGTAGATGAGGTATTGGTCGCGAGAAAGCCCTCAGCGAAGACGTGATCATATCCTCTATTTCTGGACTGAATTTAACCGCTCTCGAATAGCTGCTTCATCATACCCAACGATTATCGTTCCATCTATATCTACCACGGGAACTCCCATCTGACCTGATTTTGCAATCATCTCAAGAGCAGCATCTTTACTTGCTGCCACATCAATCTCTTCGAACTGGACGTTGCAGCGCTTCAGAAATTCTTTCAACATACTGCAATAAGGACAGGTAGGAGTAGAATAAACCTTGATGGACATTGTAACCGCCTCAAAATATCCCTGTTAGGAAGACGATCGAGTATAAGTGTTTTATCAACTCATTTCTAGAAATGAAGAAAAAAGCTAGTTCGCAGGAAATTGACATAATCGATGATCTTAGAACACTTAAACTCTCTCCGGAGATTCGCTAGGCAATAAAATGTCATGAGGTCTAGCTTCTTCGATTCCTGAAGGTGTCAAAGCGGCGAGACGAGCCTTCTTCCAAAGCTCATGAATACTCTTCGCCCCTGCATACCCCATAGAAGCTTTCAAACCTGAAACCTGCTCTTGAACCACGACGCTGACCTCGCCCTTGTAGGGGACCCAGCCCTCGACGCCTTCAGGTAGGCCCTTCGCAGGTTGGCTATACCTATCCAAGGAAAATCGTTTAGCCATAGCAGAAGGGCTGCCCATACCACGATACTGCTTGTAGTAGCGTCCGCCTATCGCTATCAAGCTTCCAGGCGCTTCCCTACATCTAGCGAACAAGTTTCCAATCATAACACATGATGCTCCCGCTGTAAGCGCCACAGCCGCGTCTCCAGGATTTCGAATCCCGCCGTCTGCAATTATCGGAAGGTCAGCCCCGTAATCCTTCACAGCATCTGAAACTTGCGCTGTCGCGTAAAGAGTGGGTGCACCAGCTTTTGTCGTCTCCATAGTCGTACAGATGGAGCCTGATCCTATGCCTACTCTGAAACCGGCTATTCCTTCAAGCTTCGTTATCGCATCTTCGGCAGCCTTGTAGGTTCCAATGTTTCCCACGACGACGTCAGCCTCGACTGCGTCTAGAATCTTCTTGGTCGCTTCGAAAACATTGGAGTTGTGAAAATGTGCAACATCTATAACGATTATATCCACGTACTTGTCCAACTGTTTCGCTCGTTCTAGATCGAAAGGCGAAGTTGCAGCTCCACATAGAAGTTGACCTTTCTCATCGCGACCAGCATTCGGGAATTTCCCTCGAAGCAAGATATCCTTGATCGTGATAAGGCCTTTCAAGCGTTTCTGGTCATCGACTAGGGGCAGTTTCTCGATTCGATGCTTATGCATGGTTTCTTTCGCATCTTCGATATCGATCCCTTCGGGCGCTGTAACTACTTCCCTCGTCATCAAGTCTTCAACCTTCAGGTTTAGGTCAGCGAAACGAACATCCCTGCCGGTGAGAATACCGATAAGCTTTCCTTCCTTCACGACGGGTAGTCCGGAGATATTGTGTTTCTGCATCAGCTCAACCGCGTAGGCGATTGTTCTGGTAGGCTCGATAGTGATAACATCGCGGATAATAAGGGACTCCGCCCTTTTCACATGCTTAGCCATCTCAACTTCTTCTTCCACGCTACAATTTCTATGAAGAACTCCTACGCCGCCTTGGCGAGCTAAAGCGATCGCCATTTCGCTCTCGGTAACAGTATCCATAGGTGAAGAGACGTATGGAATGTTTATCGTGCAATTCTTACTGGCTCTCGACCTAATATCGACTTCGCGAGGTTCGATCTCGGTAAAACCGGGCAGCAATACAACATCGCGAAAAGTGACAGCCAGATCAATATTCTTGAACTTATCCCGGTAACCTGAAGTTGGCATGAAGCCTACTCCCTAAGCGTCCTGTAGGTTTAGAGAGATAGATGCTGCAGATTGCTTAAATATCCTTGCACTTAGCTACCTCTCAACCGATGAAGCTCGCTCTACAAGAACAATGACACGAACTTTCGGTTGTCCACGTCGAACAAGCCCTTATCGGTTACTCTAGCGCTCGGAATGACGGGTAGAGAGAGGAATGTGAGCATCAGGGTGCCTTCAGCTTCTTTGAATCCTAGTCGATTCTCAGCTTTCCTAAAGGCGCGAAAGGCAGAGCTCACAGCTTCGATACGCATATTCGACATTAAACCGGCGATGGGAAGATGGACTGAGGCTAGTACCTCACCATCCTGAACAGCTACGAGTCCGCCTTGCATACGGATCAGAACTCTAGCCGCAAACAGCATATCCTCAGGCTTCGCGCCTAAAACAATGAGGTTGTGCGAGTCATGAGCAACAGTAGAGCCGATCGCGCCCCTCCTCAAACCGGAGTTCTTGACGTAGCCAACCGCTCGGTTCCCAGATCTCCCATGTCTCTCTAACACAGCGACCATCGCGAGATCCTCAGCTTTCAACACTCCATTTTGGACGTTATACTCCTCGATCAAGAACCTTGAAGCGAGCCCTTCAAGAACTATTACTCGAACCTTCACTTTACCATCGCGGATGGGAGGCCTAATTGAGAAGTCGTCGATACCTATTTTTGAGATCCTGACTGTTCTATTCGCCTTCCTTGGGGGGTCCCGAATCTTCAACTTGACGATCAACTTTCCCCATTTAGCAACTATCTTCCCATCAGCCAGTACTACATTTGGAACGAATCGTTCAAGATTCCTAAGGAGAACAATATCCGCGATCTTGCCTGGCACGATGGCGCCTCTATCGTAGAGCCGCAGGCTTATGGCCGGCCTCAACGTGATCGATTTGACCGCTTCAACAGGATCGAGGCCGTATTCAATTGCGGTTCTCACAACATCGTCAAGATGACCGTTCTCTACCAATTGATCGGGCATAACATCATCGGTGCAGAACAGAACATTCCGAAGGTCCGCGATCTTCCTTAGACCCATAATGAAATCTCGGCTCAGCAACATCTTCCTGAGC
>CAZHMI010000069.1:0-10016 GCA_964533795.1 uncultured Candidatus Bathyarchaeia archaeon
TCAACTTCTGGGAGTTCCAAATTCTTGACAATAGTAAATTGTCTTTAGCCTCTTAGGTAAACTTTCCTGAATTAATTATCGAAACTTCTCTGGGGTAATATAATCGCCAAATCTCTTTTTTGCCTCTAAAAGTCGCTGCCTCTGATCTTTAAGATCTCTATTCTCCTTGTACGTGTTCTAGTCCAAGATTTGCTCTCCTGCAGCAGGTTTCCGTTCACAGGGTTCTCGTCGAGGGTCGTCTCCTCAGAGATGCTCTCGTCGAGTGCGTGGTGAAGCATTATTATGCCATCTGTAACGAACTCCTCAACTCCATAGCGGCTGGGGGTTTTCCCGTCGAACGACTCTGAGACGAGTAGGGAGGTGCATTCGAAGGATTTCAGAAGCATGGTCAGCTTGAGGAGAGACTTTCTGAATTCTTCTGGATCTTTAGCATGCAAGCCCATGGCGTCGAGACAGTCGATCACAACTCTCTTAGCTTTCACCTTCTCGATGCAGCGGTTAACCTCGTAGAGCAAAGCATCTAACGTGAACGGCCGAGGGACTACATACTTTTCTTTGCTACCGAAACCAACCCTACTGGATGATGCATCTAGTAGGATCAACCTGCCATCATTCTCAAGTCTTTTCAGATTCCATCCGAAGCTGAAAAGGTCCCTCCTAAGCTGTTCAGGGGTTTCCTCTAGAGTCACGTAAACGCCGTTCTCTCCATATTTCACAGCTCCGTTATGAATGAACTGCATCGAGAAGATTGTCTTTCCTGTTCCAGCTGAGCCGGCGATCAGATAAGCTCTGTTCCTTATCAAACCTCCCTTCGTCAATTCATCAAAGCCTGGAATCCCGGATCGAGCTCTATTTATGCCCCCGCGCACGACTTGTGAGACTACCTCTTCTTTCTTCGCAACTACTCCATCTTCAGAGCTCATTTCCTTCATCTCCTTCATGCTAGCTGGGAGTGTTCGTTCTAATCGCTACGAAGGGAATCGTAGCGCCGTAGTTTTGGCCTTTGTAGACGTAGTAGAAGCCCATCAAGACAAGATACACCATCTGTGCGTATCCTCCTCCCCCAGTGAACAGGCATTGGACGTTGGCTGTTCCCCAACTGGCAGCGCCGAATTTGATGATGTTAGTTATGCCGCCTTGAGGGTTGTTTGGATCCGGATTCTTTGGAAGTACGTAAGGGTCGTTGACTTCATCGTATGGAAACATTGTGCCGGCCCCTGGCCAGGTGCTGTCCTTGTCAACGATATAGAATGAAGCTATCTTTCCGCTAGCACCAGACTGAGTAAGCTCGATGCAGTCGAAAACAGAGTATCTCTTCAGTCTTATGTCGTCGTCACTGGCGGTGTTGATGACTGTTACAAAGAACATGATAGCAGTTCCGCTCGAATACGGACTGATTACCCAAGCTGGAGTGGGTATAGTCTTTGAGGGAGTCGTGTAATTTAGAGAGTAGTAGTCAAACTTGAATCTCAAGGGACCTATATCTATATAGCCTACGTTCCCCGGTTCGGGTAGAATTGTTCTCGGGTAGACCGTGCTAAAGGTTCTTCCACGTTCAGTTGTCAGGTATATGATGTACGGTCGGGATTCAGTGGCCTTAGACATGTCGAGAGTCGTCACGACACCTATCTTGTGGTTACCTTCACCGGGATTAACGAAGCCGTTCGTGAAGTAGTCGACTGAGATTCCGGCTGCGCTCTTTTCAATTATCTTCAGTGCGTTTGAAGAGGCATCTGAGTAGTTGTAAAAGTATAGGCGGGCTGTGTTTATTGTGATGCCTCCCGTGTTTCGAACGGTCAGATTAAAACATTTGTTAGGTCCCAGAGTCCCAAAGTCTGTTATTCCGGGATCTACGAACTCAAGGTTCTCGCTGATTCTGTCTTGATCAACTTGGTTCATTTGATTAACAAGTTGTTGGTAGGCATCGTATTGATTGACTTCCCACATTATGAGGTTGAATATGGCAAGCATTATTATGATGAAGTAGCCTGCGCCCAGAACGGTGCCTATACCCTTCCTTCGCCCTGTGAAGCGCTTGAACAACTCATTTCACCTCAAAAAGGCGCCTGCCAATACCCTTTGACAACATTTCCCCGCATGGTCGCCACCGAGATATACGTAACGCAACCTCGGCCCCAAGAAGTTGTGAGAGTCAAGGAGATTTTGTCAACTTGACCGACTTCCAAGGCTTTCGTTCCGGTCCAGACTTGTGTGCCGTTCACATACACGGCGGCGATCTTGATCTCATTGACTCCGACATTCCTGATGTAGATTGTTATATTCTTGCGATCTTGGCCCACAACGTTCGTGAACCAAACCTCTTCTATCGCCAAACGCTCCTTCATCACTTCGCTTCTGCTTGTGAACCAGACGCCTACTCCGCCCTGATAGGCTCCCATTACACCTGTTGTCCATATGAAAAGCATCGTGCCAAGCGCGACGACCATGGTTACAACCAGAACGTTCGCTAGAAGTGTGCTTATGGCTCTTCTACTAACTATGAGCTTTCGCATGGTCCTTCGATTTCTCTTCATCATTCTTCCTTCAGGCCTCGACGGGAACGACTTCCAAAAATAAGGGGGTCTGGAACGCAACGAAGGGCTGTGTTACGCTCCACTCAGAGATAGTTGGCTAGGGCGCGATCACAGTGAAGGCGAATTGGGTACCTCTGGTCGTTATGAGTTTGACTGAGTAGGAATGCCCTGAAACCCAATTGAAACCCTGCGGAGTGATCGATACAGGTTCAACGCTGTTCACTGCGATCGTCAGGCTCCCGGCGCTTGTAGGTCCGGATCTAGTCTGGCCTGCTTCTTCGATATAGTAGCTTTCTAAGGTGACGTCCACACTTCCCACATTTCTGATGTAAAGCGTCACAGTGGTATTTGATGCCCATTTGTAGCTGTCCATTGAAAGCCCTTCCTTCACGGAAGGAGAGCTAGGCATTAAGCCGCCGAAGAGTCCGGTTGACCAAGCGTAGACTATTACTGAGGCAACGACCACGATGACGACCAAGAGTAGTGCTGCGAGTATTGTTGATATGCCCTTCTTTCCCTTCATTATTTTCTTCATTTTTGTTTCACCACTTGTGGTGTTCCTTTTTGATGGTTGGGCTAACCTTTCGTCTGGCCCCCTGTTTCCGCAATCTTTCAGTAGTGTTGCGGTCAGTATTTAACTGTTTCTCTGTGCCACACATCCACACCGTCTTCCGCCCGAAGCCATCAAGAGGTGTCAATCTAATCCTCCCCGTCTGTATTAAGCCGATTTTGGGGTGTCTTTGATGTTTCTTTAAATCTTGAAACCTCGATCCTCCAGATTCTTCAAGCGATGGATCATAGGCGTGCGGTTAGCCCACCTCAATGTTCGTTGTGCGACCATGCATGAAGAAAAGGGTGATGTAACTGACTGGACCTAAATGAGGTTACAAGATTGAGAACTGTTTGTTTCGAGCTCGCAGATCAGCCTTCATCGACAAATCAGTAATGATTTTAGCTGGATTTGATATGTAACTAGTCAACATATTGAACAGTTACATCTCTATTGAGTGGAAAACGTTAAGAGGGGCCACCGTTGGATTACTTGGTCAACATCATCTCAATTCTTGTTGTACTCGCATTTCTCGGATATGGTTCGTGGAGCGATCTAAAGACGCGAGAAGTCTCAAATATTGTTTGGGTGCTCTTCGCCCCAATAGGAGTGACTCTGACTGTCGCAAGACTATACTTTTCACCGGAGTTGCTGTGGATCTCTCTCGGTTCAATCATTGTCGCCTCATCCTTTGCTCTTCTACTCTTCTACACTGGTGTATTCGGTGGAGCAGACGCTAAAGGTTTGATATGTATCGGCATAACGATTCCTACCTTGCCTGAAAACATCGCTTCCGCAAATTTCTTTCATCCATTCCTTCCAGTTGTTATCCTTTCGAACTCATTTCTAGTCGCAGTTTCGATGGCACTGTACATTTTCGTCCGTAACGTCTTCTGGAAATACTCCATGCACAGAAGTTTGTTCCTGGGCTTGGAGAAGGAGCCCGCTTGGAAGAAGGCCTTCGCAATTGTTTCCGGATATAAGGCTGATCTAAAGGAGATTGAAGACAAGGTATACTTGTATCCGTTGGAGGAAGTCGTTGAATCGGGAAGCGCCGTAGAGAGAAAGTTCAACCTCTTCGTCGGGGCTGAAGCCGATAGACAAGATCTCATCGGAAAATTGAGGCCGTATGTGGAGAAGGAGTTTATTCCACATGAAATCTGGGCTACTCCAGGACTACCAATGCTAGTGTTCGTAACCATCGGCTTCACGTTGGCGATTGTACTAGGCGATCTTATGTTTCTAATATTATCAGCGTTCATAGGAATCCTCTAAACACTGGTGGGACCCAGTAGAGAAAGTTAAGCCCGCGAGATAGCTATGTTAGAGATATTAGTATCCTAATCGCTTTCAAGTAATGGCGGAGCGGTTGATTTTGAACCAATCTGGTGCGTATCTTACTTCACGAGATATGAGAAGGCTGGAGATTAACTCTGAGTATCTTGGTGTACTTCCACTCCAATTGATGGAGAACGCGGGTAGAGCGGTAGCGGATGAGATAGCTTCAAGATTCAAACCTAGCTCGCAGGTCGTTTTTTTCTCCGGTACTGGCCGTAACGGTGGAGACGGGATGGTTGCAGCTAGACATCTTGCTGCAAATGATTTCAAAGTCAAGTTCATACTCGTGGGTCGCGAGGCGGATATAAGTGATGAGATTGTAGTTCGAAACTGGAAGACTTTAAGACAGATGGAGTGGACGGCCGACCTCAGTGTCGTTAGCGACTCCAGTCTCATTCAACCCCTCAACGCAAATGTACTTGTTGATGCACTGCTTGGGACAGGTGCCAAAGGAAAGTTGCGTCAACCTATCCTTCAAGCTGTTCGAGCCTTGAACGATTCTGAAGGCTTCTGTGTAGCGGTTGATGTTCCCTCTGGAGTTGACGCGGATACTGGAGACATTCTAGGGGAGGCTGTGAGAGCGGACTTGACCGTGACATTCCATAGAATGAAATTGGGGCTTGAGAAAGCCAAGGATTACTGTGGAGAAATCAAAGTCGTAGGGATAGGGATTCCTCATGAGGCTGAACTATACGCGGGTCCCGGAGACGTTGAGATCATTCCGAAGACGAGGGAGCCTCAATCTCATAAAGGGGATTTCGGTAGACTCCTTGTTATTGGAGGAAGTGAAACTTTTTCCGGTGCTCCAGCTCTTGTAGCCCTAGCTGCACTCCGTACAGGCGTTGACCTAGCTTATGTTGCCGCGCCAGAGAGAACTGCTTATGCTATATCATCGTTTTCGCCGGACTTGATCACTTTGAAACTTGGCGGGGAACATTTTGCTTCTCAAAATGTTGGTCAACTGAGAGGCATGATCGCCAAGGCTACCGCTGTTGTAGCGGGTCCTGGGCTGGGCGCTCACAAGGATAGTTTCAGCGCAGTTGAGGAGCTACTGAAAGTTCTTGAGGAACTTAGAAAGCCTACTCTTCTCGACGCTGATGCGCTTAAGGCTTTCGGAGCCATTAGAAGAAAAGTGGATTTTCCACTTGTAGTGACACCGCATTCCGGAGAGTTTCAAGCTGTCGCGGGGAGAGAGCCTTCAAGAGAACTTCATGCAAGGGTTGATGAGGTCAAGTCGTTAGCGAAGGAAATAGGGTCCGTTGTGCTTTTGAAGGGTCATGTAGACGTCGTATCGGATGGTGAGAGAGTGAAGCTGAACTTTACAGGTAATCCAGGGATGACCGTTGGAGGAACAGGCGACGTGCTCTCCGGCATCGTGGGAGGGTTCATGGCTCAAGGAGTTGACCCATTTGCGGCTGCTGTTGCAGGCGCTTTCATAAACGGTGCAGCGGGCGACTTCGTCTACCGTGACAAGGGTTTCCACATGATCCCAACCGATTTGATCGAGTATATCCCGAGAGTCATCATGAGTCCAATGTCTCACAGAGATGTGAAGATCCGTGAGAGATGAGAGGCCTGTAAAGGTCTTTATCTTTTATATGAAACAGGACGACCCGAAGAAATGTACTTCAGCAAAACTCCTAAGGTTCCATCTCGCTAGGCCAATATTCCGTTTATCGAGTATTCCTTCTAGAGCGATCGTTCTCAACCCTGTAGCAGAGTGGATACTGACCCGCAAAGATAGAGCGATCGTCGAGGAGGAAGGCCTAGTCGCCGTAGATTGCTCATGGGAGAAAGCTGACCGAGTGTTCAAGAGGAGTTTTCCCGGGGTCAACAGGCGTCTACCCCTACTTATGGCTGGAAACCCAACGAACTACGCAACTTTATCGAGATTGAGCTCCCTTGAGGCTCTTGCCGCAGCTCTTTACATAACAGGCTTCAAAGCTCAAGCGCTAAGATATCTATCCATATTCAAGTGGGGGTCAACATTCTCAACTCTGAATGAACAACCGTTAGAGGAGTACAGCAAAGCTGAAGATTCCGGTAAGATAATCGAGTTGGAAAGGTCTTTCTTTCGCTAGTTACGCCTATACCTAAGGATGGCTGCGATACCGTGGAATGAATCCCTCAACATAACACCTTCTTCAGTCTCAGTTGAAATAATCTCGATGTTGACTCCTGCTCCCTCCGCTATATCGACGAATTCGCCGACAAGATCCTTCGTCTCCGAGATGGCTAATGTGATGTTCGAACAGTTCTTACATTGCGTGTTGAGTAGACTTTGCTCAAATTTAGGGAGTTCATGAGGAGCCAGTAGCTTGTCCTCGCGATAGTGGCAGTTCTTACATTCTATCCATATGTGGATTGTGTTGATTCTCTCTGAGATAAGGAGCATCTCCACAAGTCCTTCTTTCAGGTATCTCCTGACTTCGCTCTCGCCGTAGACTCCTAGACCGGTGTCATGACCTACCTCGTATAGGAAGCGTTGAACCAGCCTCTTCTCTTCCATGTATCGTACTCCACGCAGAATCTCAGGACTCTTCTCAACGATCTCTTCTGCCCCAGGTTCGCCGACATAAGATGTATCGATGGTAGCGATAATCTTCTGTTTAAGCTGATAGTTAATGTAGTCTCCCTCTTGGAAGTCGTATTTTGTAGGACCCGGGCCGCCTATTATTATGCCTTTCAAGTCTGAGACCTGCCCGAAGATCTCGTTAACATGGTTCCCAATGCGCTTGTAATACTGGTTGACCTCTGCTTCCCTAATTCTCTCGAATCTTCTTGCAGATTGACCTCCAGCCCTATGCTTTCCAGCGATGCCTGAAGTGAACTCTTTCAGTACTTCCATTCTTCTACCGCGAAGCGTAGCTAGAGCCGCTTCGTTTCCGTCAATTACCAAGATACCGTAAGTTTCCTTCTCACGAACTATCTCCAGTAAAGGTTCGAGATGGAACTTGTCGTCGCAACGATAGAAGTAGACGTTTATTGGTTCCGGAGGTTCTAGCACGTAGATCTCCATCTTCTCTGTACCGGGGCCATTCCGAGGGATTGCTCCGCAGAAGATGACCAAGCCTCTTGGAGGGGGCTCTTTGAATAGCTTCAGCCTTTGGCTCACTCTCTCGATTGCGTCTTGAACATTCTTCCTAGTCGTTCTCGACTTTATGTTCGAGGCTGTTCCGTACTCTTCTCTTAGGTTAGCCATAACCTCGTGTATTTTCCGATCTGGAGGAACGTATAGGCTGATGAGTTCTGTTCCGCGACCCTCTTTCGAAGCTAGGAGCTCGAGGGTACGTTTCAATCTGAAACGCGAAACAGAATCAGGCTTTGCCACCCAGATTTTCTCCTGCCGCTAAGCCTAACGATAGACCGATTTATATAAAGTGATTGCCGTAAGATAGCACTTCAGGTGCTCGTCTCTTGAAGCTTGTGCTAAAGCTTGGGGGTTTCGTCTTCCCAGCGGATCTCGATTCTAGGAAGATCAAACTCTATGCGGACTTGATTAAGAAATTGAGGAAGCAGGGACACAGGATGATAGTGGTTGCAGGCGGCGGCGAGACTGCGAGAAGGTATATTGAGGCAGCTAGAACGCTTGGGGCAAGCGAATCGATCTGCGATCAACTGGGTATATATGTTGCTCGACTTAACGCTCGCCTCCTAATCGAAGCGCTTCAAGAGGAGGCTTATCCTGAAGTTCCTGAGAACGTAGAAGAGTTGAGACGATTCCTCGCTACGGGCAAGGTCATCGCTATGGGAGGACTTCAACCCGGACACTCAACGAATGCGGTTGCAGTTGTTGCGGCGGAAACAGTACATGCAGATGCTTTAGTCAATGTTACTGACGTTGAAGGCGTGTACACTCAAGACCCGACGAAGTATCCCAAGGCGAAGAAACTTGATCAGATATCGACTAAAGAGCTGTTGAGGATGGTTCTGAAAGGCGGTGTCGGAGCTGGACAGTACGATTTGGTTGACCCACTTGCAGTGAAGATGATCGGTAGGTCGCGGATACCTACATGGATAGTCTCAGGTAAAGATCCGAGCAATGTAGAAAGAGTTTTGCGTGGAGAAAGAGTTGGCACAAAGATTATTCCTTAAGTGTGAGACCAAGCCTTGACCAAGTTAGTCGATATCTTTCAATCCAAGGCTCAGGTTAAGGTTTTGGAGTATCTACTTGAGAATAGGAAGAAGGTCTTCAATCAATCCACGTTAGCCCGATTTCTTGATGTTTCTCCCTCAACCGTAGCCAGAATCATCGAACCTCTAATCAGAGAGAAGATATTGTTGTACGAACGATTTGAGCAGGGAATGAAGATTATATGTTTGAATGAGGAAGGAGAGAAGACCAAGATTCTAATCGAGTTCTACGAGAAGATGAAAAATCTTTAGAGGGAAGAAACCGGTAGAGTTCAAAACGAGGCTATTCATTCTCTTTATCAGATATAGCTTTGAACTTCTCAGCGAGAGACTCGCAGATCAATGAACAGACACGCCATTGACGGAGATTATAGTTGATCCTCAACTGCTCCATAGCCTCCAGAATCTTGTCCTCCTCCTCAGGGTTCAACCGCCCACCAGCAACCGAGTCATCTAAACGATATCATATAAAAACCTGATTATGTTGCCGTCTGCTTGTTGATTGGAATCCAAGTAAATCGTTTTACGAATCGGGCGGAGGCTTCTGATAGATCCGAGTGGCTTTTGCCTCAGCAGCCGCCGGCATTTATGACACGAAGCGCACGCGTACTCGCCGTTCTTCCAAAATCACAGATAGGTGTTATTGTCTATGAAGAGCGATTTTGACATTAGGTTTGTTCTAGGAACGCATAGCAAACGCCCCTGGAGAAGATGGATGATTGTAGGACTTCTCTAGATGAAGAAAGAAGCGTAGGCATAATGTAGCGTACACCTTCAAGAAGCAGAGATCAAACGCCACGTAGGCGCATAAAAGGATGATAGATTGGGAGCGGGAGTTCTTACTGGCGGTTTTTTGAGTTTTATGCGAAGCCGATAATAGACTTTGGTTGAAGCTAGAGTTTGCGTCTTCTGAGCATCTGTATGTATTCTCTGATCTCTACGTCGCGGAAGCTTTGAAGTGCGGTTGTCCTCCTGAAGACGTAGGTAAGCGTGATGAAGCAGGGTATCCTTGTGAGGTCGACGGCTTCAGCGAAGCATCCGATGAGGAAGAAGACTTAGGTAGTTGGAGACGGCGATGCCGATTACACTGGCGGCGAACATGCGTAGATCGCGGGAGAGCGACACGTTCTTCACGGCGTAGCTCGCAAGGAGGAAGATGCTGGTCGGATAGATGAGGAAAGCTACGAAGCCTATGGATAAGGCGGCTATATGCTGGCTGTCTAGTATGGGGACGTATACATCGACTTGCGATGTTGGGCAGCTCCTCAACGCCGCATTAAGTGGGTGAGTCCAGCCTAAGATGAAGAGGATGAAGAGTATGGAGGTGTAGGATACGAATGGGAGGAACCTGAATGCGTCCCCGTATATATCCCTCCAAATAGATGACTTCGGCCTCCTGTAGATGATTGTGGCAGCGGATCCAATCGTAGCCGCCGTGAATAGTGTCAATGAGTACATCA
>CAZHMI010000070.1:0-9491 GCA_964533795.1 uncultured Candidatus Bathyarchaeia archaeon
GTACGTCTTCATGAAGCTGCATTAGGCATACGTACTCTTTACCTGAAAGCAGGAAGGCTTGAACAATCTTCGTAGCATCTTCAAGCGCGATCGGGAGGACACCGGTAACTTTCGGATATCTCCAGCCGACTAGGCTTCTAGAGTTCCGCCGTGCCCGACATGCTGAAGACCAAGTATCTTCTTAACCCAAGCCGCAACCTCGTGACTCGAAGGACCAGGAGGCTTATCCAGATTGATCAACCCATATCGAATATGAAGCTCGATCGGGCGATCGTAAGGGTCGAATCCGTATTTCGGATCGATCTCAACTTCTACCCTCGTTACGAGTTCTCGTTTCAATTTCCAAGGGGGAGCCTTCTCCATAACAAGCCACCGCAGAACAGTAACGCTTCGCCAAATAAAAGGATATGAATCTCTCCCATACCAGTGCTTGACCGAGATCTGTCGACGCTATGAGGAAAGCATCCTCAAATGACACTTCTCCTTCAGCAGTTCGATCCCAAGATTATCGACCATGTTGATGCTCAGAAAACATTTTGTTCATGCACCCTCAATATGGTAGAGTGGAGCATCAAATAGTTGCGTGAGACGCTTAGGAAGCTGAAGAGTTATCTCAGAGTGACGGGCGCCGATAGCATCTCCAGAAGATACTTTGTAATGAATTCCTTCGACGGCGCGTTGACTATGCTGGGTGTGATCGTGGGCGCATGGGCCTCAAGTTCGGTCAATCCGAAGGTGATCATAAGCATCGGGCTGGGCGCAAGTTTAGCCATGGGCGTCTCGGGCTTCTCAGGCGCCTATATGACTGAGAGAGCTGAGAGAAAGAGGCGGCTTAACAGATTGAAGAGAGCAATGTTGACGGATCTGGGCAATACCATGCACGGGAAAGCGTCTCATTTCGCCTCGGTCTGGACAGCTCTAGTCGATGCCATTTCTCCATTCATGGCGGCCATTATCTCTTTGCTGCCTTTCTTCCTTGCATCAGCTAATTTGATTCCAGCAAGTAGCGCGGCTGTCGCCTCAGTTGTTCTCATTATGGGGATGGTATTCAGCTTAGGGATGTTCTTAGGTCGAATATCAAAAGAGAATATGCTGTTGTCCGGGGTGAGAACCTTGGCTGCCGGAATCCTGACAGCACTCATCACAGCCTTGGTCGCGGGCATGTGATCTAGCGTTAAGGAGACGGTTGATTCCAAAATAGAAGATCGGAGGTCAGGTCTCTTCGGTCTTCTTCGCTCTCGGTTTACGCTTCTTGGGCTTCTCGACTTCCGGAGGCTTCTCAACCTTCAAAGTCTTGCCCATAGCCTTCGCAACTTCCTCATCTGTAGCGCCTTTCTTAATGTCGATCTTCTCTTCCGTAAGCTCCAAATGCTTCACATTGGTCCTTCTACGTTTGACGCGAGTCAACTGTTGAGGACCTGTAACCAAAACGAAGTTCTTGTCGATCACATCGACTATAATGCATTTCCCTCCAGATTCTCGACCGGCTGCTTTGACGCATAATCTTCCAACCTCTATCGCTGGCATTCAAGGCTCATCTCCTAGGTTGCCTCGCAATGTAGTCGCTGATGATGTTCTTAAGAATTTTGATACTCTCTTCCAGAGGAAGGAGGCTCGTATCCATTACTAAGTCGTAGATCGAGATGTCGGTGATGTCGATATTATAGTACTTCTTGTATTTTTCTCTCTCAGCCTTATCCCTAAGAACGGTTTGAGCCTTAGCCTTCTCGAACTCTACCGAATCCCTTTCAGCTATCCTTCTAATCCTAACTTCTTCAGGGGCCGTCAAGAAGATCTTGAGGCCAGCCTTGTCTCCCGCCATCCAACCCGCCAATTGTCCTTCCAGAATAACGTCTCCTTTCTCCGCTTCCCTCTTAGTCCTTTCATCTATAAGATGGTCTATCTCAGGATCATTAGCTGTGATCTGGATCAACAGCTCCATCGAGACTCCTTTCTCTTTCGCGATATCTCTGAAGAGTTGGCCCGCGGAAACATATCTAAGCTTGAATTCCTCAGCCAAAACCTTCGCGTAAGTGGATTTTCCGGTTCCATGCAGTCCGCTCATAGTCACTACGAGAGGCATTTGGAACCAACTCTAAAAGCTGGCTCAATCCTCTGGGTTTATCCCGAGAATTCTTGAGAGAGGAAGCCCAGAAGCGAAGGAACATAGAATGTACCAACTGAAGAATGGAAGCTGGTCGCTGATAAGCCAAGGGAAAGTGAATGGCGATTTGGCTACAATAGTCTGCCCGAAGAATCCGCTGAGGATAGCCCATACGATCCAGAATGGCGCTAGAAAGAGGAAGCTGACCTTCATTCTATCCCAAGTCATCTTGCTTTGAAGCTGCATGATCGCTTGCTGCTTCTTCATAACCTTAGCCATCAACTGTTTATCATTCGTCTTCTTCGCCTTATCCAGCTCCTTCCTCCATGCGTTGACCTCTTTTGTAATAGACTTCATCTTTTCAATATCCACCAAGAAGCGATTCGCAGCGTTGGTGATAAGCGAAAGTCCTAGAGCGATCCCTAGGATTAAGAATGTCGATTCAGGTATATCGCGGTACGGCCCTAAACCTGCCATAATCCAATTCCAAAGCTCATCGATTATCGTCATCCACGTCAACCAGCCATTTCGTTAATCAATTTGAAGAGCTCTTCTGCCGCTTCTCTCTGCTTACCAGCTTGGTTAAATATAATCTTGACGGGTGCACCTGTATAGACGGCACACGCTGAAGCCGTGGCTCTCGACCATTCAAGATCGAACTCCACTTCCTCGGCAGCATAATCATCTCTCACTCTAGTCGCGTCCAACCTTCTTCTCTTAACTATCTCTTCAGGAGGAGCTTCAACCAAAACCATTAGGGAAGGCTTAAGTCTTGAGAGCACCTTCTCGGGAAGCCCTGACCATAACCCGGTTTTTGTCCTAATGAACATGTGGGTATCAATTATTGTAGTCGGACTTCTTGCCTTCCGAGCTAGAATTTGCGCAGCTCGATCCTGAATCTTCCTTTGAATCGATATTTCTTGCCGCCTTATCGCGTCCCTACTAATCTTGCGACCGTATTTCTTGAGAAGCTCATTCATTACCGTTCCATAATTCAATACCGTAAGCCTGATGCCTCTCTCACTCGCAATGTTCTGAAGCTCATTGAGGATAGTGGTCTTACCTACTCCAGGTATCCCCGTCAGAATTATGGTTCTAGCCAATCAGGCTCACTTTCCTAAGACGGCTCTGACGGCAGGATACATCTCCGTTATTCTCTCTCGAACCAGTAGCCGGTAGTATTGTTCAAGGATTCCAACTGTAAGTAAGATACCTGTTCCCGACCCGAAGGCTCCGAGAAAATCAGCGATGGATGCTATCGCGCCTACTATGAATCCGCCTAGGATCGTCACAGTTGGAATATATCTGTCCAGAACCTGCTTTATTGGAATATGGGATCTTCTGAAGCCTTCGATCTGCATTCCAGAGTCCAAGAGCTGCTTCGCAACAGTCCTTGAGTCCATTCCTCCGACCTCAACCCATGTTACCGCGAAGAATATGCAAACTGCGATCATCAATCCCGCGTACATGGCCGCTCTGAACGGATCTTGAAGAACACCGTTCAAGTTTCTAGGAGGAACAACATAGTAAACTAAGCCTCCGCTTGGCTCGTACCTCTCGCTTATAATAGAGAACTGCCCGATCAGATTCAGCCAGAAGTTCGTGCTATCTCTGTTGTAGTTCTGCCATATCAACTGTGAAACGAAGTAGATGTTTCCGAAGAGTGCTGCAGCAAATATCACGGGTATATTGGAGACATATAGTAGTTTTATCGGAAACTTCCCCCTATAGCCTCTATACTTCGCGTATGAGACAGGCACCTCAACACGCAACGCGTTCACGTAGATTATGACCATGAAGATCACGACGGTTGTTATAAGACCGATCATATCTGGGAAACCTTCGGGCCTGTAGAAAATGTCTTTAATCTCCTGCCTCATCCAGATTGACTGAGCAAACGCCAGCATTGAGCCGTAGTACTTCTGGTCGTCCATAGGACCCAGCGGTGAAAACACGTCCCACCAGATTCTTTGAGCAACACCAGCGGCGATAAATAGGCTGATTCCACTTCCTATCCCCCAGCCTTTCTGCAGGAGTTCGTCAAGAAGCATTAGAATTATCCCCGCGGCAATCAGTTGGAGCAAGATTACGAATTGGATCTGGACACTTATCGCTCCATAAGCTCCTCCAATTATGTAGGCTCCCGCCTCGAATACTACCATCACCACGGCGAGGACCTTGCTTGCACTTGTGAAGAGCATCCTATCGTCTGGATTCGTGAAGTCGACGTTGATCATCTTTGAACCCGCTAGAACTTGAAGTATCAATCCGGCTGTAACGATAGGCCCTATACCCAGCTCCATTAAGGTTCCACGATTGGATGCGAATATCACTCTTAAAGCGCCGAACGGGTCTTGAGCGCCTTTCCTACCTATCCCGTAAAGAGGAACCTCCGCCATAATGAGATAGAGTATGAGCGCTATAGCTGTCCAGAAGAGTTTCTCGTTGAAAGCCACTCTTCTTTCAGCAGCTTTAACATCCGGGAAGAATCTTGTTAGAGGCTTGAAGAGCTCGATAAATCTAACCAAGTATTACACCTAACTCTTGGCAATCGATCCTACTATTTCTCCACCAGCCTCTTGTATCTTCTTCGCCGCTATTTCTGAATACTTCGAAACTCTTACAGCGAGACTTCTAGTAGCTTTTCCTCCTCCGAGGAGTTTTTCGTACCCCATCTCGTTCAAGTCGATTGCTATCTTTCCGCTCTCTTCCTTCACCTTATTCTCGGCTAGAAGCTTATCAGCCACTTGACTGAGTTCTCCAACGTTGATAGTATTCAGGACACCTTTGCTACTCGGAGACTTGAATCCGAGTTTCCCTCTCCTATGAGGCTCATGCTTAACAGTATAGGTCCACTTGTGCTTCCAGCGACCACTCCTTCCTCTACCGCCTGAGCTTCCGCTGTCCCTATGTTGACCCGAAGTGCCCCACCCGTGGGTTCGGGATCCTCTTAGCTTCCTGACCTTTCTATGCTTTCTAGCCAAATGGCATACCCGCTACTCCTTAGATCTCTTTACACTAGGACTTGATCTTTCGAAGCACAACATGATAAAGAATGCGTAAAATAAAGGTTTTCACCGCTTTTTCCATGTCTTGGGCATCTGCTTGGCGCCTACTTACGCTTCCTAAACTATAGTAGCCCATCGCTCTCGCATACAGTTTTTAGCCCCCCCACTACTAGGGAGCTAACAGTATTGCTATCAGGCTTCTAAGATGGGAGGTTGCGAGAGACGCCTAGGAGATTGATCGGTGTACGAGTGGATCCCGCTGTGGTGGATGAGTTCAGGAAGCTGGCGGAACGTGAGAGTTCAGGGTTAGGTTTGGCGGTTCAACGCCTTATGGAGGCTGCGGTTGCATGCGGCTCAATCCAGAAGCTGACCGGTCTCGCCAGAATGGGAAGCCCAAGATTCGCCAGAGCTGATAGGGAGAGGGTGAAGAGGGCGATCGTCGCGCTAGCAGGCGAGTTCAGGCGAGACCTATCTGAATGGCTGGAGGTAAAGGGAAAGTATCTGGTTTTAGGTGGAATTCAGGATGCGTTAGAGGAGCTTCAGGGGCTCATCCATCTGGTGGATGATGAGCGCCTCCTGAAGAGGGCTGAGCGCTTGATGGTGGACAGCCTCATCTTCGTAAAGGCAAGCCAGATCGAGGATCGAGAGGCGCGTAGGCGGTTCCTAAAGGAAGCGGAGCAGGTGACCGGAGCCATCTCGCCACGACTGCGGCATGCGCTCCTCACCGCACCCGAGGAAGAAGGCTGATAGCTTGCTATTCCACCATAGACCGGAAGGGCCTCTAGGGTTTGACGGTTCTCGAGTACTCGAGAAGTTTAATGCGCTTGAGCTTAAGTATCGACAAATGCTCGAAGAGTTTGGACCACTTTGATAGAAATGGCCTGTAAAGACTTTTCTGTTAACTTGTCGTCACAAAGCGACTCAGGCAGATCAAAACAGACCTATGCCGAAGTAAACAAAAACAGGTGTGTCGAGAGCTATTGGAATTTCACGGTCAGCTCGTGAAGCTGCTTTTACTCTATCTTTATCTGCTTCTTACGAACATTACCTTCAGCCCTTTTCAATCTAACCTCTAGAACTCCGTTCTTGTACGAAGCCTTCGCTGAAGCAGGCAAGACCGATACGGGCAGTTCCAGTTCTTTATGGTATTTCCTACCCTTAGAGTCGACCGATATCGTTACTTTCTTCTCGATTACGTGAAGCTCGATATCGTTCTTCTCGACTCCAGGAAGCTCAGCTAAGACAGCGATCTCATCGTTCACTTGGAGAACATCCACTAAAGGTTCCCTCTCCTCTTTGACTTGAGGCCTAACCCTAGTCGGTCGGACATTCCCGAACTGCTGAATCTTAGGTTTCCCCTCCGGGTCGAGCGATACTGAGAAACCGTAAACATATGGGCCGAAAGATCTCGTTCCCTCAGGGATTTCAAAGGCTTTCCGCATCACCTCATCCATCATTTCATCCATCTTCTCCATTTCTTCGAATACGTCGAACCATGATGGAAAGCGTCTCTTTCGACCTCGACCTTCTTCAGGCATAGTCTCCTCACCAATCGAGAACAAGTCAAATTGAATATCTAATAAGTGTAGCGTCGCCACCGAGGAAGCTGACTGCCACACTATAGCATTCGCGCAACGAGATCGTGTATGGCTTCGCCTCTATAGCCGAGCTCACCGCCTTGCTTAAAAGCAATCCTCGTCTTTCCCTTGAATCCTCCCTTCGGGGGATGCAATTTGAAGTTAGGGGTCAGTCCTCCTTTCCTAAGCTTTTCAAGAGAGAGTTCCCCCTTATCGATAGCCGAGGCCAATCTGTCTATCGTCGCCAGTCCAAACTTCTGTTTAACAAATGCATTCGTGAGTTTCTTTCCGCCAATCGTTCGCGCTCTCTCTTTAAGCAACAGGCTTAGAGTTTCCTTACTCGCTTCACCCCAAGTGACCATATCCTTAATCTTAGCCAACATCCCTGTTGTTTCGGGCCGATCATACAAGATAGCAGCGCGAAACTTCTTCGTCAGTCTAAGCGAAGCTAGGGTCCTCTCGAATTCAAGTTTGACGTGCGGGATTCCTCGTATTCTTATCGCAACTAGACACTTGCCTTTCTTCGTTTTTGGAGCCTTCTTCATCTGACCCAGTCCTCAGGCGTTACGACTTTGTAGGTGCTTCTGAGAGCATCATATACAGCGAAGGCTGTTGAGCCGAGTGTGCTCGTTGAACCATATGTTCTTGTCCAGCAGTCCTTGACCCCAGCCAGCCTCAATATGGTCTTGGGCATCTCCCCTCCAACAAGTCCCAGTCCTCTAGGACCGGGGATGATCTCGATTCTAACGCTCCCACACTTCCCCTTCACTCCGAAAGGAAGTGAATGTGGGAGGTTGCAGCCGCACTCCCAACTTCCACATCCTCTGCGTACGGGAATTATGTTCAGCTTCGCTTGGACCGTTGCCTTATCTATAGCCGTTCTGACTTGTCGAGCTTTTCCATCGCCTACTCCTACATATCCTTCGCCATTCCCAACAACAACTATAGCCCTGAATCGAGATTGTTCGCCAGCGTCTGTCTGCTTTTGAACAAACCCGATACCTAGAACCTCTTGCTGAAGGTTCGGCAAAAGAACGTCAACTATCTCAGGCTCCATTATCTTCATTCCTTGGGTGAAAATCTCTTCCAAGGAGACGATATGGCCGTCTTGGACGAACTTCCCAACTTTAGTCTTCGGTACCCAACCGGCCTCTGACGTTGGTGTTACTTCTCTACTCATTCTTATTCACGGCTCTAGTAGAGTTCTCTCGAATCCTCTTTTTCACTTCATCAAAATGAGACGGTAACTCTTCAGGCTTCAACTTTCTCAAGAGATATTGCGAGAAAAGCTTGTTATATAATTCTGGATTTGAAACAATCTTCTTCGCGTAGTCAGCTATATGATCTCCGCGAATTCTAGATTCATCTGGAAAGTGCTTCTCACCATGAGGGATATTGACTCCGGAGTCGACTATGCCTTTCAAGGCACTGAAGATTCTTCCGCCTTTATTCGCCTTCCTCAAGCCTAAGTCAAGTACAGCCTTGCCAGCTCCTTTTTGAACTGATCTCAACCCGGCGAGATAACCTGTTAGATAAGCCGCCGGTACATTTCCGCATGCCCCTTTCCAACCGAACTCTACAAGCTCAATCGAGTTAGCTGCTGCTAGAACTCTATCTCCCTTAGATTCTGCCTCAATAATTTGAACGATCGTATGCTTGCCCGTTATCCTAACTACCGCTCTAGGTCTCCGTGCCGCGACCAGTGTAGCTCGTTTCTTGTAATCGGTCTTTCCCTCCCTCCTCCGCCTGAAAGGAACGTTGTATCTAGGACCTCTAGCCATTCCCAGCTTACCTTCTCTTCGCCAACTTGTGAGCTTCTATGTACTCGTTCAAGTGAGAACTGCTTCGGAACGCCCCTCCCTTAGCCATCAACAGGAGCCTCTGATAGACAGGCTTCGCGATCATCCGCTTATCTCTAAGGTCTCTCAATCGTTCTCTCACAACTCTTATTCTACCGATCCATGCTTGCTTCTTCGAGATAGTTAGACCTCTTCTGCTTCCCGGGCCGCGTCTCTTTCCTCGAGATCTTTTCATTTCGATAATTCTCTTTCTCCCTTGGCTTATCCCAGTCTCAGGAACTTTTCTTATAGCGCCTTCGTGTAGAAGCTTTCTTATCTCATTTCTAGTTATTGCAGATTCCACTTTCTCTATCTGCTCAGGGTCTATCCAGATCCTGTTGACCCCAACTTTAAGCATCTTGGCAGCCAGTCTACGTTGGCTTCTAAGACCCATCTACAGTTCCTCCTAGACTCGCAGAACTCTGCGCCTTAGAGTCCTCAGGCTTCTCCGCTTCCGTCTTCTCTTCCGCCTCAACCTTCTCAGCCTCAACTTCCTCAGGCTTCTTGGCTAGACCCGGGTTGAGAATTTTGACGTTGAGAGCTTTGGCTCTCTCCAGAATCGCAATTCTCTTCCTCTCACCGACGTTTGCAGCTATTCTCGCAACCTCTGCCTTCCCATCGATCTTCTCCAAGTCCTCTAGCCTGTGAATCAGAACCTCTCTGAAGCCTGATGGATGGAGCCCTCGAACCTTCTTGGCGACCTTGTAGCCCACTGCAACTATTTTCGGCCATCCTCTCTGCTTTCTCCTCATCTTGCTTGTTTTTCCTCTAGGCCTCCTCCAACTCGGTTTGACTCTCTTGTAACGCCAACTCTCTTGCCGTATGAATCTGGGCTTTCGTGATCTCAAAGCGTTCCTCAACTTAGTGAGCTTCTTTCTTTCGCTCAATTATATTCCCTCACTTCTCTCGAAGATGAAGATGCCGTCTAGGAAAACCCTTGGGTCTTTGCTCTTCACCTTGGTGG
>CAZHMI010000071.1:0-9375 GCA_964533795.1 uncultured Candidatus Bathyarchaeia archaeon
GAGCAATACAATCGTAAGAGCGCTGACTCTCCTCAAACCTAAGTTCACCATAATTCCCATCCGCCTAATATTGTTACGATGCTCATCTGGCGTGAAGCATAGCCCTCGACAAAGTGATGCCACACCGAATGCAGTTTGCGATCCACAAAAAAAGGCCATGGTTCCAGATAAGCCCATTTCAAAGTATTTTTGAATCACCTCTCAGTCCTTGAACAAATCTAGATCCATGGGAACTTCAGCCACTCAGAGGAGGTTCTCCGACCGACCAGGTCTAGCCGCACTGTCCGATAGGTCTATGGGAGGCGGAGCTTGACCGCCTTCTTGCCGTTCAGTCTTTTCCTAGCGATGTAGTTGTGAGCCTCCATCTTCTGGAGGAGCCTGCTAACACTGTATCCAGGCAGGTTCAGTTCCTCGACGATCCTGCCTTGCGGAAGCTCACCGATTTCGCCCAGAAGCCTCAGCACCTTCGCGCGTAAAGCCGCATCTCCGCATCCCTCGGAAAAGCTTCCTTTAACTCCAAGTCCAAGCCTCGCAAGACTTGCTCAATAGGCACCGCCCTCACCACATGCGCCACATCTATACAAGGCTCACCTGTTCCTCTTCAAGGGTCGAGTAACGCTTAGCGAGAGAGAAGAATTTAAGTTGGAAATTCCTACCGGAAGATGGAAGAAGACCTTGAGTCAGAGAATCTTCGACGCAAAGGTTGCCAAGAAAGGGCAGATCGTGATACCGAAGCCTCTAAGAGAGAGATTCAGGATTAAGGAGAACCCCCGCATTACGCTCGTCGCTACTGAGGAAGGCGTTCTGATCAAGCCGACATATCAAAAGCCTTGGACAGGCTTACGAGGCCTTGTAAAGGGCGCTCTCACAATCGAGGAGCTCGACCGTCTACTCGAGGAAGCCAAGCGGTCGCTACTAGAGGCAAGTTAACCCTATGCCCGCCGATTCAGCCTACGCGGTCGATTCTCACATACTAGGTGCCTACCTTTTAGACGAGCTTCCAGAAAGGTCGGATCAAATATTCGAGGACGTTTAGAATGAGAAAGCAACTCTAATCATTCCCTCAATCGTAATAGCTGAGTTAATCTACGTATACGAAAAAGCAGGATTACCTCAAAGATCTGGGAGATCTTCGAGAAACTCGATGCGTACCCTTCCTTCACAATCCATCCTCTAGACGAACCTCTCCTGAAGATCATACCTGACATCAAACTGCCGGAACTTCACGATCGAATCATCGTCGCTACATGCATCTACACAAAGGAATAGTCAAGACTATCCATCTCCAAGGAGTCAAATTTTGATTCTCAAGTCGAAACGCCTTCATCACTCATAGAACGCCGCCTTAATGAAATCGTCGGAGCCGCCAGACTCGTGATGAAACAAACACAACTGATGAAAAATAGCCTCTTCATCTACTCTTCTGGAGCTAGGGCACGCATCTGACGTAAGCCTTCTTGAGTATCTAGGAGACGGACCTTCAACTCATGCCTAGCCTTATCCACAGATAAGGATGAATCTCTAGGCCTTTTAGCTACCCAGACCTTAAGGTCCTCCATCTTCACAGGTGTTACGAGCGATCCATCCAATCCAAATACCTCGGCTGTCTTCATCGCGAAGTCATATCGGCTCATCCTCTCGCTCCCAGCAGTATGGTACATGCCGGTGGCATGGGCTCTCACGATTTCCAGAATTGTTTCAGCGAGATTATCAGCAAGCGTAGGAGAATTGTAGTGATCCTCGACCACACTTATCCTCTTGCCGCTCTTGAGAGAGTCTATAACCCATGTGGCGAAATTCAATTTATTCGGATGCCAACCATATAAGACGCTCGTCCTCGCAATAACGAAACCCTCACAGAGCTCTCTAACAAATCTCTCGCCTTCAAGCTTCGTAATCCCATAGTAGTTGACAGGATTCGCCTCGTCCTCCTCGCCATAATGCCCTTTCTCACCATCGAAAACATAGTCAGTGGAGACGTAAACCAGCTTCGCGCCGATCTTCCCGCATGCTGATGCAATATTTCTCGTCCCTTCTGCATTGACGCTCCAAGCCAATCCTTTACTGGTCTCGCACTTATCCACGTTCGTCTCAGCAGCTGAATGCACCACCCACTCCGGCCTAGCTCCCTCTAGAACCTTAAGAACTTCGTCTCCATCAACAATATCCATCCTCACTGAACCAGGATGGATAGGATGCGTATTGTGAGTTGGAATAACCTCGTATCCGCCTGAGAAGGCCTTAACCAGCCTGCTCCCTAAGAGCCCGCTAGCCCCGGTAACGAGAACCCTCTCCAAGCAAACCGCTCTCTCAACATCGAAACATATTAAATCGTAGAGTTATCTAAAAGTATGCAGCAATTCCAGCCCCGGATATTGAGGGTGAGAGATTGAAGAGCAAGAGAGCTTTTGAAGAATTAGTGGGCGTGCTTACCGAGGAAGATTTCAAAGCCACACTCAAGTCCAGTAGAGAGTTTAGAGAGAGATTCAAGCTGAGATGAACCTACTCGACGGCGGTAGCTCTTCCAAAGTCAAGGGTCAGCTATAGACTAAAATTCCAGTAAAAGAAGACTGAAAGCGCCCCCGGGAGGGCTGGGGTGCGTTTCGATTATTGAAGCCCATCCTGTTGCAAGCTAGTCTGAGTAACATAGGAATGAGCTACTTCCCGGATACCTCCAATGTGTATGCTAGCAACAGAGAACCAACGGAACATCATGCAATTGAATACTATCAGAATGATCGCATTCATCCGATACAGCAAGCTGCGCAGGGTACTGCTTTGATGACTCTTTTAAGCTCTAAGCTGATATTCATAACATAAGACTGGATAGCAACGGAAGAGATGCGTAATGCAGAAGCTTATTGAAGGTATTGAGCTGAAGCAGTTGAAGAAGAATGTGGATGAAAGAGGGTACCTATGCGAGCTCCTAAGGAAGGACTGGAGCATCTTCAAAGAGTTCGCTATGGCATACTTCTCAACAACCTTTCCAGGCGTGGTCAGAGCATGGCACAGGCATCCTCGAAGTAAACAGGAAGACTACATGTGCGTAGTTCAAGGGTCCGCCAAGATAGCCGTCTATGACGATAGAGAGAAATCACCCACCAAAGGATTGATCAACGAGTTCATCATAGGCGAAGACAACCTCGCACTACTTAAAATCCCTGGCGAATGCTGGCACGGCTTCAAAGCCTTAGGCGTCAAGCCTGTACTTCTCATAAACTTCCCAACAAAGCTGTACAACTACGAAAAGCCCGATGAGGAGAGACTAGCCCCAGACACGGATAAGATACCTTACGACTGGAAGCTGCCGCCTGGGCTCAAGCATGGCTGAAGTATCTGGTCTTCAACAGAGGCTCTGCGACATGAAGCTTCTCGTGACCGGCGGAATGGGGTTCATCGGCAGCAACTTCATAAGATACATACTCTCCGCTAGCAAGGACGTTGAGCTCATAAATCTTGACAATCTCTCTATTGGATCTAACCCAGCCAATCTGAAGGACTTGAAGAAAAACCGAAGATACAACTTCATTAAAGGAAGTGTTACAGACCATAAACTGGTATCAAAGCTCATTAAGAAGGCTGACGCCGTCATAAACTGCGCCGCTCAAACACATGTAGATAGAAGTATAGCCAATCCCGCTCCCTTCATCGAAAGCAACACGAAAGGAACCTATATCATCCTTGAAGCGGTGCGGAGAAGCAACCCAGCAGCGAAGATAATCCATGTCTCAACGGACGAAATCTACGGCGATATTCCTGAAGGCTCATTCAATGAAGACGATAGACTCAAGCCTTCGAATCCCTACGCAGCGACCAAGTCGGCTGCTGATATGTTCGCTCTAGCCTACCATAGAACCTATGGGCTTAAAGTAACGGTCACTAGATGCACAAACAACTTCGGCCCACGCCAGCACCCTGAGAAGCTAATACCCAAAACGATCATACGAGCAGCCTCGAACCTCCAGATACCTATCTACGGAAAGGGAGATCAGATTAGGGATTGGATCTACGTCGAAGACCACTGTGAAGCCTTGACCCAAATTATGGAGAGAGGCAAACCTGGCGAAATCTACAACATATCCGCAGGAAACGAGATGCCCAACCTCAAAGTCGTCGAATCTATCCTAAAGCTGATGAAGAAACCGAAAAGCCTAATCGAGTTCGTCGATGACAGACCAGGACACGATATCCGCTACAGCCTAGACTCAACCAAGATCAGAACCCAAGTAGGATGGAAACCCAAGCACAACTTCACAGAAGCTTTAGAAGGTACTGTACGCTGGTACATGAGTAACGAAGAGTGGTGGAAGACTCTAACCACACGTAAGATACTCCATCCAACACCATGGAAACTGAAATGGTGAAAATTCAGGAAAGAACTTCTTTCTATACTGCGAAGAGGGAGACATTAGATGTATAAGTTGAAGTATGGTGTGGAATCTGATGTGCTTACAATAATCCTCTCTGAATCTAGAAAACTTTCTCACGCTGAGGAGATGGGAGACATCATCATCTGAATGAGAAGGGTGAACCCCTCTTCTTAGAAGTGGTCAAGGCAAGTAAGAATGTGCCCTTAATGGTTCAAGCTCTAGCCAAGAGAGAGGTGATGGCTTAACCGAGGTTTCGAGTTTCCTTCTATATGCCAGATTTACCGTAGGGTTGAAATTAGCATGTTGTCGGATGTTACAGCGGATGACAGCCTTCATCATCAAGCATTAATACTTTATGTGTTCGAAACATTGGAGCGCAGTTCTTCATATTGTCTAGAATCAGTTCAGCTATTTTTCGGGGTCGCCAGTAACCTTCAGATACATCACTTTTATTCTGCTCAACAGGGGTTTCGTCAATCAAGTTCGCGTCCCTGATCATTATGATCCTGTCAAGTTTCATGGAGATCTCGGCTAACTCACTGTTCCGTATGCCAGTACGGGCAACATGACTAAGCGGTCAAACGTCGTATCCAGCTTTGCGCAACTCCTCTATAAACTGGAACGGAATATTCTCATCAGCTATGAGTCTGAGCCTCATTCCAGAGCCTCAGTGCATGGCAACTTCCGATAGGCGTGTTACTGTCCTCAATATGAGATCTTGATTAAGCGATTCTTATTCATCAAATCTATGATTTTCTCTATCAAGTCCTTTGGAACAGTCGGGTACTGCTCTTGTATGCAATCTATACTGTGGCCTTTGTTCGAAAGCTCCAAGATATATTGAACTGGGAGACGCGTACCTCTAACTACCGGCTTGCCGCCGCATACGTCAGGGTCAAAGACTATCAAGTACTCTTCACTCATGATTACCACGCGAAGCCTGTCCTTATTGGGAGACTGGCAAAAGAAATCGAAAGTCAGGCTTTTAAACATTGAAGCCCTATCCCAATAAGGGTCTTTATGAAGGGGCTTCTGCTGGCTGGCGGTCATGGGACTAGGCTTAGGCCATTAACCTTCACGGGTAATAAACACATGCTTCCAATCGCGAACAAGCCTATGATCCTCTACGGGCTTGAACACTTGATCAATGCGGGCATAAAGGAGATCGGCGTCGTACTGGGCCCGATCAAGGAAGATGTGAAAGGACTACTCGGAGATGGCTCCAGGTTTAGCGTGAGAATCACATATATCGATCAGCCTGAGCCTAGAGGGCTTGCCCACGCCATAGCCGTATCCCAAGATTTTCTCAGAGACGAGCCTTTCGCAATGTATCTCGGCGACAATATGCTTAAGCAGGGAGCCAAACCTCTAATCGAAGTATTTGAAAGGAACAAGGATGACTGCACTATTGGAGTCTCTAAGGTTAAAGACCCCAGCAGATACGGCGTTGCAGTCTTTGACAAAAACGGCAAGATCAAGAAACTGGTCGAGAAGCCCAAGCAGCCGGAAAGCGACTTGGCTCTAATAGGCGTATACGTCTTCAGCGATAAGATATTTGAGGCTATCAGGAAGATCAAACCGTCTTGGAGAGGAGAACTCGAGATAACAGATGCAATTCAAGTTCTCGTCGAAGGCGGAGCCAAGGTTGGCGTCCAATTTCTTCAAGGATGGTGGAAAGATACAGGAAGACCTGAAGATCTCCTAGAGGCCAATCAACTCGTCCTGCAAGAACTTCAACCTCTCAACGAAGGCGTAATAGAGAACGGAGCAACGGTTGCTGGAAGCGTAAAGATAGGTAAAGATACAATCATCCGCAGTTCGACGACGATAAGAGGGCCCGTGATCCTTGGAGAGCATTCCCAAATAGGCCCAAAAGTCTACATCGGACCGTACACGTCAATAGGCAACAATGTGACGATCAGGAATAGCGAGGTTGAGAACTCAATAGTGATGGACGGCGCCCACATCGAATGCGGAAAGCGAATCATCGACAGCCTAATAGGGATGAAGGCGAAGGTCGTCTGTTCCGAGGATAGTGTACCGAAAGGCACCAAATTGATTCTCGGCGACATGACCTACATAAGCATATAGACTTGGTGAGGAGACACTCAGCCCGGCCGCCTGAGACGAAGCCTCATCAGTTACAGAGGCGTTTCAGTGGAACCTGTTATCTTAGATGCCATTTGCTTCCTCACTCGATGTTTGTCGGGGTTGACCAGACGTGTCTGATTACGTAGTCTGCTTTGATCAGGTTTAATTGCTCGATTATCTTGGGCACGTTTTCTATTGGGACCATTATTGTGTTCCTTCCGACTTTGAATCCGTTGAGTTCATGGAGTAGTCCAAGGTACTTGTATCTTCCCTTTCCCCTACCTTGTATTGTCTGGATGAACTTGACCTTTCTTTTAGGTGTGAGGCGGCTTAGATCGTAAGTGATGAGTCCATGTGGCTTCAAGAGATGTTCGGCTAGAGAGAAGAGGTTGAATGATTGAACCTTGTAAAGGGTTCTGCCCTCGGCTAGAACGGTTGGCAGTAGCCTAGACGACTTCAGTTCATCTATGAGCATTGGGATGGCTTGAATAAATATATCTCTTTTAGCGGTCGCTTCGGAGATTCGGGGTGAGCCTTCCATGTAGGATTCCTTGTCGTCGAAGATGACAAGTAGGTCGAGATCGCTTCCCTCCTCGAATTCCCCACGCGAATAACTCCCGAAGAGTATTACGGCTGAAACGCCTCTTATCTCAGAGATATCATCTACAATCTCACGAATCTGCGAGTCCACCAGCTCAATGTTTTCCAAGTTCGATCTTCTCCCTTATCTTCAATTCTTGGAGGACCCTGTCGAGGATCTTGAGAGCTTGCTCAGCCCTCTCACCGTTTACCCCACCGTATCCGAGAGCTCCATATATCGACCAGAGTTGGTCCCAAGCTTTTGTAAGGTCTGGTTGGTGGGAGAAAAGCCAGCGCCTCCTGTTCTGGTGTGCTGTTCGCGGATGCTGATGGAAGTGCAGGTTCTCTTTAGCAGCGCAAGCTTCAACCATCTGCTCCAGTGAACGGAGGGTTAGCAAGCCAACGTTGGAGTATCTGCCTGACCGATACTCCTCCCTCGCTCCATTCAGATTCTCCTCGGCGAGGCGCATATGTTCTCTCAGCGTTGCCATGCGTATTTGTTAATTATTAGCAACGTCTTAAACTTATCTATGAGCGACATTCAACACAAACCCCTGATTGAGGGATAGTGAAGTTGAAAACTCAATAGTGATGGACCGCGCCCACATCGAATTCGTCAAACGGATCATCAATAGCCTGATTGAGATGAAGGCGAAGGTCGTCTGCGTTAAAGATAACGTACCGAAAGGCAGATTTGAATGTGCTCTTGTCCGAGGTCTCGGTGAACCTCGACGCAATGTATCCCATAAGAGAATAGGCTTAAGCTAATCTTCTTCCAATTAGGCATTGAACTTTCCAGCTTCTCAGCGTTTGACACGGTCAAGCATCTCACCTTCTCGATGTCGCCGCCCAGCCTCTGAATCAAAGCCTTCACAGCCTTCTCCGCAGCGTGTTGAGCGGCGAAACACGACCATTCATAGAGTCCATCCTTGAGGGAGACCTCCGTCTGCCTTATATCCCGATAAGCCTGATTCAGCCAGTCTCTACTTCTCTCAACCACCACCCTCACTCCCCATGAGCTTCAAATAGGACGACGCCTTCCTTTCCTAGAACTTCATTAAACTTCGGACTCGCAGCTGTTAAGGCATTGAACTGTTCTTCAGTGTACACTCTAGGCTCCAGTCTTGGAAGCCTCACCTCATCCACAACAACCTTGAAAGCATCATCTCTCGGCGATAACGTTCTCCGAAATATGAAAGATCTATCTACGTCTAGCCCTTGAAGGCTTCTTGCCAAGTGATTTTCTGAGATCGTCGAAGAATCGCTTACCGTAAAGAGGTATGCCGAGTTGTAGGGACTCGAGTGCGAATCGATCGCCTCCGCGGATTCTCCTGACGAACTCCTCTGGGGTGTAGACGCGCGGCTCCACGTCGATAGGCATTGCCGCTTCCGCGAAAAGCGCATATCTTTCAAGGACGGAGGCGGGTAGGCTGTCAGCGATCACTAGAATATCCGCATCCGATGTTCCAGTGAACGTCCCCTTAGCGAGTGAACCTGTGAGAACGATCGCTTTCACCGAGTACCTTTCCGCCTTCTTCTTTGCGTAACGCCTAAGCTTACCTAGGATCTCATCGAAGTTGATCTTCAGGTATCTTGTTTCTGCAAAACTCAATTATCATCTCCGCTCCTTCAACTGCTCTCCGAGCTTCAGACGCAGTATAATAGTCCATGGGCGCCCCTTCAGGATGGAAGTTCGGGTAGCGGCTTGGAATGTAATGCTTATCCAACTCCTTCGCCCGCTCCAAAAGATCCTCAGGCGATTTGAGGGAGCCGGGTAGATCTTGCAGCATTCTTGAGATCGAATGCCCAATGGCGTCGACGTGAATACTCTGATAGAGTGACTTCACCGCTTTCTCAGCGGATTGCTGAGCCGCGAAACACGCCCACTCAAAATCCTCGGCTTCGACAGCCTTCTTCGCATGCCGCAGATCCTTCTCAGCTTGCCTGAACCAATCCCTAGTTCTCATCACCATAGACCATCGATCGATCTTATGACGCAATCTGCCTATTTATCTTCCCTAGGATGCAACATAATGCTCGAGAATGCATTCTCAATAGTCGGGAACAATTCTCCGTAGACATTCCCACTATCAGCAATCTATTGACGATCTAAGGCCCGACGTGACGGGCAAACGGTCATCAGATTCACTATCCTCCGGATATCCCAGCCCTGCTTCCCCGTACAGTCTCCCTAAGGCTTTTAGGAGTAGTCGGGAAGGAGACCTGACCTACATAGGCATATGAGAGAGAATTCTTCTACGACGACCATGAATTCTCTAGGGAGGGTTTGGAACCCTGCGCTCTCGAAATGCCTATCGAATGTGAAAGCGTGGGT
>CAZHMI010000072.1:0-9335 GCA_964533795.1 uncultured Candidatus Bathyarchaeia archaeon
TTTTTTGGGGAGATCGACAAAGTAAGCGTAATCATGTTCAAGACGCCTACGCAGGGGAACACTAATTTGCAGGGTTGAAACATCGGAAAGCCAGAAACATTATTGAACTCAAGCAAACAGATTCAATTGTACCTTTCCGAGTTGGGAAAGGCTTAAGAATCCGCCGATTGGTTAACTAGTATTCAAACAAGAGACGATGAGGGAGGAAAAAGAATATTGGTGAAGAGATGTGTTTCATGCGGAGCCGACAATAGAGACGACGCGACATTCTGCTCAAGCTGCGGAACATCATTCCCTGCTGCTGCAGTTAAACCGGTACCATCAGTCAAAGTCGTAACACCAGTAGCTCCTCCAGGCGCAGCACTCCGTGTCCCGCCGCCGGGAATGTGCTTCTATCACCCAAACCTTCCGGCGGTCTACGTATGCAATAGATGTGGACGATCGATTTGCAGAGACGATTCAAAAATGTATGCAGACTTGGTGCTATGTCCACAATGCTACGCAGGAGTGGTTCCAATGGGAGCAGCGCCAGGCTATGGAGTAGTTCCCGAAGCAGTGCCTGCTATGGCTCCAATGCCGGCGCCACCGCCAATGGGAATGGTCCCACCGTTCATGCCACCGAGACCCAGAGCGATATGGGGCTTCATCTTCCTACTAGCAGCCTCAATACTGGTGATGATCAACGGCTTCTTCGTCTTCTACGGGCTAGGAATCAGCGCGCCATGGGTTGCAACATGGTTCTTCTGGCTTTGGTCATGGTCTGTAGCATGGGGTGTAGCGACGACAGGCACAGTTGTCATAGGGCTGGGAGTAGTTCTAGGTCTCTGCTTAATGTTAGCAGCATTCCTAACCTACGTGGGCTATGAAACCTTCGGAGGAATCATCGGTTTCATCTGCGCACTTCTGAGCATTGTAATCGGCGGAGGATTCTTCGCAGGACTAGCGCTCGGCTTAATCGGCGGAATTCTAGCCATCCTGAGGAAGTAGATTTAATAAACTTCCTTCCTTTCTTTTATTAAAGTAATAGCGGAAGCGATGAATTTGACCTTCTACGTGAGCATCTCAAGAAACACACTGGAGAAAGTGAGCGATCACGCGAAAAGCACGCCGAATCAGCAAGTGGTAGGCGTCTTGATAGGGAAAATGAGCGACCAAACCATAGTCGTCGAGGACGCAGTCAGCGGAGAGATCGAAGCTGAGGTTGGAAAAGCGACCTTACGTGGAGAATCGATCGCAAAGATCGCGGACGACATAATAAACAAGAAAATACCTGGAAACGTCGTCGGATGGTATCATTCTCACCCAGGTTATGGAATATTCATGTCCGATATAGACGTCTCAACTCAAGGAAGGCTTCAACAGTTCTCACCCTACATAGTTGCCTTGGTAGTGGACCCTTCGACAGGAGACAGAGGCTTCTTCACACTCGACCCCCAGAATGGAAACGTCTTACCCTTGGGCGACGATTTTGTTAACATATACGGTCCTGGTGAAGAGGCTATACCGGATAGGTTCAAAGTACCACCCAAAATTACGCCATCGCCACCTACACCAGAAAAGATATATCCGTATCGGGTCTACCCGAGACCCTACCCAAGGCTACCACCTCAAAGACCTACAAGCTACATTGTCGCCGTTGCGGCCTTAATCGCAGTTCTACTTATCACATCATCATTCCTCGGCATAACCTTACTTCAGAAACCGCCTGAAGTCTTCCACACTCAAACGATAACAAGGGTCGCACCCGGCACTCCTATCGCGATCAACGCAACGGTTTACACAGGCGGCATGGGCGTACAGAACGCCACCGTATACTACAAACTTCTCTCAGATAGCTCTTGGAAATCCGTTGCGATGAAATTGGATCAAATGAAACTTGTATACTATACAACGATACCTGCATCAGCCGTTACGGATGATCTAGTCTACTTTATTGAAGCTAGAGACTACTACAACCGTTTTGTCTACACCCGTTCATACGCAATTGCTGTACAAGACTTCACAATAGAATCTTCAGCCACAAGCCTTTCGATGTACGTTGAAAGCACGAGCGGAAGTACGGTAACCGTCAAATCGTTGATCGATTTCAACTTGGAAGTATCGCTCAGCGTGACCGGCGCACCATCAGGCGTAACTACAACTTTCTCAAAACCGAAGATAACGCCTCCTAAGAACGGGTCGGAAACTTCTTCGCTTTCAATAGCTGTATCATCGACAGCGCCATCTGGAATCTACACTTTAACCATTTCAGGTACAAGCGGCATCGTAACTCATTCAACCAAGCTTACGTTGACGATCCTTAGGCGCCCGGACTTCAGCCTAACCGCTCAACCGGCCTCCGTAAGCATTAAGCAGAAGCAAAGCGCAGAGTACGAGATTACATTGACCCCTATGTACGGAACAATAGATGTAGTCTCGCTCAATGTCACGGGGCTGCCGCTCAAATCAACCTACCAGTTCCTTGTAGCTGGGAACCAAACATCGCTCGGCGGGCCTCTTAAACTGATCTTCAAAGTTTCAACAATATCCACAACCAAAGTTGGGCAATACACTATTACGATAACGGTTACGGGAGGAGGAAAAACTCACTCAATAACATTGAAGCTGGAAATCAAAACTTCATTCTGAACTCGATAAAGAATATATGGAGTTACCTTAAGTATTTGGAGGTGAGTGGTAAACGATGAAACTGTTCATACAAGCGCCGATAGGGCCTCAAACTGGTCTAGCTGAGATAGATGTTCTCCCAGACCATACCATAGGTGAGATCAAACAGCAGGTCTGCACATCATTCGGTGTAGACCAGACCACGGTCGCGTTGATGTATGGAGGAGTCCTCCTAGACGACAGTACGACCGTGGCTAAAGCTGGAATCCCAGAGAACGCGCAACTAGCCCTAATGCCATACAACATCATCGGCGGTTAAAACTAGTGAATGTATCGAACCTCTACAAAGAGAAATCATTTCTCAATCACCAGTTCCCTACAGTTACCGCACTTAATGAACCGCCCACCCTTTATGAGGGTATGCTTAGATGCGAGAAAGGAGAGGTTAAGGAGCTAGCTGAAAAGGGAGTATGGCCCTTCGTAGAATACGTAAACTGGCATCGCTTCAGGATGGCGCTGGCTGACGAATATCCTCTCAAGCCTCCGGTTGTAACTTGGCTGTCAGAGATCTCCCATCCCAATATAGTGCCTAACACTCCTGGAGCTGTTTGCATATCAATTCTGGGCGAAAACTGGAGGCCGGACTTGAAACTCGTTTCAGTTGTCAACGCGCTCTACTACCTACTCTCAGACCCGAACCCAAATAACGTCTTCAATTACCCGAAAGCCCTTGAAGCCGCGAAAGTATGCCGCACTTACGGTTTTCCAAAGAAAGGTTTAGGGAAGAAGCCCGATGTGGTTGATGACATCGCTCGTTTCAACGTGATCCCGGTGCCTAGAATCTCTCAACAGCACAAACCTCCGAAACATATGGATGTGGTTCATTTCAAGATTAGACAGCATCCACATAGCCGCTCAAGCCCGCTCCATCAACGTGAAGAGGCAAATCGATGAAAGTTAGGGCGCATATACCTTCTGTCGAAGAAGTTGAGCTACACGTTCCGAAGGATCTAAGGATTGAGGACCTGAAAGAGAGGATCTGCCGAAGACTAGAGATAGAACCTGAATTCACTAGACTTCTTCTGGATGGAAAGAGACTAGACGAAAGAAAGAGGCTGAGCCAGTTCGACGCAAGATCGAAGAAGATTGAGGTAGACTACCTTTGGGCGCGCCATTTGATTTTATGGGGAAAGAATGGTCAAGCCAAGATTAGAAACTCGACGATCCTGATAGCTGGTGCAGGTGCTCTTGGAAATGAGATCGCTAAGAACCTAGCAATGCTTGGAGTAATGCGCCTCATTATCGTCGACTACGATGTTGTTGAGCTCTCAAACGTTAGTCGAATGATCTTCTTCGATCGGTCGGACGCGGGGAAATCTAAGGCCAAAGTTCTAGCTCAAAAGCTTCATAAGAAATTTCCTCGTACAGAGATCGTCGCCTATGACTCCGCTCTCGAGGAGATTCCCTTAGGCACGTTTCTTGAATCTGACGTGATCATATGTGGACTTGATAATGTTGCGTCCAGAATCTTCTTAACATCCATTTCAAGAAAGTATTCGATTCCAATGGTCGATGGAGGGATTATCGGCTATCAAGCTAGGGTTCAAGTCTATGTTCCACCAGATGCGCCTTGCCCCATATGCCCGCTACCTTCAAGCCAGTACGCGCAACTGATCGGGCTTAGAAACCCTTGCGATGCACCAGTTGAGGAGGCGAAGACCCCCTCCTTGCCGACAACCATATCGTTCGTCTCGTCGATACAAACGCAGGAAGCTCTGAAGCTCATCTTAGGATACAAAGACTTCATGAAAAGCAAAACGTGGCCTAAACATGTTGGAGAACCTCTGAGAGGCGTCCTAATAGCAGACTTGAAGTATAACAGGTATTCCAACATCGACCTCCGTAGAAATGAGACGTGCATCGTCTGCGGGAAGGAAGGCGTTGGGAGAGACCTAGTTCAGAAGATAGAAATACCCTTCAAGAAACTTAGAAACTCGGCTAGAACGCTGTGGAAACAGGTTTCAAAACAGCTGGATGAAGATGTCGAGGAGCTTCAACTATTCAAAATCAATTTAGGAGAACTCATCAAGATGGATCATGAAAGAGAATTGAATGCTTACGGCATGGGAAGAGACGATTTAGTTCAAGCTATCTTTAAAAAGAAGCCGGATGAATATAGAGAAGCAATCGTAAGATTTCTGTAGAAGAGGGAAATCGATGGTCAACTGCCTCAAATGCGGTAAAGAGAACGCGGATTTAGCGAGATTCTGCTACAGCTGCGGGACTCCAATCGTATCAATCGCGGCGCCAACGCCTCCTACGATGAAGCCTCTTCCGGCAGTGAAAGTGATTACTCCAACCGGAGCTGCCGCAGCGGCCGTTGCGCCTACGGTCAGAGCGCCTGTACGGGTGCCAGCGCCCGGAATGTGCTTCTACCACGCAAACCTTCCAGCCGCCTACGTATGCAATCGATGCGGACGAGCCATATGCAGAAGCTGCGGGAAATCCTACATGCAACTCGTCTTCTGCCCACAATGCTACGCAGGCATCGTTCCCATCGTAACGTACCCATGGACTGGTTGAAGAGAGCTATATTAGCTTCCCTTTCGATTTCTCCGCGCAGTTTCGAAAGAACAGGACATGAATCCGTTCTCTAGTCCGGCTTGGCCTTCTCCCCACTCGTCTCATGTTCCAATTTTCCAGATTTCTTTAATCGATCTGTGGCTGCCTGCAACTCCTCTACTGAGACTTTAAGATCCTTTGCAGCTTGTGTCCACGATATTACCCCACCATGATCAACTATGTAGTTGTAAACCTTCTCGTCCAATGTCACTGGAGGCATCGTGACGGTTGTGACTCTGACTTCGCCTTCTCGAAGGCCCTTTCCACATCTAGGGCAGAAAGCGTCAGTCTTAGCTATTTCAGCGCCACAGTACTTGCAATGTTCCACTCCTGCCTTCGCGGGCTTTCGCTCGACCGGAGGCTTCTTCATTTTTCTTCTAGACCTTAGCATGAAAACGGCGAGACCGACGAATCCAGCAATGATGAGTATCAATAGAGCGCCGATTGCGATCAGATCTACTACCGAGACGCCTACAGAGCCTTTAGCCTCATTATAGACGAGCCCTCCGCTGTAACTTGCTTCAAAGACCACGCTACTCATGATTCCAGAAGCATCAAGCGTATAGCTTATAGAAGCCATTCCATTCTTATCGGTAGTCGCTGACCCTATCTTTCTCTTACCTTCATCTGACCTCAAGAAAAAGTCAATAACCGCGCCTTCGACTGGATTTCCTTTCGCATCTTTGAAAGTTACACTCAATAATATTGGGCTACCCTTGAAAGCGACCCCTTGCGAGGTGAGTGCCAAAGTTGTCTTCATAGGGCTAATCAGTAGCGACTTGGATATCGAACTCGGATCGTAGTTCTTACTTCCATCATATGCGACATTGATTATCAAGTTCCCCTTCCTATCGGGCGTGTAGTTCACGGTTGCCCTGCCATTCTCATCAGTGGTAACATCTCCGATTATCGTCGAGTTCGCTTCAACTGTTATTGCTTGGTTTCCAACCCCCCTACCGTTCTCATCGGTTAATGTGATGTTTATCAGGATTGATTCGCCGACACTGGCAGCACTAGGAATATCAAAGGAGATAGCTGTTGAGAGGCGACCAACAGTCAGACCCGTAACGTTCGAGCAGGGATCGTAGCGTGAAGATCCGCTGTAAGCTGCTTTAATTTGGAATTGCCCCGCCTCTTCAAGTCTATATTCAAAGAAGGCGTTTCCAGATTCGTCCGTGACGCTTGATCCCAACGGAGTTGAATCCAAGAAGAAATCGATCCGTTCACCTCTCAACGGATCTCCTTCACCGCTTATCAAGCTCGCCGTGATCTTTACCGCTTCTCCCACTTTGATGGTGCTCGGGTTGACGCTCAGATAGATTCTCGTCTCTTGCTTAATGACGTTAACAGGAGCCGGCTTTGTTTCAGTATGATGCCCCCCCTTGAAATCATCGTACTCTATCTTGAAACTCAGCGTATATTGGCCAGGGCTCAAGGTTTCAGGAGCCTTAACCAAAAAGTTCGTTGTCGCAGATTGCCCCTTAGCGATGTCGCCCAAAGCCTGGGAAGCGGGATTAACCTCCATTCCACTAGGATTCGCAACCGAGACGATCGTATTCCGCATGTAGTCGTTTCCTCCATTAGTGAAAGTGATGGTTAGAGTTGTCGGACTCACTTTGCCTACTGGAATATTCGGTGAGAAAGGAGACCAGCTGGATACGAAAAGCTTGACAACGACAACTGAGAAAGTTGTCATATCTTGAAGCGTTTGACTTGGACTTGAATATAACTCAGCTCTAAGACCGTATGTCTTTGGGCCCTCCCAGCCCGATACCGTCACTTGACGTTGCGCCGTACCTGCGAGTGGGCATGGCCAAGCCTGCGCTGAAGATTCAGCGTAGATAAGGGTTCCATCTCGAAAGATTTTCAGAAAGAAAAGCGTCTCCGTTGGGTTTCCGTTTGATATCGTGAATATGAAAGTCTCTGAATCTCCGTCATATATTTTCGGAGTGTACATGGGTGGACCGAGGAATGTAGCTGTTTGAGCAGATGCAGAAGGCATATTGTAGAGTAAACCGGTGCCGATGACGATCAAACAGACGGTGAAGGCAGCTAGGAGCTGAGGCTTTCTCAAGTAGGCTCTCACTTTGATGTAGCTCAATGATTTCTAATGCATTGATTCTTAAAAATCATTCATCGCTAAATCGTTTTCTTACTCTTCACAGTGAATTCCCCATAGGGAATCCCATGCTTTGAACTTCGAATGGCTCGAAGATTGAATGTCAGGTGGCATATGGTTGCGGAGCGGCCAAGAGAGGCGGAGAGGGCCTATAGTAATGGGATCCGAAAGCCACTATGCAGCCTATCCAAGCCAAAATGAAGCCGTACGACGGGCCTACGCTCACCGAAAGATATGTCGGTCTCTCAAAGATAACTATGGCCCAAAGGACTGTCGGAGGAAGAAGCCCTAGGAAGCTGAGAGCGCCCCCCACAACTCCGTTCACGAAGCAAACAACTCCACCCGCGACTAGGAAGATCAGCGTCACCGTTGCGATAAGAGAGAGGACCCAGTATTCATTCGCTTGAGAATAGAAGATGAAGGTCAACAGGTTGAACTGGCTTTCTGACATCCAGAGAAATGGAAGAAATGGAGAAACGATCAGCATCATTCCCGCCAATATGGCGATAGGATTGATCCTCATTGAGCTTAACCTCAGGAAATATAGTCTAGTTTAGCGTTTAAACGCATTTTAAGCCTTGCTCAAGCTACGGTAATAGAGTGGACTAGCAAAAAATAGTTACTCTACCACCAGAGTATACATATACACCTCGTTCGTAGTGGCGGGCGATATGGTATCAACTCCTTACACTAGAGGACGTTCGCGGGAGTATCGAGTGCTTAGGATACTTCGTGAAAACGGATGGCTTTGCAGTCGGAGCGCAGCCTCCCACGGTCCAGTAGATGTTTTCGCTGGAAGGAGGGGTGAAAGACTGATTATACAAGTGAAGAGCGGGAGGGCTAGGATCTCATTGAAGGACAGGGAGATACTGAAAACTTGGGCTCAAGCATATGGCGCTAGAGCGGAGGTTTGGCATTTCAAGAAAGGAGGCAAAGTTGAGAAAGAGTTGGTTTACGACGGGCGGACGCCTCCTTAAAGCCCATATTATTCGCTCTCTTCAACATAAGGAGCTTTAGAAGGTTGAGTCAGCAACTCGTCTGAAACACTCTGCCTTGATGGTGAACCTCATGGATTTCTCTGTGTGGTGGATTCTGGGACTTCTTGAATTGAGTACCCTCTTTCTATTGCTTGCGGTCTGTTTCATAGTGAGCCGCTACCATCTCAAGGCAGAAACAGCGGTTTACGCAATGCGGACTGAGCTTGATCCAAACTATATCGACTTGAATGAATTGGATGTAACATCCATTGGACACAACAGTCTCTATGCTCCGTTGATAAGAATTCGTAGGAGATACGAGTTTTGGAGTCGTTTAGCAACTAGAGTTTATGTAGCTTTGATTATTTCTTCCGCAGTAATCTACATAGTATCTAGGTTTCCCATAGCTCCGCCGAGCCCGTTTTGGTTCATAGTCTTGCTTCAAGTGTACGCTTTCGCTGGATCTTATCTCACCTACAAGACTTGGAGAAAGGTGAAAGACTAGCGAGCTAGAAGACGCTCTCTCTCGGAAAGACCTCTATTCCGTTATCTCCGATCTTGTATGGTCTAGGCTGCGTATCTATGGACGTCTCTCTCATTTTCTCCACTTGAATAGCGCGGACAAGTGATCTCCCAACTTGAATAGTCTGTAGAACTATGACGCCGTGCGCTAGGTATTCCTCCAGTTGAACACTTCTCTCAAGACCAGACGTTACTCCCGTAGCTCGGAGCTCAAGAGTTAGGATTGATGTTGCACCTGTCCCGATTAAAGCTTCAATCAGGTCAAGAATTGCCGTTCGCCTCTGGACCACATCTGGATACTGGAAGACCAGTGAAGCTATGGGGTCTACCACGATCCTTCTCGCATCCAAAGTCTTGGCGCTCGACCTCATCCCCTCTATCAAGCTCATCATAGAGAATTCTCTCTTCCCGATTGTAAGCTTCCCTATCTTAACCTCGCCCGGGATATGCCTTATAGGTGAAGCGTCAAGGAACATGAACTTCCTCTG
>CAZHMI010000073.1:0-9263 GCA_964533795.1 uncultured Candidatus Bathyarchaeia archaeon
CGAATACTCTAGCATGACCGCGGTGTCGCATCATCCGAGGCGATATGGCTGTGGTTTTTACTACGGCTCCGTTAGGCGCTAGGTTTCCTCGAAGTATGGCTATTCCTCCTTCAGAGTGCAACGGCTTCTCGATAGGTCTGATTACGTCCGCGCCGGTCATAACAGCTTTCGCGATGTTCTCTCCAACGGTTCGGCCAGTCACAGTCATGTTGTCTAGGTGTAGGCTGTTCTCCAACTCTTTCATCAATGCGGGAATGCCGCCGGCTCGATCTACGTCCTCTAGGTCATGTGAGCCTCCAGGAAATACGTCGCATAGATGCAGGATTCTCCTTCCAATCTCATCGAAGGTCGAAAGCTCAAGCTTCACTCCGGCTTCATGTGCAATAGCCATGAGGTGAAGAACGGTATTCGTCGACCCCCCTAAAGCCATATCAACCATTATCGCGTTTTCGAAAGCTTCCCGTGTCATTATATCTGAAGGCTTAACGTTCTCCTTCACAAGCTCAACTATTCTGCGTCCCGAATCGTTCGCAAACAATTTCTTCCTCGGGTCCTCAGCTAAACATGTTGCACAGCCAGGGAGTGACATGCCCATCGCCTCGGTTAGGCAAGCCATCGTATTCGCTGTGAACATTCCGTTGCATGAACCGTAACCAGGACAGGCCGTCTTCTCTAGTTCTCTCAACTCTTCCTTCGTGATCTCCTTATTCTTGAGTTGACCCAACGCTTCGAAAACCGAGACCAATCCGACCTTTCGATCTTTGAAGTAGCCCGACTTCATCGGGCCTCCTGTTACAAATATCGAAGGAAGGTTAAGCCTAGCCGCTGCTAGGAGCATACCTGGCGTCACCTTATCGCAGTTCGAGATGAAGATTATTCCATCGAACTGGTGTGCTTCAACCATAACTTCAACCGTGTCAGCGATCAAATCTCTTGAGGGTAAGGAATACTTCATTCCGTTATGGCCCATCGCAAGGCCGTCGCAAACCGCTATTGTATCGAATCGGAAGGGAACGCCGCCGGATAACCGTATTCCTTGCTTAACCTCTTCTTCAATCTTATCGAGGTGGACATGGCCTGGAACTATTGACGTGAAACTGTTTGCCACAGCGATGAACGGTTTTTCAAGATCCTTTTCCGAAAGGCCTAGAGATCTTAGAAGAGCCCTCTGCGGGGCTCTCTCTACGCCAGCTCTTATTGAATCGCTACGCAAAGCAAACGCCTTAGACGCACTGACGGATGTGCGGTTATAAAACTTCCTGTGTGAAATCAAAAGTTTTATAAAGGGGAAGCGAACTACATAACCGCTTCATACTTGGAGCCGAGAGACAACTTGTCAACAAGCCGGCTAGCGCATTCCGAAGCCTTCAGCGCATTAAACTTGGTTTCGATCCTCGTGCTCCTCATTATTATTCTACCGTAAAGCCGACGTATCCCCACTTTTACGTCGGCTTCAATTCTCTAGAGGCTATGATAAATGATTGCGACAATGGAAGGCTGCCGCGCCCTGACAAGGGCTTTGGAGTCCCAAGGTGTATCCGTGATCTTCGGCCTTCCAGGCGGAGCGATCATGCCTGTTTATGATACTCTGCTCGATTCTGGAATTAGGCATATACTTGTACGCCACGAGCAGTCAGCAGCTCATATGGCAGATGGATACGCTAGGGCAAGCGGGAAGGTCGGAGTATGCATGTCAACCTCTGGACCCGGTGCGTCGAACCTCGTGACGGGGATTGCAAACGCATACTTGGACTCCTCACCGATCGTAGCGATCACAGGTCAAGTAGCCAAACCGCTCATTGGGAGAGATGCTTTTCAAGAGATCGACATAGTAGGTATCACAACCCCGATCACAAAGTATAACTTTCAAGTCAAACATGCTTCTGAGATACCGTCAATTGTTAAGACCGCCTTCTACGTTGCCTCTACCGGAAGACCCGGTCCCGTACTAATAGACCTTCCAAAGGATGTTCAAACAGAGACTTCACAAGTGGATTTCAACTCTCAACTCTTCGTGCGAATACGGCGAAACAACAACAATCCTGATCCGATCTTGGTCAAGAGGGCTGCTGAAGCGCTTGCGACAGCTGAGAGACCTTTCATCCTAGCCGGAGGTGGAGTCAGAATCTCAAACGCATATGAAGAGCTTCGCGCGCTTTCAGAACTCCTTTCCGCTCCTGTAGGAACATCTTTGATGGGGAAAGGCTGTTTCCCTGAGGATCATCCGCTCTCGCTCGGAATGGTTGGAATGCATGGAACCGTTGAGGCAAACAGGCTGGTACAGGAAGCCGATGTCCTTCTAGCGGTTGGCATGAGGTTTTCAGATCGGACGACCAGTCGACCGGATGATTTCTGCAGGGATGCAAGGATAATCCATCTAGATATTGACGCCTCTGAGATTGAGAAGAACAAAGAAGTCAATATTTTCATCATAGGAGATGCTCGAAAAACCCTGAGAGACATATATGAGGTGTTGGCAGGTCATCTTGTCAGAAACCCCGATTCTTCGCTTAAACGCATCAAAGAGGTTAAGGAGCTTATTCGTCAGCAGATCGCTTCGAATGGCGGGAAAGGCCTTTCGCCCTACCAAGTTTTGAGTGAAGCGAGAAAGGTCCTGCCAAGAGATACGATAGTGACGACTGAAGTCGGTCAGAATCAGATGTGGGCCGCCACCTATTGGAAGACTTACGCCCCTCGAACCTTCATAACTTCAGGAGGGCTAGGCACTATGGGCTTCGGTTTTCCAGCAGCTCTAGGAGCGAAGGTAGCCAAGCCTGAGTCTGTGGTAGTGGATATAGCTGGAGACGGCAGCTTCTTGATGACTGAGAACTGCTTGGCTACATCGATCTCAGAGAACATCCCCGTCATCGTCATCATCCTCAACAATCGAATGCTGGGCATGGTGGCTCAATGGCAGAGAATGTTCTATAAAGCTAGATACTCAGCAACACGATTGGGACGATCACCTGACTTCGTTAAACTTGCAACGGCTTACGGCGCCCATGGAGAGAGAGCAGAGTCATTAGATCAACTTTCAAGCATTCTTCGCAGAGCCGTTTCCAGCGATGTGACCACCGTTATAGATGTTCCGATAGACCCTGAAGCAAATGTTCTCCCAATGGTTCCTCCTGGCAAAAGTATCGATGAGATGATTGTGACGTGATTCGATATGGAGCAACAGATCTATGTTGTAGGAACGATCGTCGAGAACAGGCCGGGTGTCCTCCATAAGGTTTCCAATATGCTCAGGAGGAAAGGTTTCAACATAGAAAGTATCTCAGTTGGGCCAACTGAAAGAAACGGCTGGGCTAGAATGACTATCACATTTAGAGCAGACGAAGCTACGGCTAGGCAGCTCACTCGACAGATGGAGAAGCTCCTCGATGTCGTTGGAGCGAAAGTACTGAACCAATCGAAGACTGTGGTTAGAGAGCTCGCGCTCGTCAAGCTACTGGTGGAAGACGCGAGAGCGCGTTCAGACGCTATCAACTACGCCAATGTTTTCAGAAGTCGAGTCGTCGATGTTTCTCATAAAACTCTGATAGTGGAGATCACAGGTACCCCCGACAAGATCGACGCCTTCATAGAACTAGCGAAAGGCCTTGGTTTAGTGGAGGTTTCGAGGACGGGTGTAACCGCTCTCGAGAGAGGGCTGAATACTTTGAATCCAGAAAAAGGAGATGTGCAAAATGGTTAGGGTATACTACGACGAAGATGTCGATATGGAAGTATTGAGGGACAAAACCTTCGCCGTGATAGGATATGGAAATCAAGGGAGAGCTCAAGCACTAAACCTGCGGGACTCTGGGCTTCAAGTTGTTTTAGGGCTTAGACCGGAAGGTGCATCTTGGGAGAAAGCAGAAGAAGAGGGTTTTGAACCAAAAGAAGTTTCAACAGCTGCTAGGGAAGGCGATGTCATCCTTCTTCTAGTCCCTGACCCTGCGCAACCTTCCGTCTACAAGTCCAGTATATCAAGCGAGCTTGAAAGCGGAAAGGCGCTCTACTTCTCTCACGGCTTCAACATCCACTTCAAGCAGATAATCCCTCCGAAGGATGTAGATGTGCTAATGGTTGCTCCAAAAGGCCCTGGTAAAAGGTTGAGAGAAACCTATCAATCAGGCTTCGGGATTCCAGCGCTGATAGCGGTATACCAAGACGCCTCGGGAAGCGCGAAGAAGCTTGCCTTAGGTATGAGCAAAGCGCTCGGATGCACGAGAGCAGGAGTGTTAGAAACAACCTTCGAGGATGAGACTGAGAGCGACCTCATAGGAGAACAAACCGTTCTAGTGGGCGGATTGATGGAACTTATCAAGTGCGGCTTCGAAACTCTAGTAGAAGCAGGATATGAACCTGAGCTAGCGTACTTCGAGGCTTGCAACGAAGCCAAGCTTATAATGGATCTGATCTACGAACGTGGCATAACAGGCATGCTCAGAGGTGTTTCGGATACTGCGAAGTATGGCGGTATGACAGTTGGCCCGAAAATAATCGATGCGCACGTCAAACAGAATATGCGGAAAACTGTAAAGTACGTTCAAAGCGGAGCTTTCGCTAGAGAGTGGACGAACAAATTCCAAGGAAGCGGCAATATCATAGACTCGATGATGAAGAAGATCGAAAGCCATCCGATAGAGAGAGTCGGAAAGAAGATTCGCAAGATGGCCGGCCTAGAGAAGTAGGAGGCTATTGGTACGCTTTGACTGTTACACCAGCCGAAATCTTCTGGATGGATGGAGAATTTGTAAGAAGCAGCGATGCAAGAGTCCCCATACTCTCTCACGCCCTCCACTATGGAACAGGCGTCTTCGAAGGGATAAGAGCCTACGCCCACTCTGGTAACCTCTATGTCTTTAGACTTAAGGAACACATGAAGCGATTGGAGGATTCGGCGAGGATATACTTCATAGACCTGAAGTATTCGGTAGACGAACTCTGTTCAGCAACTGTAGAACTATTAGCGAAGAATGAGCTGCGATGTCACACCTACATTAGGCCCATAGCGTTCAAAGGATTTGGAGGCATAGACCTAAATCCTGTGAAAGCGCCTACTCACCTAGCCATATGTCCACTCAAGTTTGAGAGCTACTTTGAAAATCAGAAGGGCGGCCTTAACGTTTGCATATCCTCTTGGAGAAGGATATCTGATGTCTCAACTCCTCCAATGGCCAAGGCTTGCGGCCAATACCTAAACTCCGTGGTTGCTAGGGTTGAAGCATATCTAAACGGCTACGATGAAGCGATACTTCTAGACTCAAACGGCTTTGTAAGCGAGGGAACTGGAGAAAACATCTTCCTCGTTGAAGACGGAAAATTGGTTACGCCGCCATCATCTGCCTCGATCCTCAACGGGATAACCCGAGATACGGTCATCCACCTAGCTTCAGAGATGCAAGTAGAGGTTATCGAGAGAAACGTAGCAAGAGCTGAACTCTATACATGCGATGAAGCATTCTTCACTGGAACAGCTGTAGAGATCATGCCCATCCTTACCATAGATAAACGCCAAATTGGAGATGGAAAAATGGGCGCTCTTACTGGAAGGGTCAAAGCATTCTTCAAGAAGGTCATGTCAGGTAACGTTGAGAAGTACAGAAGTTGGCTAACGCCGGTCTACAACCACCCGGTCAAGGAGCCTCGCGGCGAGCCCGCTACTGTAAGCAGCTGGAAGCCCAAAGTAGATCCTGTCTTGGAGAAGTTTGAGATGAGTTACTGGCGTGAGAGCTACCTGTAATGGTGACGGATGATGGCTTGGAGGGATCGTTTTCTCAAACGGCTCTTTGCCGGAGAGAGTCTGGATATTTGATACTACCCTAAGAGATGGGGAGCAAACCCCTGGAGTCGCCCTAACTCCAGAGGACAAGTTGGATATCGCGAAGCAACTTGACAAGTTAGGTGTGGATGTCATCGAAGCGGGATTCCCTATATCATCAAAGGGAGAGATAGCAGCGGTCAAGAAGATCGCTGCAGAAGGTTTGCACCCGGAAATCTGCGCTTTAGCGAGAGCTTCAAGAAAGGATATCGACGTAACTCTCTCATGCAACGTGGATCGGATACACATATTCATCGCGACTTCTCCAACGCATATGAAGAAGAAGCTGAAACTGACCCAGCAGGAAGTCCTTCACAAAGCGGTTGAATCAGTCGAATACGCTAAAGAACATGGAGTCAGCGTTGAGTTTTCAGCTGAGGACGCAACCAGATCTTCCGAGTCCTTTTTGACCCATGTCTTCTCAACAGTAGTAGATGCTGGAGCGGATAGGATCAATGTACCTGACACAGTTGGATTCTGCGTTCCGAGAGTCATGTTCAACCTAGTTCGAACGATAAGAGATAAGGTGAAGGCTCCAACTTCGGTTCACTGCCACAATGATTTAGGAATGGCAGTTGCGAATAGCTTGGCGGCTATAGAAGCCGGTGCTGATCAAGCTCATGTAACCGTCAATGGAATTGGCGAGAGAACCGGCAACGCGAGCTTGGAAGAGCTCGCAGTTGCTCTCCAAGTTCTCTACGGAGTAAAGTCAAATATACATCTGGACGAGATATTCAAGACCTCACAACTCGTTTCTAGGTTGACTGGCGTATCAATACCTCAAAACAAAGCCGTGGTGGGCGAGAACGCTTTTGCTCACGAGAGCGGAATTCACACACATGGTATACTTCGTGCTCCAAGCACATACGAGCCTTTCCGACCAGAACTTGTGGGAAGGAAACGCCGTCTTGTGGCTGGAAAACATGCAGGAGCAACTGGAGTCGAGGCAATGCTCAAAGAGATGGGTCTAAGCGTCTCAGGTGAAGAACTCTCTCAAATAATGGAGAGAGTCAAAAGCCTCGGGGACAAGGGAAGAAAGGTTACAGAGACAGACCTCTACAGCCTAGCGGAGTCGATTGTAGGAGCCAGACTTCATCGACGCGATAGAATTCTACTTGAGGACCTCGTAGTTGTAACTGGAAATAAGACAACCCCGACAGCGATGGTTAAGCTCCTCGTCAACGGCCAGGAACGAAGCAGCTCCAACTTTGGAATAGGACCTGTCGACGCATCAATCAACGCCGTTAGAAACGTGGTTAAAGATATTGTGAACTTTCAACTCGTGGAGTTCAGGCTTGAGAGTATAACAGGCGGGACGAATGCGCTGGCAGATGTGACAGTGAAATTGATGAGCGAAACCGGAAGGCTCGTGTCAGCCAGAGCGGTGAACGAAGACATCGTGATGGCAGGAGTTCAGGCGATCATCAACGCCACGAATAGGCTCTTGCAGATAGTTGAAAGGTGAAGGCCCATGGGGATGACGCTCAGCGAGAAGATCCTCGCAAAATCCTCATCTAAAGAGCGTGTTTCACCGGGTGAAGTTGTTACATGTGATATTGATCTATTGATGCTCCATGAGATAACAGGACCTTTGGCCGTTCAAGTGTTCGATGAGATGGGTTTCAAGAAAGTTTGGAGAAGCGAGAAGGTGGTCGTAGTATTCGATCATAATATTCCGCCTAGCGACGTAAACTCGGCACAACAGATGAAGGTCATGCGTTCATTCGTTCAGGGACAAGGGATAGAGAAGTTCTACGACGTTGGAAGAGGAGGGATCGCTCACCAAATCCTAGTCCAGGAAGGCCTAGCGAAACCGGGCTCAATAGTTGTCGGAGCGGACAGTCACACCTGCACAGCCGGAGCAGTGGGCGCTTTCGCCGTAGGCGTCGGGTCCACTGAGGCAGCTGCAATTCTCGGAACTGGGAAGATGTGGTTCAAAGTTCCGAGTACCATCAAGATCGAGGTTATGGGAGAAGTCAAGGAACCTACAACGTCAAAGGATGTTATTCTCGATGTTATCGGAAAGATCGGTGCTAGCGGAGCCTTGTATAAAGCAGTTGAATTCTCGGGGGAGGCGATCTCCAAGATGAGCATAGGAGCTCGAATGACCCTTACGAACATGGCGGTGGAGATGGGCGCGAAGACAGGGCTGATAGAGCCTGACGAAGTCACCTATAGGCATTTCCAATCTCTGAACGAGCCTATAGAGGTTCTCACGGGCGACCGAGAAGCTGCATATGAGCAGAAGCTCAGTTTCAACGCCTCTGAGATAGGACCTAAAATCGCCACGCCCTTCGCGGTTGACAAAGTGACGGATGTCAAGGATGTTGAAGGAACAAGAATCGATCAAGCCTTCCTAGGATCTTGTACTAATGGGAGAATCGAGGATCTCAGAATAGCAACGAGGATACTGGAAGGCCGAAGGGTTCACAGCCGAGTCAGGCTCCTAGTCAATCCGGCTTCCACGAAGATCTATAAGCAAGCCGTCCGGGAGGGATTGATTGAGAAGCTCGTAGACTCTGGGGCTGCTGTCTGCTGTCCAAATTGCGGTCCTTGCCTCGGCATGTCTCAAGGCGTGCTGGCAGCTGACGAGGTTTGCATATCAACAAGCAATCGAAATTTCGTTGGGAGAATGGGCGACCGGACCTCAAGAGTCTACTTGGCTTCACCTGCTACTGTTGCCGCTTCAGCACTGACAGGAGAGATCACGGATCCGAGGGGATTCTTGAATTGAATGCGATAGTAGGAGCAGTATTGAAGCTGGGCGATGATATCGATACGGATGCCATAATCCCAGCCCGTTATCTCACTTCGACGGATACCTCAAGCTTAACTGAACACGTCATGGAGAATCTCGATCCCACATTCAAGATCAGGTTGAGGAATAATAGGATAATCGTTGCTGGAAGAAATTTCGGATGCGGAAGCTCAAGGGAGCATGCTCCGCTGGTCTTGAAGGCTGCTGGAGCTCAAGCGATAGTTGCAGAGAACTTTGCTCGAATATTCTTCAGAAATGCGATCAACATAGGTCTCCCCGCACTAGAAGCACCAAACGCTTCCTCATCATTTGATGAGGGTGATAGAGTGGAGATAGACATCAGCCGTTTAGAGGTTAGAAACCTAACGACAGGTATTTGCATCGACATTAGAGAGCTCTCCGAACCGGTCCTATCGATTCTGAAGGCAGGAGGTCTCGTCAGATACTTGAAAGCAAGAGGCATGTGGTGACAGCTCCAATTGAAATATTCTGTTGCAGTCATTCCCGGGGACGGTGTTGGGCCGGTCGTCGTCGAAGCAGCGCTTAAGGTTCTAGGCGCTATATCGAAGTTGATTTCGATCGAGATCGACTTCAAAGTCTTGGAGGCAGGGGATGGAACGAAGAAGCGAAGCGGAACCGCGCTTCCGAATCTAACTTTGGAAGAAGTGAGAGCTTCAAATGCCTGCATCAAGGGTC
>CAZHMI010000074.1:0-9058 GCA_964533795.1 uncultured Candidatus Bathyarchaeia archaeon
CCTTGAGCAAAGGAATAGAAGCTACGAGACGCTCTCGCATTCCTTCTAGATTCGCAATCTGAACGGTGCCGTGTCCACGGACAGCTATCGCCTTGAGATTCTTCGATCCCATGACAGCGCCTGCGCCTCCTCTCCCATAGCTTCTCTCATCGCTCATTATGCAAGCGAATCTGACGCCTCTCTCGCCAGCCTGACCGATCGACATGACTTGAGCTCTTTCTTCGCCTATGTCCTCCTTGACCGCTTTCTGTGTTTCAATCGCGTCGAGACCCCAAAGATGTTTAGCGCCTCGAAATCGGACTTGATCATCCACTATCGAGAGATACGTCGGCTCATCAGCTCTATCCTCCACAATCAAGCCGTCGTAGCCCGCGAACTTCAGCTCCGCGCCCACGAAACCAGCCGCATTCGAACACAGGTATATCCCAGTAAGCGGCGATTTCGTCGCTACGGAAGATTTCGATCCACTGAAAACAGGTGTCCCTGTCAAAGGACCTGTGAAGAAGATAAGTTTGTTGTCAGGACCAAGAGGATCAACAGCCGACCCGATTTCATCGTAATATACTCTTGCGGCAAAACCTCGCCCCCCGAGATACTTCAACATCCAAGTTTTAGGTGTTTCATGAATCTTGGTGGATTTGTTACGCAGGTTTACCCTAAGAAATTTCCCTCTATATGCGTACAATTTCCTCTAACCGCCCAAGGTTTTGAAAGCAAACGAAATCAACTGGCTCGTGGATCATTTATGCTTTGCCAAGAAAGCAAAGTTCCTGACTTCGTTTATGCATTGTCTACGGTTGATGAGTCTGCCCGCCTATGTTTTGAGTCCGGGTTTGAAGATGTTTTGAGGATAAGACTAGATGTGATGTATATTCGTCATGACACCGTCTTCTACTCAGTGTCATCAATCTCTAAAGCGGTTCTAGTTTGATGAGGTCTTGAGGAGACAAAACAGGAATACCTGTTACATTTGTTACTGTTCTTCTTGCCTTAAGTAATTCTTCATCTCCTGTGACCAAATAGTGGATGCTATGTCCTTCCTTCAGTAGTCCAATCAGTGAGGCTATATGTAAGTTATCCAGTGTCCTTAGAAGAGCTTTGGGCGCCAAGTTTAAAGCCTCAACGAACATTGAACTGACTTTTATGTCATGATTATTCAAGCGAAGCTTGATCAAGGCGTTAGGAACAAGGACTGTTATACCACTGCGCTTAAGCATGAAAAGCAATATGCTATATGCCTGTCTTTCGACATCAAGGCTTAGGAGAACAGTCTCCACCTCCTCAGGAAGTTGAAGTTCTTTACGGGCTCTGAGCCTTGAAATCGTTGAGGATAATTCTGTTAGGCCTATATGCGAGATAGCTTTAACCAAGTTTCGAGAAGCCAAGACAGATGTAGCTGCGGATCGGTAAGGGTCCCCCATATGGTACGGGGATAAAATAACATTTGTGTCTAAGTAAACCGTCTTCACAGGCGCTGTCTTCCTTCACCAACTATCTCAGCAGCAGTCCTCTCTGAGGTTATGCGAATTACATCGACCCCCTTAGATGCCAATTGCAACATGAGATCAACGACCGGGTCGATGCCTGAAAAGTTTAGTAGAGGGATTGCCCCGATCTTCTTCTCTAACCCTTCTCTTAAAGCCCATCTTATAGCCTCAGTTCTATTCTTGAATAAACCGAATCTGACCAGCATGTCAAGCTTTTTTGCATCCTCTTCATCGATTTTGACAGGGATAACAGCCAACGGTCATCACTTCACAGATAACATTTCCTATCTTATAGGAATTCCTATCTACTATTTAAACCGGATCCACATAAAAGTACACTTTGACCGGTGCTTTAGGCAAGATAAATAGGAGCAACAACATTCCCAAAAAGAGCGACAGACGAACTAGCGGATTTGGGTGGCAATCTGCTTAAGAGAGCTAGCTCTAAAAGGCCTCCATTGAGATCTAACCCAATGACACAGCAAACCTTGCCATGCTATCTCTCAAGCAGCCTCGATTCTTCATCGGATCGACCATATCCGTCGCATATTAGAAAAAGCCCGTTTCTGCATGATCAGTTTCTCTTTGAGGTAAATTGTCAAAATTGATATATCACATACTCGGAAAATAAGAGAAATCCACGACCGAACCGCTCGTAAAGGTGTGCTGAAGTGTATCTTGTCGGGGAAGCGCTGGTTGGAGAGGGATCTGAGGTAGCGCATGTTGATCTTTTGGTAGGAGATAAGGAGGGACCGGTGGGAGAAGCTTTTGCTAATAGCTTGTCAAATCTGTCCGCGGGCCATACACCACTTCTCGCGGTAGTAAGACCCAACTTGCCCGCTAAGCCTTCCACGTTGCTTGTACCTAAAGTCACTGTGAAGGATCTGGATCAAGCTGCTCGTATTTTTGGTCCAGCGCAAGCTGCGGTTGCGAAAGCAGTCGTCGATGCGGTTGAAGAGGGCATCATCCCGAAAGACAAGCTTGAAAGCTGGGTTATAGTCTGTAGTGTTTTTGTACATCCTGACGCCAAGGATTATCGCAAGATCTATCATTACAACTACGGCGCGACAAAGTTGGCTCTTAGAAGAGCTCTAGCCAACTATCCTGGACTTGAGAAGATTCTTTATGAGAAAGATAGAGCGAAACATCCGGTTATGGGGTTCAAGGTGCCGCGATTGTGGAGACCTCCATACCTTCAAATAGCCTTCGATATTCCAGACATCGAAAGAACCAAGACGATACTCAGTCAAATACCAAGAAGCGACAGAATTATCCTTGAAGTTGGTACGCCTCTGATTAAGAAATACGGCGTCAAGGTCATTGGCGAGCTCAGAACCATAGTTCGAGATTCCTTCATTATCGCTGACCTCAAGACTCTGGATGTTGGTAAGGTCGAGGTTGATCTTGCTTTCGAGGAGACCGCAGATGGAGTGACGGCTTCTGGGCTGGCATCGGTGGAGACTCTGGACGCTTTCATCCATGAGACAAGGAGACTGGGTATATACGCGATAGTTGATATGATGGGCGTTGACAATCCTATGGCAAAGCTTCAGTCTCTGAAAGAGCTTCCAGAAGTTGTCCTCGTGCACAGAGGGATAGACGTTGAAAGAAGAGGTGGAAGCCTACGTTGGGACCAGATTCAAGCGATAAAGAATGCTTTCAAAGAGAGGAAACTGCTCGTCGCGATTGCAGGCGGAGTAACTCCTGACACAGCTCGCGATGCAATAAACTCAGGCGCAGACATAATTGTCGTAGGCAGATTCATCACGCAGTCAAAGGACGTGGAACGATCTGTAAGAGATTTCCTAGAATGCACTCCTGAAATGAGAGAAGATGTAGATCTATTCAGAGAACACGTTGAATAGAGTAGTGGCTATTCGATCCCACATCATCATGCCGATGAGGTTTTGGGAAGAAACAAAGCTTCTGAAAATTGAATTGGACTGTGAAATCTTACACTTCCAAGGATGCAAGTTCATCGTAGAGTGGCACCATTGACGCGTACAGTTTTCTGAAACACTTATAGAACGGTTCATATCTGGTGTGCATGTCAAGATTCGGACTAATCGTTTCCACGAAGTTGATGAGATGCTCCGCTGCTTCAAAGCTTCGGTAGATCCCTACGCCCACACCTGCAGCGATCGCTGCGCCTAGAGATGTAGCTTCCTCCAGATAGGCTGGGACAAGAATGGTCTTACCATAAATGTCAGCCATCATACGCCTCCATAACCTCGATCTCGCTCCACCCCCGATCACTCGAACATCTCTCACCGAGGCCCCTTGCTCCTCAAAAGCGTCGAGAATAACTTTCAAGTTGAAGGTTACCCCTTCCAAAACAGCTCTTATCAAATGTTCTCGTCTATGCCCAAGAGCCAACCCAAAGAAGACGCCTCTCGCATTCGGATTCCACCAAGGCGACCTCTCACCCATGAGATACGGCAGAAACAGAACCCTCTTCGAACCAAGTTCAACTCCTTCAGCCTCTTCATCCATAAGCTTGTAGGCGCTTACTCCCTGCTTTTCCGCTTCAGACAACTCCTTCTGGCAGATCTCGTCACGTAGCCAGCGATAAGAGTTACCAGCCGCCTGCATCGTTCCCGTAGGCGAAACCTTATTCGGATCAAGATGCCACTGATTGAAGATCCTCATCTTCGGATCCAGAAGCGGCTTCTCAGTACATATAGCAATCCAAGACGAGGTGCCGACATAGTTATAGGACCCCCCGGGTTTCACAACTCCAGCACCTACGGCTGCGCAGGGGCCGTCCCCTCCCCCAACCACAACAGGCATCTCAAGACTCAGACCAATCTCTTTGGCTACTGCCCGTTTTATCTGACCCACTACGTGAACCGAAGGAAAGAGTTCAGGCAGTTTCTCTACTGGAATATCCAGTTCCTGAAGCAGGTCGTATGCCCACTCTCTTCGGCTTACCTCAAGCATGCCGGCTAAGGACGCATCGGAGTAGTCTGTCACGAACCTGCCGGTCAGTCGATAGATGATGTAGTCTTTAGCTTGAAGAAACTTGTAGGCTCTCTCATAGATCGCCGGTTGATTCTCTCTGAGCCACAATATCTTTGAAATGGTGTAGGTCGGACTTATCCTGTTCCCCGTAGTCCTATAGTAATGCTCTTCCCCAACCCTGCTTCGTATATCCTCGGCTTGCTCAACGCTTCTTTGATCCATCCAGATTATGCTAGGTCTCAGAGGAAACCCCTTCTCGTCGACTGGAAGGCAACCGAGCATCTGGCCGCTGAAACTCAATCCAAGAATATCTTCAGGCGATATTTCCGATTTCGAAAGTAGACTCTTCGTCGCGGCTACAAACGCGTTCCACCAGTCTTCAGGATTCTGCTCAGCCCAAGTCGGTTCAGGATGAACAGTTGAATACTCAAGATACGAGCTCGCCAGCAACTTTCCTTCGGTCGTGAACAGAGTAGCTTTGTCGCCGGTCGTGCCTAAATCATGAGCTAGGAGATACTCGGATGCCATCAGAAAACTACCTCAATAGCCATCAGAAAGTGGCTCATCGCACATAATCCTTTCGCCATCGCCGATCCGTACAAACTCTCATCTGCATCTTTTCCTCCCGCTTCCTTGGGAATGACAACTCGGCTTTAGCCTACGATCTTTGACATCCCTAGAACATCGGCTTCGATCATGAGCCGAAGAAAACTGTCAAAATTGAAAAGCTTGCTTTGCAGACCTAAATACCGGCCGGCATCATTTTTATATGCGGCTCCCTGGTCTCAGAGAAGCGTGGAAAGCATGGGACATACGCATGCCAAAGTCAGGGTCTTAGACCCGTCAACGTCGAAAGCAGAGGAAACAGAGTTGCTAGTCGATATAGGTTCGACATATACCTGGATTGCGAAGACCCTTCTACAGAGGCTTGACATCAAGCCTCAAACTGAATGTACATTCAAGACAGTCGATGGAAGGCTACTGAAGAGACAGATAGGCGAGGTTGTGGTCGAGTGTATGGGAGAACGTGCAACCACGATGATTGTCTTCGCTGAAGAAAGTGACGCCAATGTACTTGGAGTACACGCCCTTGAAGGGCTCAGACTGGAGGTTGATCCGACTACCAAACAGCTTAAGAGAATAGAAGCTTTACTTGCAATATGACGGATGAACAGAGCGAGCGCAACCCGAATCTTTCTTTGACGGTTTCCGAGCTTCCCCATGTTGATGGCCTGAATCCTATGGAGCAAAAGGATCTTCCGACTTCATCCGCCATGAGTGCTTAGTGAAGTTTCCATGGGAACGAACCTGCGATCGATCATCGTAAAGAAGGAAATATCCTTAGAGCAGCTTAAGTGGAAAAGGCTTGCTGTCGACGCTAATAATATGCTATATCAATTCCTTTCTATGATCCGGCTTCCGGACGGAAGCCCTCTCAAGGACTCGCGAGGCAATGTAACATCACATCTCGCAGGACTGGCATTCCGAACAACGCGACTGATAGCGGAATATAAAATTCTGCCCGTATTCGTATTTGATGGGAAGCCCCCTGTCTTGAAAACAGATGAGATAGAAAAACGAGATGAGATACGAAAGAGGTGCGAAGTAGAATGGCGTAAGGCGCTTGAGGAACATGATTACGCTAAGGCGTTTTCAAAGGCGGTTATGACGGCCAGATTGACGAAACAGATGATTGATGATGCGAAACTGCTCTTGCAGTTGCTTGGAATACCTTACATTCAAGCTCCCAGTGAAGCTGAAGCTCAGTGCGCGTACATAGCAATGAAGGGGGATGTGTGGGCGGCGAATAGCCGGGATTACGATTCATTGCTATTCGGCGCGCCGCGCTTAGTTAGATACATTACTATATCAGGCAAGGAGTTTTTACCCAGTAGAGGAGTATCGCGCAAACTCACGCCTGAGCTGATAGAGCTACGTGAGTTCTTGCTTCATCACGGAATCACGAGAGAACAGCTAATAGATCTGGCCATACTCATCGGTACTGACTTCAACTCTGGGATAAAAGGTCTGGGCCCAAAGAAGGCTTTGAAACTCATAAAAGAGTGCAGAAGCCTAGATCAACTCTCTGTGGATCTAAGAACACAACTACCGGGAAATTATGCGGAGATAAGGGAGATCTTTCTCGAACCTGCTGTGACAGACGCCTATAATCTAAGATATGAAAGTGCAAATGAAGATGGATTATTGAGATTTCTATTTGAAGAACGCGATTTCTCTTTGAATCGCGTTGAGAAGGTAATCGAAAGGATGAGAGGAGTAAGCAACTCGATTAACTCACGGAGTGGGCTGGAAAACTACTTCGATAAGTAGAGTGAACCGCAGATGGCATCTACGCCTTTCATGAAGCTTGCGACCCTCTGCGAGGACTTGGCGCGCACAAGTAAGAGAACTGTTAAGACTCAATTGATCAGCGCTTTTCTACTCGGATTGCGGGAGGATGAAATATCACCGGCCGTCTGTTTCATATCTGGGAGGGCTTTCCCAGAATCGGACCCGAGGGTCCTAGACTTAAGCGCAAGAACTCTTGGGAAGGTGCTCGAGAGAAGTAAGCAGCTTCCGCTGGTTCAAGAGCCTCTTACAATCTCAGGAGTCTATAGAAAATTTGAGGAAATCGTGCGGTTCTCAGGGAAAGGATCGAGAATGAAGAAGGAAAGCCTCCTCGAGAGTTTGCTGGGTCAAGCTGCACCGATTGAAGCGAAGTATCTCGCTAAGATCATAATTGGAGAGATGCAGATAGGCGTGGTAGAAGGAGTGATGCTCGATGCAATAGCTGAAGCATCGAGCGTTAACAAGGATCTCGTTAGAAGAAGCCACATGTTTCTAGGGGATCTCGGGGAAGTCGCGAGAATAGCCTTGAGTCAAGGGCAAATCGGACTAGAAGGAATAGGTATACGACTATTCAGTCCCATCAAACCGATGCTCGCCGAGATGGCCTACGAGATATCGGAGGTTCTGACTGAACACGGCGGCGAGACTGCGTTCGAATACAAACTTGATGGAGCACGAATACAGATTCACAAGAGAGGCTCGCAAGTCCGGATCTTCAGTAGAAGACTGACCGATGTGACAAGCAGTCTCCCTGATATAGTTGCGCTGGCTTCGAGTAGGATAAGGGCGCATGAAGCGCTCGTCGAAGGGGAGGTTGTTGCCGTTGGAGCGGGTGAAAAGCCTCTTCCATTTCAGGATCTTATGAGAAGGTTCAGAAGAGTCCATGAGATAAGCCAAGTGGCGCGGGAGCTACCTTTGAGACTCTACCTCTTCGACCTTCTTTATCTAAACGGTAGATCCCTGGTCGATATGCCATATAAGGATAGATGGAGGTTCTTGTCCGAGATCTGCGACGAAAGCTTGCTAGCGAAGAGGATAATTAGTGGAGATGCCTCTATCGCAGAAGGATTCCTAAAGGAAGCCTTGGACGCGGGCCACGAGGGGTTAATGGCTAAATCTCTCATGAGCAACTACACGCCCGGCGTCAGAGGAAAGAAATGGTTCAAGATCAAGCCGGCAGACCGTCTCGACTTGGCGATAATCGCTGCTGATTGGGGATACGGTAGAAGAACCGGATGGCTAAGCAACTACCATCTTGCAGCGATCGACGAGGCTACTGGAGATCTATTGATGGTCGGCAAGACTTTCAAGGGATTAACGGATGAAGAATTCGTCGAAATGACGAGAAACTTGCTAAGTCTAAAGATTTCTGAGGATGAATATACAGTCCGCGTTAAGCCATACGTAGTTGTCGAAGTGGAGTACAACGAAATCCAAAAGAGCCCTCAGTATCCGTCAGGTCTAGCGCTGAGATTCGCCAGAATAGCTCGGATTAGAGAAGACAAATCGGTTAAAGATATAGACACTATTCAAAGACTGCGAGAGCTCTATCAGAAACAGTTTGAGCACAAAGCCAAACTGAGTCTCCAGAACCCTAGAGGTCGAAATAGTTGAGATGTGGAGCATGAAGGTTGCTGTTCTCTTCAGCGGCGGAAAGGATAGCTGCCTAGCGTTATGGTATGCCATCCATCAAGGCTGGGACACAGTGACACTGATTGCTGTCCATCCTCAAAACAGACATTCTCGGATGTTCCATTTTCCAGCCATCGACTTCACTAAGCTTCAAGCACAATCGATGGGTCTTCCGTTGGCCGTAGTCGAGACGGTGGGCGAGAAAGAGAAAGAGCTTGATGATTTGGAGAATTGTCTTATTGAGATGAGAGATCTGCTCGGGATTGAAGCAGTGGTTTCAGGAGTTGTAGCCAGCGAATACCAGCGGACACGCGTAGACAGTGTTTGCAATAGGATAGGCTTGAGAAGCTTCGCTCCACTTTGGCGTAAAGATCCAGAACTCCTACTTAGGCTACAGATCGAACTTGGATTCGAGATGGTCATAACTGCAGTCATGGCGCAAGGCTTCTCCGAATCATGGCTGGGGCGTAGACTTGACCTAGACTGTCTGCGGGATATCCTTCGTCTTAATCAGAAGTACAGGGTTCACATTTCAGGTGAAGGAGGCGAGTACGAAACCTTTGTAACCTTTTCACCTTTGTTCAGGTCAAAGATAACGATCGTCGAGGCAAGTCGAGAATGGGATGAAG
>CAZHMI010000075.1:0-9024 GCA_964533795.1 uncultured Candidatus Bathyarchaeia archaeon
CTAACCCTCAAACGGATCATTCCGATCGCCTTACCGGTTCCAAGGATCTCCCCTTTGAGAAACGCATGTATCACCCTTCTCTCTCGGGCCGTGAAGATGTAGGTTCTCATGAAACATCACAATCCTCTATCGTAGAGGAAGAGTTAAATAAGCGTTACCTCCCTACAGGAGGACGCCGAGTATGCGTCCCGGAAGCCGGAATGATAAACTTGGCCGAAGTTGAAACCCGCATAGAAAAGGCCGCGGGAGCCGCAACAACATCAACACCCAGCCAAACAGACATCCAAGGCAAGATCATCGAAGCCATATGGCAACTCAAGAAGAACGGCTATAGCGAATCAACAATCCAGGGCTACTCGAAACAACTAAGAATACTCGTCAGATACGGAGCCGACTTATATGATCCGGAGAGCGTCAAAGAGGTGATAGCTCAACAAGAGAAATGGAGAGCATCCAGCAAACTGATGGCTGTCAACGCATACGCGTTCTTCGCAAACCTCAATGGAATACATTGGACCCCGCCGAAGTACAAACAAGAGCGGAAGCTACCTTTCATACCTTTAGAGAGCGAAATAGATGCGCTGATAGCTTCAAGCAGCAAGAAGATGGCTGCACTGCTGCAACTGCTGAAAGAAACCGGTATGAGGGTAGGGGAGGCTTGTCGACTGAGATGGATCGACGTAGACCTAGAACATAACGTCATAACCATGAATGAGCCTGAGAAGAATAGCCAACCGCGAGCGTTCAAGATTGACGCTAGACTAGCCGGCATGCTGAATGTTCTGCCGAGAATCAATGAGTACGTATTCGCCGGTTTGAAGCCTCGAAGCGCTGCCAGCAATATGATCTATCTGCGCAAAAGAGTCGCCGAGAAGCTTCAGAACCCAAGGATACTCAGCATTCACTTGCATAGTTTTAGACACTGGCATGCCACAATGGAATACCATCGAACCAAAGATCTCTTGCATGTCATGAAGAGGCTCGGCCATAAGCGGATCGAGAACACCCTGCTCTACACGCAACTCATCCAGTTCGAGAGCGACGAATACCATTCAGCCGTTGCCGAGACCACGGATGAAGCTCGGAAGCTCATTGAAGCAGGATTCGAGTACGTATGCACGCACGAGAACAGCATGCACTTCAGGAAGAGGAAGTAAAGCGGAAAATATGGAAGTAAAACTTAATAATTGTCGTTTACTCCATTTGAGCTGGAGCTGGCGGCCATAGCTGGGAGCTAGGACCCGTTCCCATTTCGAACACGGAAGTGAATCTCCCAGGCGATTCAGGTTTTAGTGTGGTGCGAAAGCCCACGCGAACCTTGGATAGCTGCCAACTCCACCCTGGCTGATCTCGATTTCAGTCGATTGCTTTATTTTTGCCCAGAAAGGTCGATGAAATTGTGCACGATTCGTGAAATATTTATAACTTGCATCTTGCAGTTAATGCAGAAGCATATTGAGGCACTCAGGGTTGGTTTCAGATATCTCGTTACAACTGAACCCTTTCTCCAGTCAAGGAGGAACCATAGGAACAATAATCTCAGCCTTGATGTATCTTTCTTTCATTCTCTTCATATTCTTCGGCCAGAAGATTCAAGTCAGAATGATGCTTTGGGAAATAGATGGAACGGTTAAGAAACTAGAATTTATGAGAGCTGAAGCGAAGAACCTTTCATTAAAGACGATCAAAGAAATAGGGAAACCGAAAGAAGACCCAACACCTACATTAAACAGTCTACTCGAGCAGTTCCTTCTAACGCCGGTAGATATGGATCCTGCCGGAATAGTATGGAAGCTTGACCACATACTTGACGTGAGAGACGCGAAGTTCAAAGATGATGTGAGGAGGATAGCTCCAGAAGCTGATGAAGCGCGATTGAACAATCTGGAGAATCTTGTGGAAGCATCCCTCGCTTTGAATACGATCTACAGAGTAGTGAAACACTTCTATCTTCTCGGAAAGAAGACCTCAAGCTTCTATGTGATCCTCCAGCTTCAAATGATCCTTCCGATGGTTATGCAAGAAGCGGAGGCTATCCTTGGAGCTACAAAAGCTTTCTCTGAGGGACAACCAATAGGCGACGGGATAGGCGCCTTGGTAGCATCTAAGCTTATGCGGGGAAATGAGAAGAGAAAGGTGGAGAAAGATGTAGTAGTTGCCGAAACGACGATGGAAGGAAGACGTATAATCGCCCTCAAAGCAGAAGGCCCCGGCGGGAACGTGGGAAAACCTGGAGACGCTCTCAGAAGAATCGTAGAGGAGAATGAGGGGAAGATTTCTATGATAGTTATGGTGGATGCCGCCATGAAGTTCGAAGGCGAGAACTCTGGAGACCTAAGTGAAGGCATAGGTGCGGCTATTGGCGGTCCTGGAACTGAGAAGTACAAGATAGAACAGGAGGCATTGAAATACAAGATCCCTGTCTATGCCATTATCGTTAAGGAGAGTACACAAGACGCTTACCTGCCGATGAAGAAGGAAATAGCTGAATCCGCGGACAAGGTGATTGAAAGGATTAAGAAATTAGTCTTGGAAAGAACAAGAGAAGGCGAAGCGCTGATAGTGGCTGGGATAGGCAACACTATCGGGATAGCACAGTAGGCGGCTGATATGGAACGGAAACCTGGTGGAACTTACCTGTATTTAGCGGTTCTATTCAGTCTCCTAGTTTTGGCTTACTCACTCTGGGTTCTCTACTCAAGTATCGCATCATACCAAGAGGGGCAGCTAGAGAACTTCTACTTCGGAATTGTGGCAAGCTTCATAGGTATGGCATTAGCGGCATCCTCGCTTGCTGCGACGAGGAAAAGGATAGTAGCTATACGTTCAATGGCGTCTCGTACCTTGACCACGGTACTGTGCGAGAAATGCGGATTCAAGATGATGAGACTCTTCACAGTTGGAGACTATGTTCATAAGGAGATAGGGAAATGCCAACAATGCGACGGAATTATGACGATTGCTTCTATTTATGCTGAAGAGGCGAAGAAGAAATCTCGTTAAGCTGTTAAGACCTCGCAACCTTTCTCTGTTATAACCACCGTGTGTTCAGCTTGAGCTACGGGTTTGGAACTCGCTTCAACCAAGACTGGGTAAGAGATTAGACATCTTGAAGAGACAAGCTCTTGGAAGACTGAATCAAAGTCGCTTCCCTGAAATCTCTTTCTCAACCAGCGGTTAGCGAACGGCAAAGAACGGTACTCATCCCTTATTAGCCGCAACATGTCTTTCGCAGGTTGAGTCTTGAGGCCCTTCTCCTTGTTGAATCTAAAAATGTGTCTTTGATCAAGACTCTCGACCCTTCCATCTCCTGTTGAGAAGGTAACGAAAGGCTCTATTGCGAAAACCTCGTCAAGCGCGATCCTAGCCCCGTTTATCTCCGGTACGTTAGGAAGAGACTTGCCCGTATGCAAAACATACCTTTCGACCTTATGTCCAGTCAAATTGCTTATTGGCTTAAAGCCTCGCGTAGTTATCGCCCTTTGAATTATACTTCCGATTTCAGAGACTTTGATCCCAGGGCGCATATTCTCAATCGCTTCTTTAAGCGCTTGCTCAGCCGAAGAGACCATCGGGTAGAATTCAGAGTTGAAAGAGAATGTAATCGCGCTGTCAGCTATGAAGCCGTTGACGTGAACTCCGAAATCTACTTTCACCATGCTTTGCGGAGGGATAACGCTTGAATCGTCAAATGGGGAAGTATAGTGTGCAGCAACCTCATTGATCCCCACATTCACGGGAAAAGCGGGCTTCCCACCTCGTTCCAAAATGGATCTCTCCAATTCTTCGCATACAGTTAGGATCGGTGTTCCTTCACGCACGATCCTTAACGATAAATGACGTACCTCAGCCGTAATCTTTCCGGCCTTCCTATAGCATTCAAGGACATCTTCAGGAAGCATTTTCGAGGACCGCTCCTGATGCAGAGCTCAATTAAACCTAGGGCTTCTTCGGACGGGTTCCCACCCTATTTTTCTCTTTCGAAGTCTCGAACTGTGCCCGCATTCCTTCAATGCAGTTTCCCAGCTCTTGAACTGTATGAATATCTTTACGGATTAGCGCTCCGACCTTCTTCCATATGAAATCATCTACCTTGATCCTCCTTTTCGAAAGCTCGCTAACGAGCATCTTTGCCAACTTCTTCCCCTCAGTGTCGAAATCTGTAAGAGCAATGACTCTCTTAACTGAATCAATACCCTCTAAGAATTCGAAGAGCCCCTTCCCTTCAGCTTTGAGACATAGGATCGGCCCTTCTATGCCTAGCTTCCTAAGAGATTCTTCATCTTTTCTTCCTTCAACGATTATAGGTGTCCCGCGATTCGAATGATCAGAGAGTCTTTTGAGGAGCCTAGTCAGGCGATCCAGCCTTCTCTCCAAACTGGACAATTCTGTGCGTGTCCTCTACCCAACCGCTTGAACAGCAACTACCTGGTAACGGTCATTCTCTTCATTTCTGCCAGCGATTCAGCAGCATTCGCATTCTTGGCGAAGTACTTTCTCACCGGCTCAAGAATCCGAGTCAGCGCCTTTGCGGTGGCAGCTTTCAAGTCTGATGGATGCAACTTTCTACTCGCGTAGGCTTTCGAAAGTTCTTCTGTACTGAAGAATTCTATCGTTCCCCCGTATTTCGCCGGCCTCTCTACAATAAGCGAACGTTGCCTTTTGAACACGATCTTTCTGTTCAAATCCATCAGAGGATTGTTTACAACATCGCGCGGTGGGCAATAAGCGTTCGCCATCTTCTTCTCAATCTCTTCAGGTGAATCGTGGATGAAGATCGCAGTTTCAGGTCGGCTTTTCGACATCTTGAGCCCTATGTCCGCTTCCTCCTTCGATTTCGTCATCTCCATTCGGCCTGTTGCGCTGAGTCCCATTAGAAGAGGAGTATGAATTGCAGCGGGTTTCTTGAACCCAAGCTTAGGTCCTATCTCACGAGCCAGAATATGAGCTCGTCTTTGATCCATCCCGCCCAAGCAAATCGACAGATCCAAGGCGAAGATATCGCTGACTTGGAGTGAAGGGTATATACATTTAGAAAAGTCGAGGTCTGCTTCTGTTGTTGTTCTTCCGATTATGGTCATGGCTCGCTTCACCCTTGAAAGTGTCATGTTCTTCGCCGTCTTGATAACGAGTTCCCAGTAGCGTAAATCCTTCATCAAATCTTCAGCTGCGATGAACTCCACCTTGCCCGGCTCCACACCCAGAGCGAAGAGGCAGTGCTCCAGATACTTCGCGCACTTCCTTATGTTTTCAAGGTTCCCTCCAAGTTTATCGTTTATCGCGGCATGCCAAGTCGCTTCAAGCACTATCATATGAACGCCGGCGTCTATCAAATCTGCAACTTTTTTCGCCCATATAGTCCAGCCGACATGGAAGAGCCCGCTGGGCTCAACTCCGATATAGCATCTTGGGCTCTCAGTAGTTTCAAGGATTTGACGAAGGTCGTCCTCAGTAATTATCTCGGCGGCATCTCTTGTTGCTAAGGAAATCCTTTCCTCGATTTCCATGAGTATCCCTAAGTCAACGATAGAAGTCGCATTAGTTTACTTAAAACTTCCTCGCTCGATTCATCTAGACTTTCAGAAGCCAGCCTTCTCCCTTTTGTCGACGAGCGTTATATCGCCTACAACACTAACACCGAACTTCATCGAAGGGCGACGCCCTACTGAGCCCAGCTCTCTCAGAGGTAGGCGTTTATTAACGCTCGCCGCCTACCGCTTTTGGCGGCAGGTTCCGGCTCCTTACTATTCATCGCCGAAAAGAATGGCTCCTTGGATCAAGATTAATCTTGCTTTTCCCTTTGCTTAAACTCTAGAAGGCTGTCTGCATCGAGTTCAAAGGCTGCCGTCGGGTTCTCTATCCTCCAAGACTCCAAGACTTTCGGGTTGATCTCGCCGATGATGCCTACTTCCCTTTTCTTGACGGATATCCCACCAACTCGCCCATCTATGAAGCTACCGTGTTTCGTCTCTTCGATCTCATAATGAACTCCTATATTCGAGAGGAGCGAGTCCAAGATAGATTTCAACTCTGTGAAACTCGCTTTTGAATGTGTGAGAGCGCATGTCAGCTTCTTCACGTCTCTGGTTAAGTTCTCGTATTTTCTATCCGGAATGACGCAAAGGCCTACTTCAAATATCTTCTGAGGATAGTCAACATGCGTATTGTTGCTTAGAAACTTCATGATGCTCGGAAGAAGCCAACTTCGTAAACAGTTGAGGGTAGTCATCTTAGGGTTGGCAACTTCGATCACTCTGCCGAGCTTCAGATTCATCTTGATAAACAGTTGTTCGATGTTACTCATGCTATAGGTCAGTACTTCTTGGAAACCAAGTCCAATCATTATCTCTCGGAGAGAATTGCAGAATTTCTCTCTCGAAGTTATTGCTCCGATCGTCGGCATTTGGGGCCATCTCGATTCGATGTTGTTCAACCCGTACGCGATAGCTATATCCTCCACAATATCGACTGGATGCATTATGTCCATTCTGTAGCATGGAACCTGAACGGTTATAGTTCCTTCATCCTGTACAGTTGCGCCGTATCGTGCTTTTTCAAGAAGCTGCACGATCTGGCCGCTCGATAAACTGAGTCCAAGAACTTTTTCAACGTAGTTTATGTCAAGTTTCATGGATTCCGATTTAAGTTCAGGGGTCTCCTCATCAACTGCCTTCGGAGAGCTGTAGTGAACTGCTGAAGAAAGAATTTCTCCTCCTCTATCCGCAAGTGAGAGAGCCATCGTTATTAGTGTGTTCAATACTGTCTCGTGAACCGTCCCAGTAACCTCGATCAAGACGTTCTTAGTTTCTTCAGTAATCCTCCCAAGGTCATTTGAATTTATGATTGGTGGGAATGATAAGACATCGTTCTTCTCATCCAGAATTATAGGCCATTCTCTGTATCTGTTCACGATGTGGCCGTATTCTAGACCTTTCGGGTGCTTCTTCAGGATCTCCCATAGAGTCATCTTCTCCGCAAACCCCAGGGGTATGAAGCTTATTGCTGTGGGCTTCGAAACCTTGTAGTGCAGAGGCGGCTTGATAAGGTCAGAGTCATATAACCCTATGGAGGTCCTTCTTCTCCGCCTGCCATAGGTTTGATCCAGCTTGTCTTGCAGATGCATCATTCCGCGTATCACAACATCAGTCAAGCCTACATTTCTGACAACCGCACAAGCGATGTATGCTCGGATATTCTGTAGGCCTGGGTCCACGGAAATATCGACGCCTGAAGAGCCTGCGACACGATAATTCTTCATTCCCTTCTCGAGATTAAGAAAACCTCTTAGGGCTCGCGCGATGCCTTCAACGCTCCACAAATCTGGGTGATTACTATCCTTGATCTCTATGCTGAGTTCTCCCTCGGAGAAGTGTTCAACTTCTCCTTTAACGTACGAGAGAATCTCGTTCAGCTCATCTATGTTGGTGGGGAGCCGAATTCCGAGAAGAGTCTGAAGATCCTCGAAATTAGTTTCTACAGTGGGCAATTCACAACAACCCTTGCTTTCTAATCCACTCCAAGTCCTCTGTGAATAAGTAGCGAATATCGTCGATGCCGGTCTTCATCATGAACAGTCGATCCACGCCTAACCCCCAAGCTATAACTGGCACGGGGACGCCCAAGGGCTCTGTAAGCTCAGGCCTGAAGATTCCCGAACCTCCGAACTCTAGCCAACCGTATCCTTCCTTGTAGGCGAGTAGCTCCACGCTCGGCTCAGTAAATGGGAAATAGTCAGGCCGAAATCTGACTTTATCCGCGCCGGCTATCTCGATAGCGAACCTCTCCAAGACGCCGAGTAAGTCGCGTAGATTGAGTTCAGGGCTTACAACGATTCCCTCCACTTGGTTAAACTCTGTGAGATGAGCTCTATCTGTAACCTCCGGCCTGTAGCATCTGACTATTGAGAAATACTTTCCCGGGATTTCTAAGTTCGAGCTCATAAGTGTCCGAGCGCTGAGAGCTGTTCCGTGGCTTCTTAGAATTAGCCTTCTCGCTTCGTCCAGAGAGAATTCATAGCTCCATCCCTTCGAACCTGTCTTCCAACCGTTCTCGTGAGCTTCCTTCACGTTTTCCAAGAAATGCTCGTAAGCTTTCAAGTTTCCATGAGTTGGTGACTTAACGAAGTATATATCATGTATCTCTCGCGCAGGGTGATCTTGAGGCATAAAGAGGCTGTCACAATTGAAGAACATGACTTCGACTATTGGTCCCGTCATCTCTTTGAAACCTAGTTCGACGAGTCTTCTTTTCAACTCATCGAGGAAACTGTTGTAAGGCTGTTTCTTTCCCGGCCAAACCTTCGCGACGGGCGCTTTGATGTTATATCTTCTGAATTTGACTTCACGCCACCTGCCACTAGTTATAAGTTCCGGCGTTAGTTCACTGATCTCTTCACGAGCCCTCACGCCTTTCTCTGCGGCACTCCATCCTTTTCGCGTCAAGGCAAGCTCTCTAATAGTTCTCTCCTTGATTTCTATCAAACCCCTAGCTCTGACAATAGGAAGAGAAAGACGCATCGGTCGACTCAATTCATCTTGAATCACTCCGCCCTTCTCAAGAATTACCCTAAGCAGTTTTTCGTCGTCGGCTTCTTCTACTTCCTTAATAACCTCTAAGAATAGTCTTCGGTCAGCCTTGTAGATTCTTGCCCAGCCTTTTCTTCTTATCCAGCCTATGACTATAGGCAGCATCTCTCTCTTCAGATCAGCTCTTTCCGCAGCCTCTTCAACCGAAGCTCTCCCTTGAAGAGCCAACACCGCCTTGATAAGTCTCCTCTCCGGAAGACCCCGCTCTGCATATAGTCTTCCTTCCTCTCTCAATCTGACTATACCCGTCTTTTTCTCGCGAAGCGTGACGAGGTTTTTCTCATGAAGCGTCAATGCTGCTCTCATAACTGCAGCATCCTTCAGACCCGTCTTATTGACAATGGCTTGAAGTTCCCCGGTCCCCCTCATAGCCTTCAACGCAAGCAGGGTTAAGACCTCGTTTTCTCTTAGTTCCACCTACATTTCCACACTCCAATAA
>CAZHMI010000076.1:0-8907 GCA_964533795.1 uncultured Candidatus Bathyarchaeia archaeon
ACCCTAGATTGTGTTTCAGTCGGTGTGCATGCAGTGAACAAAGCTGGAGTTGCCAATGAAGATACAGTTGCCGTTTTAGGGGCTGGAACGATAGGACTGTTCGCACTACAAACCGCCGTGATGGCTGGAGCAAAAGAGGTATACATCGTTGGAACACACGGCTTTCAGCTGGACATTGCGAATAGGCTAGGAGCATCGATAGCTGTTGACGCCAGAAAAGAGAACGTCGTCGAGAAGATGATGGAACTTACGGACGGCAGAGGCGTTGACAAGATCATCGAAGCCGCTGGCGGAGAATCGTCGACGCTTGCTAATGGAATAGACATAGCAAGAAGAAGAGGCGTGATAGTAACAACGGGTATCTTCGTCAAGCCTACGCCGATTAATCTGCTTGGACTATTGACCAAGGAGTTAACCTTGTCTGGATCTTGGGGATATGGATACGGAATTCATGTCAAAGAATTTGCCACCTCATTGGAGTTACTCGCGAAGGGGAAGGTCGCGGCTAAGCCGTTGATTACACATAGGTACCCGCTGGAAAGGGTATCCGAGGCTTATGACGTGGCTATGAATAAGGAGAGAACGAAATCAATCAAAGTTCAAATGGTCTTATAAGCTCACAGCACCCGGTAACGGATATATGGTGAAATTCCTTCACAATGTTGTTGAGGTTATCAGCTTGTCTGAAGAGAAAGTTTCACTTGAGGTGTGCAAAGAGCTTGTTTCTGGAGAGATTGCCACTAGAGGATTGATTGTAGGGCTTCTAGCAAAACCGCTACTGGAAAGATACGGCGACGATGTACTTGAAATAATCAGGAATGCCAATTATGAAGCAGGTAAGGTTGCGGGTAGAAACGTGGCAAGAGCCCTAGCCAAAAATGATCTTGTAGCGATAAAAGATCTCTTTGGAAGGTCGACTGCAACAAAAGTCTTCAACCCAGAAATAGTAGAAGAAACCGGAGATCGCGTCGTCATTCATTGGCGATCATGCCCCATACCTTCTTTGATATCGAGTCTCAAAGAGAGGGGTTTCCCTGACGACTACCTCGATTTTCTATGCCCAATCTTAGAGCTCTTCGATAATGGCTTTGTAGAAGGTTTCAACCAAAACCTGACAGCTATGACTCCGCCTCAGACAGGGGAGACAGGTCTTAACAAGAAAGAAGATTTCTGCACGATCATGATATCCACAAAGAAATAGAATTCTTGCCCTGCCTACAAAAAAAGAAGTAGTGAGGAGTTCACTCGGGCGGTAGCGACTCGTAAATTCCGCCGACATCTATCCCTTTGTTTCTGAGATGCTGACTAAAGGCTACGAACCATAACGCAGAGAAGCCGTATTGGATGCACATAGAGATTAGAGATAGAAACGCTGCGCCTTGGAAGAATCCTATCATCACGAAGAGTGATGTAGGCAGTATAATGATTCCGAGAATGGAAACCAAAGCTACTCCGCCGATCTCAGGTTGCTTCCGTACACTGCCCTCGTATAATGGGCGTCTCAAGAATGGAAGTTGAAGCGCCGCCATCGACTGGAAGATCATTTCGATTCCCCAAAGCCCTACGAGGGAGGTAATTACAGCTAGAAATCCGCCGTACCCTGCCGCATAAGCGAAGGCGAATGGTGCACCGAATATGAGGTAGTAGAGTATCGAATAGGTCGGAGTGTGGAATCGAGACAGCTTGGCGAAGAAAGACGGCATCATCCTATCCAAAGAGGCTTGGAAGAACCCTCTCGTCACCCAAGCCATGTTTATCGGAGTCGCCGTAAGGCCAATAACAGCGGGCGAAAGCAGAATCCAACCGGAAATCACAGGATTCGCCGCAAGCACCGCTGTGAAAGTTCCTAACCCTCCTTGGAAGAAACCTGTCTTCGTGAGGTTTCCCGTAGCTGCCGCTACTGCATACTCGCTAGAGAATGTTCCAAAGACACCTTGGAAGAGACCTGCCGCTGCTGCTAGCATTATGGTCAATATCAACCCGCCGCCCACTTGTGTAATCACCAAGTTCTTGGCGGGATCTGATACCTCACCGCCGTACAGAAGGATGAGATATGGCCACACCAAACCGATAGGCCACACCGTAGCGAGAAGTGTGGTCTGTATATTGAAAGCTGGCGCAACGTATCCAGCTGCAGCTGCTACAGTTCGAACCTCTTCATAGGCACCAGCTCCCCATACCGCATCCCAACGACCTGGAACTGCTGAAGCAGGCGTAGTCAAAAGTACGAAGATCGCCATAATCCAGCCGATTGTTGAGAACAATCCCCCCAGCATCTGTACACCTGGCTCGACCTTGAAAAGAGGACCTAAGTAAGCAACGAATGAGAATATCACCATGAGCACTATGGACACGGAAACAAGTACCGTAGGGCTCTGAGCTGAAAAGCTGACTCCCCATGATGTCAGAGTAGCGTTCTTTGTCACAGCCCCCCAATGGGCAAAGGCTGCTCCGAGGAAGACGAGGAACAGATAGAACTCGCTCATCTTAATGATTGGGTTCGCAATTATGCCACGCCAAACAGCGAGTATCCCGGCTACCGGGTTGAAACCTCTGGCTGAGATCTGGTAGATCCCAGCGGATCGCGGCATAGCCATCGATAGCAAAGTCATCATCACACTGTAGATCAACATGAACAACAACCCTATCCCCCAAGTCAATCCCGCGTTTATTCCCGGATACATGTCTTGAAGAACGCCTACGAAAAGCCACTGCCACGTACCTACACTAGCACCTATAATAGCGAAAAGAGAGGTCCACGTGCCGAAGTACTTTGTCAGCCCTGAAGTCGGTCTCAGAAACAGAGCTCCCGAAACATCTTGCGCCATTGAAATTTCCTTGCCTTTTTATTTATCGATTCTATTCTTCCGTCTGGGTTGAATAGAATCACCTTTGATTCTGTTTAGATTCTTTAAAAGAGTTTCTACGTCTCTATGGTTTCAGAGGAAAAGCTTTCAGGTTCGTACCGTCGCCACGACCAATCTCAGTATGTCTCTGAATTGGAAATAGCTGACCCTATCAATATGCTTCAGGTCAAGCTCGGGCTTAAGCGCTAGAGCGACTACATAGCCACAGTAACAAGATAGTATCGTCTCCAAGGCCGAGGCTTCTTGGCAACTTCGATATGCTCGTAGTCGAGAAAACCGACACCGATCAAATGCTTCTTCGGCTGATCACCAGTTTCACGAATAAATCGACGCAACTCCTCGATGAGGAGCTGAACCGCTTTCCGCAGCTCTTGAGCTTTAAGTTTGTGAAGTTCAGGATTTCTTGAAAAATGGTCGTCAATTAGTTTTCCGATCTGCCTACCTAATATAAAACGAGCTAGGAGGCCGACCAGTAATGCTCCTAATCCAGCGATCATGATGTAGGGTGCGACGCTACTGATGAAGGGCAGTTGAGGGGCAAGAAGGCTCGCGAAAAGCACGATGAAGATGAGTGGTGCTGCGATCTGCCAGAGCGCCTCGAAGTATGATTGCAACCTAACCAAACGCGGTACAGCAGGAAGGGAGGCTGGGACATGAGCCATTTTTATCATGATTCTGCGTAACTCCTTCCAGTTAGCTGCAAAGTTACGGCCTAAGGTTCTTTGATCAACTTTAGCGTCGATCCAACCGATATCATAGAAGAGATGAGCTCGATACGCATCTAGAGTATAAATGACCTTGCGAATATCAGTCGGATCAAGTGCGGCTGTTCGGGGACTAGCATTCCGGTGCTGTTTTTGACTATGTCTAGGCATGTTCTTCCATGGCCCCGGTCACCTATGCTGATACGTTCAGCACCTCCACCTTATCGCCATGTTTCTTCGGCAGGTCTATCACAAATGCGTTCAGCATGCCTTGTATATAGGCGGAGCCAGGGTTCAGGCATAAGGTTCGACCGATGTACTCGACTCCAGTAGACTCGTGGATATGACCGTGAAGGCCTAGAAGCGGCTGATATTTCTCAAATAACTCGCGAACACTCTTACTTCCCACGGGAACCATGTCTGGCCTTCCGAAACGCACTCTCACTCGTAGCTTCTCATCGATTTTCGGAGCGAGGTCTATTTGGGTTCCATATGGGGGCGCATGAAAATTGCATACTAGGTTCTCATAACCTTCCACTCGATCGAACTCGGCCTGTAGCTTCAACTTCAGTTCTTCATCTGGGCACTCCCTAGGAGTCTTCCATGGCGTTGAGTTGACCCATTCGCAACTGATCATTGAGTGATCTTCATCGAGGTCCACCACAGTTCCTATGGGATAGGTGATCCTGCTACTAGCCTTAATGATATCATCGATCGCCGAGGAGTCATCATTGCCAGGACTGACTATAACCCTTACATCGGGTGGAACCGTCTTCTCGACGAGTCCTACCCACTCCCGCATCCGATCCAACATCAGTTTGAGAAAGAGCTCGTTAACCTTGTCTCGATTCTTTTCCAAGTCTGCCAGTTCAGCTGGCGTAGTCGAAAACCAGTAGAAGCCTCGCTTCTCGTAGGTCTTTTTTACCTGATCTAAAGTATCTTGCGATTTATAGGTCTCTTTTTTCCCCCAAGGAGCTGACCACCATAGGCCCGGCTTCTCTTCAACGATCGGAACCACGGCCTTTCCTGTGAGGTCGCCGCACATCATGACGATATCGCAGTTGTACGTCTCATGAACTCTAACCATCTTGCGAAGCACTGGAACGCTGCCGTGAGCATCGCAGGCGAAGAAGATCCTAGTCACAAACCTATCTCCCAAAGAGTTGCGTAACGTTGATGCCTCCGTTGCACTAATAAATCTGTCGAAGGTTCCACATGGGCTGAGATTCGAGAACTACGTCCTAGTGGATGAAGTCAACACACGGTTACAGAGCGTTATACATTTATTGACAATGCAGAACTAACTAATCGGCTCAAAGAAGGGTTAGGCGATGGCAACTCCTAACGCACCTCAACAAGACCTAGTAACGGAAGCTCTAAGAGTGGTTGAGGAAGCAAAAAAGCAAAACGTGGTCCTAAGACTTATGGGGGCTATCGGAGTTAGGCTTCATTGCCCTGAATTCACTGATCTTCATAGATCTATGGGAAGAGAAATCTCAGACATGGATTTCATCGGATACGAAAAGGCAAGCTCTAAGATAGAACGGTTCTTTGAAAGCTTAGGCTACGCCATTCGACCTTTGACATATAGTTTCAGACAGTCCGGGAGACTTATCTTCACCGATGACGCAAATGCCAAACGAATCGACGTCTTCCTAGATCGACTGGCAATGTGCCATACGATCGATTTCTCCAAAAGACTGGAGGTCGATTATCCCACGATCCCTCTGGCGGAGCTCCTTTTGGAGAAGATGCAGATAATCAAATTGAACGAGAAGGACGTAAAAGATGCTATAGTTTTGTTGCGAGAACACCAAATAGGTCAAGGCGACACAGAGACAGTTAACATAGCATACATAGCCAAGCTACTATCAAATGATTGGGGCTTCTACTATACCGTTAGGACCAATCTCAACAAAGTCAGAAGTCTAGTTCAAGGATTTGCTGAGTTAGATGAAGAAGACAAGAGAAATGTTGTTGGAAAAATCGATCAGATCACTACTGAAATTGAAAACGAACCGAAAAGTTTCTCTTGGAGAATGCGCGCTAAAGTTGGGCCATCCAAAAAATGGTACAGAGAAGTTGACACACTTAAGGGGTAAGGACAACAGTCGATCATGCTTAGTCAAACCTTCGCGCTAACACTTTAATAATCGTCTTGAGACAAGAAGCGCGTTAGGTGTAACTAATGGCCGGTATGTCATCTAAAAAGAAACTCGATTATAGCATGAGGTTAATGGCACTTGTTCTAGGCTTGGCGGTGAAGTCGGTCAAGGAGCACAGAGGCAAGGAAGGAGTAAGCCGTCTTAAACAGACTTTTGCCAAGGCGGGGATAGACATAGGAAGAGCGGAACAGAAAAGACTTGGACTCGGTAGAAACGCTAAGGGCTTGCACCGCATCGAGGAGGAAGCCCTGAAAGCCTTCAACATAAAATACAAGGTGAGGAAGCTGACCGACGAGGATTACACTCTTCGCGTATACAATTGCCCACATGGCAAGAACTTTAAGGACACGGGAGCACCTGCGGAAGTCTGCGACGTCTTCTTGGGATTGGATGAGGGGATCGTGAAATCACTTAACCCGAAACTCGAGTTCGCCCTAACCAAGCACATTCTTCGCGGCGATAAATATTGTGAGTATGTTGTGAGGCCGGTGAAGACTAGCAAGGGCTAGGTAACTAGTCACGAATTTCCTACGCGAGAACGCAAGGAAGAGATTTCACAATCGAGTCGGCGCTACTTTCCCACCAACTCTCTAGCTTTCTTAATGGCGCTAACAGCGTCTCCAGCCCATCCATCAGCACCTATCTCTTCAGCCCATTGCTGAGTAGTCGGAGCCCCTCCAATAATCACCTTCACCTTATTCCGAAGGGCTCGCTTTTCAAGCAAGTTAATCACATCTTTTTGGGCAGGCATAGTCACAGTCATAAGTGAAGAAAGGCCGAGTATACTCGGCATATGCTCCTTGACTTTGTCTACGAAGACTTCATCCTGTATGTCCTCACCAATATTGTTTACCTCGAAGCCTTCTGCTTCCATCAGAGTCGCCACGATGTCCTTGCCGATACTGTGTATGTCACCCTTCACAGTCCCTATCAAAACTCTTCCGAGAGATTCACGTTGCATACCCGCTTCCTTCACCTTGGGTAGCAATAGAGTCGTGCCAACTTTCATCGCCTCACCAGCCATTATCAAGTCGGCTAGGAAAACTTCGCCTTTGCCGAATCGATCGCCAACCTCCTTAACTCCTTTCGCGAGTCCGTTCGTGAGCGCTTCGAGGGGATCAACATTCCTTTCAATAGCTTCTTGGCAAAGCCTCTCGACCTTTTCGACATTTCCTTCGACTACTGCTTGGCCAAGTTGCTCAAGAATAGACGACGACATCCGGGGTGTCTCCGTTTCGTTTCGCTATCTCAACTCAATTCTTATTAAAGCCTTACGTAGCTCGCAACGATCTTCCGGAAAATCTTCGACGAGTCGGCTACAAAGGCTTATTATCTCCCTGCTTTCTACTCACAAGTTCAATGAAGATTAACAATTCAAGAGTTGATCCACAATGGTTCTTGAAGTTCTGACTCGCGACGAAATCTACGCGGTTCATATGGCTGCGATGGAGGTGCTTGAAAGGGTCGGGATAGTGTTTCAGCATGAGAACGCGCTCAAACTCCTCAGGGATGCTGGTGCTAGCATCGACGGCAAGACGATGGCTGCAAGACTGCCTGAGTATCTTGTTCGAGAAGCGGTGAAAAAGGTTCCGAGCCAAGTCATCTTTGAGGCTCGCAACCCGAAGTACAATCTTAAGATTGGAGAAGGTCGAACACATTTCACCAATGCTTTTGGAGCGGATCATACGATCGACCTTGAAACAGGCGATAGGCGAGCAGCGACTCTAAAGGATCTTGAAGAGTTCACTCTTCTGTCCGACTATTTCTCGACGGTCGACTATGTCAAGCCAAACATTATTCCGCAAGACATTCCGAAATCAGCTCTAGAACAGTCCATGGCTCTTGCGCAATTCAAATACACTGAAAAGCACTGCAGCCCTGTGGCCCTTACGTTGCAAGGCTGGAGAGACACCATAAGAATGGCTATGGTGTTGGCTGGAGGCGAAGAGGAGTTTCGGAGAAATCCAGCTATTTTGGATACCGGATTCAACAATGTTCCTCCTCTTAAGTACTCTAGGGAGATCGTTGACTTGATGTTAGAATGTGCTCGCTACAGGATCGCTTTCGACATAAGCTCAGGAGCATTAGCTAGCGCAAGTGGTCCCGTGACTATCGCTGGAACACTTGTGCAGGCAATTGCAGAAAACATGGGTGCGTTGGTTTTAACTCAACTCGCTGGACCTGGAACGCCTATGTTATGGGGCTCATGCGCAACCATCTTGGATCAGAAACATGGAACAGCTGCATATGGGGCTCCTGAAAATGGCCTACTACATGTGGCATTCATTCAGATGGCGCGTTACTACTGTCTCCCTTACTATGGAGCAGCCGGAGTAGTCGACTCGAAAGCTCCTGATGGGCAAGCTTCTTTCGAAAACACGTTCAACGCATTGGTAGCTACGCTTGCTGGCGCCGATGTTGTACATGATGGCGTGTACGGAATCCTCGAAGCCGGTATAACAGCATGTTATGAACAATTCGTAATAAGCCATGATATCTGCAGTGCCATCAAGCGACTAACTAGCGGAATCAAAGTGGACACAGATACGCTCGCCGTCGACATCATCAAAGCCGTGGGGCATCAAAAGAACTTTCTAACAGAGTTGAGTGCAGTCAAACATACTAGACGTCACTTACTGGAAGAACATTGGCAACCACTAGTCGTTGACAGGACGCCGAGAGCTGACTGGGAGCAGAAAGGCAGCAAAGACATAGTTAAACGAGCTAGAGAGAAAGCAAAGGAGATCATCGCAACTCATAAGGTTCAACCGCTAGACAAGGACGTAGAAGCTGATATGAACAAGATAGTTAAAGAAGCCGCGGGGCGCTCTACTTAGTTCGGATTGACTGCATTCAGCAATCTCAGCCCAGAAGCTCAACAATCCAGTTTAAAAGGGCTTCATCATAGGACCAAGGACATTAGCTCTATCAGATTGTAGATCTGTAAGTGCTTTGCTGACGAATTTGATGCATCTGCAAGTTTTTGAGGACTATCGCGCCGCAACGCCGTTCATGAAGTCTCATTAGAGCTTCGACTGTACCAGAACATTGAAGCTAAGATGAAGATAGTACAAGAGGTTGCGAACCGCGTTTCTTAACTCCTAGTTCTCTTGATCAAGAAATATCTAAAGCTCAGGCCAGCTACTAGGCCTCCTGCGTGCGCTAGAAATC
>CAZHMI010000077.1:0-8473 GCA_964533795.1 uncultured Candidatus Bathyarchaeia archaeon
TACCTTCGCTAATCAGGAAACTGTAGGGGTATTAAAGCTTTTTTCGGAAAAACGAAGTTGATCAGGCTCTAGCTCTCGTTCTAGAGCAACGTTACTTTAGTGAGGTAGCTGAAAAAAGGAATGAACTCTCTTAATTCGCAGCTATCCTCTCAGCTGAGATTCTACATGGTGTGGGCAGCTTCGTCGAGCTGACTCGCAAGGCTTCCTTTGCATGTTCCAGCGCCAGCTCATTCACGTATATTTCTATGACAGATTGGTTCGGCTTTACTCTAGCCGCTCTTCCTGAAGGCTTACCGAAAGATCTTCTCATCCCTTCTTGAAGGCGGTCAGCTCCCGCAGTCGCTATCATCCTGTTCTCTCTAAGAACTATGTGCGGATAGGTGGATACTCTTATCAAGTACCCTGTTTCCCCTAACTTGTCAAACAAGACCTTATTGGCGGCTATTCTGGCTGCTTCAAGAGCGTTGTGGCGTATCTGCACTTCATTTTGCGAGAGCAACGAAACTTTGAACTGATAGCTACCTTTAGCGTCTCCCATGACGAACTTTGATATCTTAGGCTGTGGAGAGCCGTGAATATACTTCCCTCTCGTATATGGCTGACCTTTTGGTACCCTGTAGTTTCTTCCTCTCATATTGGTTGCCTTCTTCGGCTGCTGTAAATGCCAGCTCATCTATTTTAATTTTGATTTGACAAACTTCAATCGCAACGGCCTGTACAGCAAGTCAAAGAATCTTTGCTTCTTCATTCATGCGATTTACGATCATAATGCTGTTAGGGAGTTCAAGAAAAATCAATTCAACGTTTCGATAGTTTGTCGCTTCCGAGACTTGGCGTGCCAAATTGCTGTGGCTTTTGAATAAGACTATAAATAGTCTCTTCTAGACAGCCTAATCCTGTCTGCTGCCTTTCGTAGGACCCCACTCATCAGAGAAGCTTCTCTCCGCGATATCAATGCACGAGCAATAATGTTACGGAACGCTTTCTCAACAAGGGCCTGTTTGTAGCGCGGAATTCCCGTATCCTCTGAAAGTTTCCTCAAAAATCTTAATATTCGATCTTTATCCTGCTTATCCGCTTCCTGCATGAATGTTCTTTCACCGTTTCTCTTAGCCTTGAAAAGCTCATAGAACACTATGGCAGCTGCATTCGCTACGTTCAAAGTTCTATAGTTTAAACTTGCTGGAATCGTTACTGTCAAATCGCAAGACTCAAGTATTCTATTTGAAAGACCTACACTCTCACTTCCAAATAGCAAAGCAACTTTTCCTGAAGTGCGCTTCATAACCTTCGCAAATTCAACTGGCGTTATTGAGGTTCGCTTTAGGTTGCTTGGTCGCTTCGCTGATATAGCGGTCGTGCCGACTACATAACGGACGCCTTTCAGTGCCTGAGGTAGGTTATCTATGATGCGAGCGCTTGCCAGAATCTCCTGCGCATGCATAGCGTAAGCTCTCGCCATATTCCCCAGCTTGACTTTTGGTCTAACCAACCAAAGCTCGTCCAATTCGAAATTCTTCATGACTCTGGCAATTGAACCAATGTTCCCCTCATACTCGGGTTCTACCAAAACCACTCGTATATGCAAAGAGGTTTTCCCTTAGATGTCGTTCATTTCCCTTAGGGTCTCATATAATTCGTTTGCGAGGGTCTCGAATTCTTCAACGGTTGTCTGATATACCCGTTTCTCTGGGATGGTAAGTCTGCGAAGCAACGTGTTGCCCCTATCTCCGTATCTTCGCAATAGATGCAGCAATGCTTTCTGCAATCTTCTTCGTCTTTGAGTGAAGAGTTCACGTACCAAATCGCAAAACAATTCTTCGTCGAAAACTTTGCGTGATTCTTTAGGGGTCAATTTTACTATGGCGGAATCTACCTTGGGACTTGGGTAGAAAGCGTGTCTGGGTACGATATCTATCAGAGTTGTATATGCTTTGTGACTGACCATGACAGTTAACCTGCCATAGTTTTCCGAGCCACTTTGGGCTACTAATCTCTCGGCAAATTCTTTCTGCAGAACAAGAACTAATATCTTGAAATTCTTCTTCAACAGTAGGAATATCAATTTTGAAGATATGTTGTAGGGTGGAGATGAAACAATTTTGTTGAATTTCGGAAGACGGGTCTTTATTACGTCGCCTTCAATTATCTGCACATTATTGCTCTCGGCAAATTTTGTTCTCAAGAGATTAGTTAGCGCCGGATCCTTTTCTATGGCTATGACTCTTCCAGCCTGTTTCTGAATCATTGAGGTCAGCGATCCTGTTCCTGCTCCAACCTCCAAAACGGCGTCGGCGGGTCCGAGCTCCGCGACCTCAACCAGCTTCCGCATAACATTTCTGTCTACCAGAAAATGTTGGCCAAGTTTTTTTCTCGGTCTAAGCCCGTGAGCAATGAGCTCAGATTCCACAATTATCACATAGTCCTTGTGAATAGTCTGTATTTTGACTCTTGGCTTAGTTCTTCAAGGATTCTTCTTGCAATTACCTTGATTGGATCTGATACGCCCGCTCTCTCCCGAATATCTTTGAAGCTTATGAAAGGCTTTCTTTCGCGTTCGTTTACAATTTGCCACATAGATTTCTTTCCGATTCCAGGCAGAAGTTCGAGAGCGTGCATTCTCGGCGTGACTGCTTGAGCCTGATTGAAGAAGTCCAAAAACCGCTGTTCTTGGTTCTTAGTCAATTCTTCAAGGACAGGATGCAACTCTGCCTTAGCTGTTGCGGTTAGTTCTTCGTAGCTTATTCTGCCCATTATCCGATTTACTTTTTCACGCCTATCTTTTCCGATGTATACTCTTTCATGAGGCGACGTCTCCGCGCCTAGTTTCAATTCAGCCTCCAAGAGTGTGAAGTAGCTTTCTCCTATGACCTGAACTGTTGGTATTGCAACATGTCTAGGTCTGTCGCTGGATGGTCTCCCGTAAGGAAGATAATCAAGCACATAAGCATACTCCTCATATTTCTTTAAAGTTGCGTCACTCATACTGATTCATTCCTTTCTGTTCTCTTGTAGCAAAATTCGCACGCTCTTCTCGGGGTTTAGACAAAGAATCTAGGACAATCTGACGGCGTGAACTGCTTTGAATGACTGATAGGGTATAACTGCCTTCCAAGTCTTAATTTGGAACAAGTTAACCGTCTCGTGAAGATCACTAAGTCTTTCTGTGTACGCGCGATTCTTAATCCTTACGTTTCACTTATGGTGTGTATCAGGAACTCGCGGTCAGGACTTTTCTCTGTATTCATCCACGACTTTTAGAATATCTTCCAGCTGCACAGTGACGATAACTCTCCCTTTGACTGCGAGCATTGAACGAAGTTCCTCAATCGTCCTAGGCATACAGTTGGCTATCTGTATGGCGTCTGCCCGCTCGATTTGAAATTTCTTTCCTAGCTCATCTACAAGTCTTCCAGCTTTTTCAGGTTTGACCCTAGAGAACTTTTTGGCATACTCGAGAGCCCTCCTCTGGAATTCCCCCAGCTCTTCTTTGCTTGCCTTTTCGAGTATCTTCCTCGTCTCAGGAATGGAGATAGTTTTTATACTTACAATCTTCCTAGGCGTATTCATCACCTTCGTAAGGTTGAAGGTGTTCAGGTCTAGCTATTACATTTCTACTCTCTTTTCCCATGGGTATCTCTACGATGTACGCTCTGCCCCTTTTTTCTGCGATGACGCCGATCTTTCCTTGAAATCTCCGATGAGGCATGCCCTTGTGCACACTTGAGTCTATTCTTATGCAAACTCTATCTCCGATATCATAGTCTTGGAGTAGTTTGCTTAAGCTAATCTTCCCTTTCTCGCGAGGTTTCTTTCGTAACAAGGAACGTGTTTTTGAGCGATAGCCTTTAGACTTCTTAACCATCAAATTCACCATTCAAAACATGACTATTAACTGGGCCTCTATTTTTTCGAGGAGTGTCATATATACATGTTTCCAAGTACTAAGCTGGAAACTGAAACTTCCTCATAATCGTCGTTTGACGTCGTTTTAGCGTTTTCATCATTTTCTTCATCATGTTATATTGGTTCACGAGCTCCTTTACGTCTCTTTCAGCCTTGCCCGATCCTCTGGCTATTCTTCTTGCTCTCGAAGAATCTATCAGTTTAGGGTCTTCGATCTCTTCTCTTCTCATAGACTGTATAATTACTCTCCAAGAATCAAGTTTCTTTTCGGCTGTTTCAACCATGTTATCTGGAATGCTGTAGCTACCCGGCATCATCCTCCAAAGCTTCTTGAGAGGACCGAGCCTTCGAAGTGCCTCCATCTGCTCATACAGATCCTTTAGAGTGAATTTTCCTTCGATGAAGGCTCTTGCTCTTTGTTCAGGAACCCGAATCTCTGCTTCCCTTACTTTTTCGATGAGTCCTTTGATGTCGCCCATTCCGAGAAGTCTTCCTACGAAGTCGGCGGGGACAAACTGCTCTATGTCTTCTATCTTTTCACCAGTACCTACGAACTTTATCTTAGCGCCCGTCGCAACGACAGCTGATAATGCGCCTCCACCTCGGGCAGATCCGTCGAGTTTAGTTACAAAGATCGATCCTACCGGCGTAGCTTCATTGAATGCTTTAGCTTGAATCATTGCTTGTTGTCCAATTGTCCCATCGATTACAAGGACAATTTCGTTCGGATTGACTTTTCTAGCAAGCATCTGCATCTCTTCGATCAAATCTTTCTCGTTCTTGTGTCTTCCGGCAGTATCGATCAGAATCACATCGCATCCTCCTTTGAATTCTGAAAGACCGTTCAGGGCGATTCTTTCAACATTCGTTTCATCCACTTCGCCATAGACTGGAATCCCAACTCTATCTGCGAGCTGTTTCAGCTGTTCGAATGCGCCAGGCCTAAAAGTATCTGCGCAGAGGATGCCGGTTTTGAGCCCCCTCTTCTGGTAATATCTCGCAATCTTAACCGTACCAGTGGTCTTACCGCTTCCCTGAATTCCGACAAGCATTATGATGTTCCTCCTTCCAGGTTGTATAGCTGTTTTCGCAGGCTCCTCTCCAAGGAACTTCGTGAGCTCTTCATAGAGGACTTTTATAAGGTGCTCCCTTCTAGAGATCCCAGGCGGGAGCTCTTCTTTGAGCGCTCTTTCTTCAACATTCTTGGATATCTGTAGGACAAGGCTCACATTTACGTCAGCTTGCAGTAGCGCTCTCTGCAGTTCCTTGACGAGTTCCTTAACGGCTTTTTCATCTACCACCGGCAGTTTAAGTAGTTTTTTCAGGGCTTCGCTCAGTGATCTTCCTAGGTTCTCTAAAGAACTCAAATGTTCTCCACGCATCCGGCAACTGCGGATCTTTGCGATAGCATCTTAGGTTTATTATCATGCCGGTTCTCTTAAAGGTTGACCGTTTGTTCAGATTGCAAAGCTAATCGATGAGGACTAACTGAGAAGTTTGAACTGAAATCGAGCGACTACATCTGGTAAATTCTGAGCATTAAGGCTGTGAGCTTGTTTGTTTAGATCGTTTCAAGTTTCCCTTCCGAGTAAAAACCTCTCAGGTTGCAGTTCTTGCACCAAGCACCTATTCTAGTATCCGTGTTCTCTTGATAGTATATGTTCATCTGTGAGGCTAGGCATCGTGGACACCGTTGGTTGACGACCTTATCCATCGCTAATTCGAATAGTAATCCAGTAGAGTAGCGTATAACTGAGTGACGCCAGTAAAAGTATTGGAAAGCTCTTGGTAAACCGATAACCTATATATTCGAGAGTTGTTTCAGTAGAGTTTCGGTGGCTCAGGATCTTGGATGTTGTTCGTTTTGTTGAGAGACATGAAGTTCCAAAGAAGTTCGTCTTAGTTGTCGGTCTTCCCGATGTTGGACTTGTAGGAGTGGTTGCTGTTTCTCATCTCGTTTCATCTCTAAGGCTCAAAGAAATAGCTTCTATAGAGTCGGAACTCTTTCCTCCAATTATAGTTCTTCATGAAGGTGTTCCAAAGTCCCCGGTCAGAATATTTTCAAGTCCAGAGATAGTTGTAATAGTTTCTGAAACTGCAATTCCAGCTAATGCAATTCATCCATTGGCAGACACCATAGTGAACTGGGCTTCTCAAAAGGGAGCTAGGTTAGTCGTATCTGTCGGCGGTATGGCTGTTCAGAATAGGCAGGATATAGAGAAGCCGAAGGTTTTCGCTGCTGTTTCAGATAAGAGCGTGTCGAAATCGATTAGGGATGCTGCTGAAGTTCTTGGTGAAGGGTATATAGTGGGCCCGTACGGACTGATTTTGAAAAGGTGTGCCGAGTTGGGTCTGCCCGCGATAACTTTGTTAACTCAGTCTTTCTACAATTATCCAGACCCGGAAGCGGCTGCTGCCGCGGTGGTTGCGCTTAACAAGATTCTAGATTTGAATGTGGACGTGTCGGAGTTGTTGCATAAAGGTGAGGAGATTCGTTTGCGAGCAAAGGATGTTATGAAGCGTACTCAAGCTGAAATGGCTAAAATGAACAAGTCTCAGGAATATGATATTCCTCCATTATATGGGTGATTGAAAATGGAGAAAGCGAAGAGGAAGGCGGTCTTTGACGTACTTGACGAATATCTTAGGCGCGCTGAGACCATGGCTGAGAGAATGTTCGCGTCCGGATGGAATGAAGTTGCATGCTCTATAGAGCCCCTATCAAACATCTTCATCGGGGCTGCTGAAGTGGTTGTGACAATCGATCTTCCGTATTGCGACTCAGAGTCCGTGAAACTAAAGATCATCGATGAAGATACTCTTGAAGTCTATGCGAAGACTAGGCAGATGATAAAATTGGACGATTTCGGTATAAAACATAGAAGAGGAGAATTCTCATGTTTCCACACGGTGATTCACGTTCCTGTTCCAGTCAACGAAGAAGGTATAAGCTCAAAACTTAAGAGAGGAGTACTAGAGGTACGTTTACCAAGAGCGATCTAGCTACGAAATGCTGAGATTTTTCTGATCAGTCCGCGTTCACGCAGATTTGTCTGGATCTAAAGAAAAAAGAGGGGAGGCCTAAATAACCAGCTTCCCGTTCCTCATAACTGTTTTATTGTCAAGTGTCAGGGTTGCCATCGGTATTATGAAGTCTTCATGAATGTCTGTTTTGACCGCGCCGCCCATATGGGAGTTATCTCCTATCGCGACGTGAACTGTTCCTCTAATCTTTTCAGCTTCCAAGACATTGTCTGGTCGTTTAGCATTCGGGTTCGTGCCTACGCCGAGCTCTGCATGGTTTCTACGCGAGAGATACGGTTCCTCTTCTTTACCGAATGATAGGAGTTCTCTAAATCTGTTCCCGACCTCGCCCCCGCCATCGATCCCAATGGCCTTTCCGTTCTTGAAAGTTATGATCATGTTCTCTTTCAGGTCTGGATACCAGCCTTTTTGAACGACAACCTTGCCGTTCGCCGTTCCTTCCAGCGGAGCACAGTACGCTTCGCCTGAGGGTAAGTTCCCCCACGCTCCTTTCTCCGTGAATATTCCTGCGTCCGACATCCCTTTTCTTCCCTTGAGACTGAACGTAAAGTCTGTTCCCGCTCTAGATTTGATATTCGCTTCACTCGCTTCTGTGATCAAGTCGGCGATCTTCTTCGTCTCCTTTGCGATCTTCCCGTAGTCAGCGGCCATAGGACCTCCAGGGTAGAACATTTCTGGCAGAAACATCGGCATGCTTGCAACTCGGGTTCCTACTTGCGTCGCATGTTCACGTGCGTCTGTGTGACTTAGCGAGTACGTTGTTATTGCTACTGCCACATTTGCGGCCTTCATTTTTTCCTCTACTTCAATTCCTGGATAGGTTCCGTGTTTGCCCACCGAAGGATATGCGAAGAATTCCACGCTTGATTCTGGGAACTTTTGAGCAGCTATCTCACTTATCATCTTCGCGAGCACTGATCTGCGTACAGCATCTGCAAGTTTGTCACTGCTCTTGTTCTTCCATTCCTCGATAGTTGGGCTGTCTGTAACCACTGCGAGCTTTTCTCCGGCTTTAAGTCCCATGTTCACCTTGAGCATGTTCACAACGCCTTTCTCTATTTTCTTCTTATCAATCAAACTGATTTTCCTCCAAGGTTTAGTATGACAAAGTAGAAAGGAAATTAAGCTTTCTATGCAATCATGGGTGCATATGAGTACGAGTTTCGTACAATCGTTTCCGCATTTTCTTCCTACACCATCCCTCTCGCATCCTAACCTCAATTACTTTAGCGGTAGTTTCTCAGGGTACTCTATGGGGGCGTGAGGCCTTCTTGAACCGTCAATCAACCCTCCCCATCCCTTCACTTGGAAGCGGCTCCACCATCGGTATACGCTTCTCAAAGGCACTTGAGCATGTCCAGACACTTTCACCACAGGCCAGCCTTCAACCAATCGCCTAACACACCATCTCCGCAACTTCACTATGTCTCTCGGCTTATCCATCTCCCATCTCACTCTGGCTTCTCAACCTACACCAGAGTTTGCCATATGTGTTTGGCTTCTGCAGTGACACGGAATGACG